>DATEMN010000617.1:0-6772 GCA_035275565.1 Pseudonocardiaceae bacterium | reverse complement strand
ATCTTCGAGATCAATACCGCGTTCTTCTTCCTGTCCGCGGTGATCTATGGCTTGTGGTCGGGTGGCGAGCCGGTCGGGACGGCGGGGCTGATCCTGACCGGCGGGCTGACCCTGATCATCGGAACGTACTTCCGCTTCGTCTCCCGGCGAGTCCGGATACGCCCGGAAGACAACGTCGATGCCGAGATCTCCGACGGTGCTGGCGAGCTCGGTTTCTTCTCGCCCGGTAGTTACTGGCCGGTCGGGATGGCACTGTCTGCGACCGTGCTCGGTTTCGCGCTGGCTCTCGACCAGTGGTGGATGGTTGCGATAGGCATCGCGCTGGTCTTGGCCACGGTTGCTGGCTTGGTCTTCGAGTACCACATCGGCCCCAAGACAGAGTAAGCAATCACACACACCTGACCTGCCCACCCGCCATTCGGAGTCGAATGGCGGTTTCGCGTGTCCTGCCGGGCGCCATTCGGCTCCGAATGGCGCGCCGTGACTGCGGTCGCCGACACCACGTCAAGACCCACCATCCCGAGCGGGTCGACCAGCAGGCCAACCCAACCGAGCCCGGCGAGGCAGCCAGAGCGGACGACCACCGACGTTCGACCCCGTACGCCTACAAGGACCGCAACGTCGTCAATGCTGCATCAACAAACTCACAAAACAATTCTGCGCCGTGGTCACCCGCTACGACAAACGCGCCTATATCTCCACAGCACCGTCGACTATTTCCGCAACGCCGTCAACGTCGCCTCGATCAGAATCTGGGCTCCGCGACCCTATTCCATAATCCACAGGACACGGCCTAGTCGCTGGGTTGTTGGGGTCGGCCAGCCAGCTTACGCTGGTCTGAACCACTGCTACTGGTTCGGTTGCCGGCAGCGGTCTCGTGACGAGCTTTCTCTAGCGCTCGCGTCTGCTCCGAAGGATCTGGTCGCAGCAGAGATCCAGGGACGGGGACGCCAGCCGAGCCTAGCTGATTCATCCGCTTGGGCACCGGCGCACCCTGGTACTCCAGCGGGATGGGGTGGCCGTGTGCATCGACACCGCCGAGGGGCTGGTGCACCTCAATGAACTCACCGTGCGGCAGGCGCTTGATGATGCCGGTCTCGATGCCGTGTTCGAGGACCGCGCGGTCGGCACGCTGTAGCCCAAGGCAGATCCGGTACGTGATGTAGTAGGTGATGGGTGGCAACAACAGCAGCCCGATACGGCCAGCCCAGGTGGTCGCGTTCAACGAGATGTCGAAGGCGTACGCGATGACGTCATTGCCGCCCGAGAGCAGCAGCACAAACATGAACGAGATCGCCATCATGCCCAGGGCGGCGCGCACCGGTACGTCCCGGGGGCGCTGCAGGAGGTTGTGGGTGGCGTTGTCCTTGGTCAGCCTGCGCTCGATGGCAGGGTAGGCCGCCGCCAGGGTGAACATGATGATGGGAAGCACCATCGTCGGCCAGAACGACGCGGGAATCAGGTAGTCGCCCAGGTAGAGCTCCCAGGCGGGCCATAGCCGGGTGGAGCCGTCAAGCCAGCCGACATACCAGTCAGGCTGCGAGGCCGCCGAGACCTGGGCCGGGTTGTAGGGGCCGAAGTTCCACACCGGGTTGATCTGGAACAAACCTGCCATGATGCAGATCACACCAATGTTCACCATGGCGAAGCCACCGGCCTTCACCGCGAAGATCGGCAGAATTCGTACCCCGACCACGTTGCGCTCGGTGCGACCGGGGCCGGGAAACTGGGTGTGCTTCTGGTACCAGACTAGCCCGAGGTGCACCGCAATGAGCGCGAACAGGATGCCGGGGATGATCAATACGTGCATGATGAAGAACCGAGGGATGATCAATTCTCCGGGGAACTCGCCACCGAAGATCGCCCAGTGCACCCAGGTACCGATCACCGGGGGGGACATGATGATCGCTGAGATGATCCGGAGTCCGGTCCCCGACAGCAAATCGTCGGGCAGTGAGTAGCCGGTAAGGCCCTCGATCCCGGCCAGGATCGCGATGAAGATGCCGATCATCCAGTTTGTTTCCCGCGGCTTGCGGAAGGCGCCAGTGAAGAAAGTGCGGAACATGTGCGCGACGAGGGACGCGACGAACAGCAGCGCTGCCCAATGGTGTACCTGCCGGATGAACAGACCACCACGGACGTCGAAGGAGAGCTCCAAGGTCGATGCGTACGCCCTGGACATCTCGATCCCGCGGAGGTTCTGGTAGACGCCCTGGTACTCGACCTCCGTCATGGAGGGGTCGAAGAACAGCGTCAGGTATGTCCCGGACAGCAACAACACGATGAAGGTGTTCAGCGCGATCTCTCCGAGCATGAACGACCAGTGTGTCGGGAAGACCTTGTTGATCTGTCGGCGCATGCCTGCCGCCAGGTGGAACCGCTGATCGAGTTCGTCGGCCGCCTTGCCCGCCCTGGCGGCCAGGCCCGACGACTTGCTCGGCGTCGTCATCGCACTCACGACCTCCGCTCCCAGAATGCAGGTCCTATGGGCTCGATGAAGTCACCCTTGGCATAGAAGTATCCCTCATCGTTGACGTCGATGTGCAGCTGAGGCAAGGCCCTGGTGGCTGGACCGAAGATCGGCTTGGCGTACTCCAACATGTCGAACTGCGACTGGTGACATGGACACAGCAGCCGCGCGGTCTGCGCCTCGTACAGCGAGGCGGGGCAACCCAGGTGGGTGCAGATCTTCGAGTACGCGTAGAAGTCGCCGTAATTGAAGCCGGCCTGGCCCCTGCGCGCGACCACCTGCGCTGCTTGCTCTGGCCGCAACCGGATGAGCATCACGGGGCTGTCGGATGCGCGCAGCGCCTTATGCGCCTCCTCCTCCGACCAGGAGCGCTTGTACGGAAAGACCGTTGCGATGCTCCCGGCAGCGAGGTCCTCGGGGCGGACCAGGGTGAGCTGCTCGGTGTCATAGCGCAGGAACACCGGCTCGCCCTTCTCCGCGTGCCAAGGCGTGACCCACAGCGCAGCCTGGTCGCCACCCTTCCAGGGGTTACGCACTAGCCCACCCAAGGCAAGAACGCCCACCCCGACACCGAGCACGCCGGCGCCCGCCCCAGCCGCTCGCTTGATCAAGGACCGGCGCCCGATGTTGCTGCGGGTACCGGTGTCGGTCAGGATCGCAGTCGTGGTCACGCGGTCTATCTGTGCGGACCCTCCCATGTGACGTTTCTGCACTGCGGTCTCGTGCGGCAACAGGAGCTTGGCGTAGGCGACCGTCCCGGCTCCGACGGCGAACACCGATATCCCGAGCAAGAGCCCGATGATCGGCGTGTAGAGCGTGTACAGCAGGTGTCCGTTGTCCGGGCTGCCGGGCGGCACGTACTCGTGGGGCCAGAACAGGAAGGCGGCGAGAAAACCCAGCCCGGTCAGCGCGGCGATGATGAACCACCGCGCGACCTTGCGCTCGGTGCGCTTCTCGGCCCGGGTACCCGGCACCGGAAACGGGTCCTCCTGATGCACGATGGTCACCCCATCGGCGGCCAAGCCCAGCCGGACCAGTTCCTCGCGGCTCAACGTGGACAGCTCGGCCTCGCTGGGGGAACGCTGCCGCCCGATGGGCTCGCCGTGGCCGCTCATGCCTTAGCTCCGATCCACAGCGTGACGGCGACCAGTGCCGCGATCCCTACGATCCACGCGATCAGACCCTCTGATATCGGTCCGTAACCACCGAGGGAGTAGCCGCCGGGGTTGTTTTGCTCTTCGGTGACCGACTCGATATAGGCGATGATGTCGCGCTTCTCCTCCGGGGTGATCTGCCGGTCGGAGAACTTGGGCATGCTCTGCGGACCGGTGGTCATCGCGGCATAGATCTGCTGCGGATTCACGTTCTCGATCGCGGGCGCGAACTTACCGGATGACAATGCGATGCCACGTCCGGTGAACTGGTGGCAGGACGCGCAGTTTAGTCGGAACATCTCGCCTCCCCGAGCCGGGTCACCACCGGCGAGGCTGCCTTTCGGCACGGTCGGACCGCCGCCGTTGGCTTGAATGAAGGCGCCCAGAGCATCGATCTCCTCCGGGGTGAACTTGACCGGCTTCTCGGCATTCTGGGCCTCTTGGCGCGCTGCAGGCATCCGTCCGGTGGAGACCTGGAAATACACGGCGGCCTCGCCGGTGCCGATCAGGCTGGGCCCGCGGTCGGGCACGCCCTGCAGGTTGGCGCCGTGGCAGCTGATGCAAGCGTTGTTGTAGAGCTGCTCTCCCTGGCGCACCAGCGTTGGATCGTCCTGGGCATGTGCGGTCTGCGGCTGCGGGGCCAATATCGTGTATAGCCCACCGGCAGCCACCAACGCCACAACGAGTGCCAGCATCCCGGACACCCGACGATACAACCGGTTGTGGCCTCCCCACCTTGGCCGGGCTGGATTCGATCCTGCGGGAGGGCTCGATCGGTCGTCGGGTTCTGCGGTGGTCATCGGTCTCGGCTACTCCTGCTGTCTTGTTCGGCTCGGTGCTTGTGGCTCGTGCTAAGGCAAGAAGTAGATAGTGGCGAACAACCCGATCCACACCACGTCGACGAAGTGCCAGTAATACGACACGACGATGGCAGCAGTGGCTTGTGCTGGCGTGAACTTGCTCAGCTTAGTCCGGACGATGAGGAAGATGAACGCGATCAGACCACCGGTCACGTGTAAACCGTGGAACCCGGTCGTGAGGTAGAACACAGTGCCGTAAGCTCCTGAGGGGATCGTGATGCCCTCATGGACGAGGTTGCGGTACTCGTTGGCCTGACCGAGCACGAACAGGGTGCCCATAATCAGCGTGATCGTGTACCAGAGTCGCAGCCCGAATACATCGCCCTGCTCGGCCTTGAACACCCCCCACTGGCAGGTGAACGACGAGGACACCAGAATGATCGTGACCACCAGCGCGTAGGACACGTTGAGATGGATCGGCTCGCCGGTGGACTCGAGGATCGGCGGCCATGGACCATCGTTTTGCGCCTTCACCGTGAAGAACATCGCGAACAGACCGGCGAAGAACATCAGCTCGCTGGACAGCCACACGATGGTGCCGACGCTGACCATGTTGGGCCGGTTCAGCGAGTGCACCCGTTGGCTGATCGAGGGCGCTGCCAGACTGGACGAGGAGGTCACGCCAAGCATTATGACCATAGAGCGTCTACCTCGGCTGGACCGGGGGCGACTGGATGCACGTCACGAGTGACTGTCCGGATATCATCCGTGTCAGCGCCCGCGCGTGATCCGACCCGGCTCCCTTAAGCCTGCGGCCACCAGGGACCACCGACACCGAGGACCTCGACCACCAGATGAACGCTCCCAGCGACGACACCACTGTTCTGGTCTTTAGTCACCGACCGGAGCTACGCGAAGCCATCATCAACGCGGTCGGGCGGCGTCCTGCGGCGGATATAGGCCGGCTGGACTACGTTGAGGTGGGGACGATCGCCGAGGTGCTGGCCGGGGTCGACGCCGGGAAGGTGGATCTGGCGATCCTCGACGGCGAGGCCCAGCCCACCGGAGGAATGGGATTGTCCCGACAGCTCAAGAACGAGATTGCGCAGTGTCCGCCGGTGATCGTTGCGGTGCGGCGCAGGGACGACCGCTGGTTGGCCGTCTGGTCGCAGGCCGACGGTGTGATCGTGCACCCATTGGATCCGCTGGTTGCCGCCGAGACCGTGGCCGAGGTGCTCCGCTCGCACCGGTTGCCAGTAGCGAACAGCTGAGCCGCGCACCATGGTCACGACAGCCGGTGCCCGTAGTTGGCCGGTGCTGCTCACTCAGCTGATTGCCGGGACGGATCTGGACGCCGACGACACGGCATGGGCGATGGACCAGGTGATGTCCGGTGCGGCGACGTCCGCCCAAGTGGCTGCGTTCGTCGTGGCACTGCGGATTAAGGGGGAGACCCCGGCGGAGATCGCCGGACTGGCCGGCGGCATGCTGTCGCATGCCCGGCGGGTGTACGTGCCCGAGCGAGCGATCGACGTGGTGGGTACCGGGGGCGACCAGGCACACACCGTCAACATCTCCACGATGACCGCGCTGGTGACAGCCGCGGCCGGAGTCCCGGTTGTCAAGCACGGCAACCGCGCGGCGTCCTCGAAGTGCGGTACCGCAGACGTGCTCGAGGAACTCGGGGTGGCGATCGACCTCGGCCCGGAGCAGGTGGAACAGTGCGTGGCCGAGATGGGAATCGGGTTCTGCTTTGCCCCGTTGTTCCACCCCGCAATGCGGTACGCCGGTGGGGTGCGGCGTGAAATCGGGGTGCCTACTGCATTCAACTTCCTCGGGCCGCTGATCAACCCGGCGCAGCCCGCTGCGAGCCTGGTGGGCTGCGCGGACCTGCGGATGGCCCCGGTGATGGCCCAGGTGTTCGCCGATCGGGGAGCCAGCGCGTTGCTGGTTCGTGGCGACGACGGACTTGACGAGATCACCACCACGACCACCACCTCGGTATGGGTAGTCAACAGCGGTGCGGTGCGGCGTGATCAGCTGGACCCGGCGGCGTTGGGTGTACCAGCGGCCCGTCGAGAGGATCTGCGCGGTGGGGACGCCGCAACCAATGCCGCTGTGGTGCGGCGCCTGCTTGCTGGCGATCCCGGTCCGGTGCGGGATGCCGTACTACTCAATTCAGCTGCCGCGCTGGCCGTCCACCGCGGTCTGACGGGTGATCTGGTCGGTGACCTCAGCGATACGGTGCAGCGCGCCGCCGAAGCTATCGACTCGGGCACTGCGGCCGCTCTGCTGACCCGCTGGGCAAGGCTGACCAGGGAGCTGTCCGCAACCGCGACGCCACGCTA
>DATEMN010000616.1:0-2284 GCA_035275565.1 Pseudonocardiaceae bacterium | reverse complement strand
GCGGCTGTCGCGGGGATGCACCGCAAGGTTCATCGCCCCGGACCGCAGAACGGCCAGCCTCTCCTCGAGGACTTCTTCCAGTTCCTCGCGGGTCCGCCGTTCCATCAGCATGTCCCAGTGTGTACGCGCAGGCTTGGCCTTCTTTTCCTCAGGGCCGTCGCCGTCAACGAGGAGTGCCTGGGCCCCGCAGACCTTGCACTCCCACTCCGGCGGGATCTCCGCCTCGACCGAGAAGGGCATCTCGAAGCGGTGCCCCTTCTCACATGCGTACTCCACGGCCTGGCGCGGGGCCAGGTCGATGCCGCGGTCCGTCTCGTAGCTGGTCACCACGAGGCGCGTGCCGCGAAGAGCTCGCTCACTCATGAATCGTGCCTCCCGGGCTTGTCGCCCACAGGACAGGTGTCGCTGTCGTCGTCATCCGGTCAACGTCCGGTCGGCGGTAAAGATTCCCGTTCCGTGTCCCGTTCCGGGTCATGCGTCGCCGTCGTAGCCGCCCCTTGTTGTACCCACCGGCGCCCGGTTTGTCACATCTGACAGCAGATGTCACCCAGCGTTTCGGCTTCTTTGACGCGCAGTAACGGTACGCCTGGCAGGCCAAAGGCGTACACTACAGCTCTTTGCCGCCCGGCGCTAAATCCGGTCCGGTACGGGGTTGCCCGCCTCACTCACCGCCCGCCGTACCGGAACCCGTGCGAGCAACACGAAACCGATCACGAAGAACGCCACGAGCGACCCGATCGCGTCCCGATAACTGCCGGTCAGCTGGTACGTGAGCCCGAACAGCAGCGGCCCCAGCCAGCTCATGCCCCGGTCACTCATCTCATATGCGGAAAAGTACTCGGCCTCCTTGCCGCTCGGTATGAGATGCGAGAAGAGGGAACGGGACAACGCCTGGCTGCCGCCCAGCACCAGCCCGATCCCGGCCGCCAGCACGAAGAACCAGACGGAGGAGCCGGCCGGCAGGAAAAAACCCGCCCCGATGGTCACGGTCCAGGCGATCAGCGAGCCGAGGATCGTGCGTTTGGCCCCGTACAGCGCGGCGAGCCGACCCATGCCCAGCGCCCCGAACACGGCGAGCACCTGCACCAGCAGCACCGCCACAATCAGGGTCGACTGACCGAGTTTCAGCTCCTTGGAGCCGTACACCGAGGCCTGGGAGATCACCGTCTGGATGCCGTCGTTGTAGACGAGGTACGCCAGCAGGAACGCGAGTGTCAGCGGGCGCCGCCGCATGTCCTTGAGGGTGGCGGCCAACTGCCGCCAGCCGTGCCCCGTCGCTCCCGAGGGTGCCGCCCGCCGGTCCCGCAGCCGCTTCAGGGGGACCAGGGTGAAGGCACCCCACCACAGGCCCGCCGAGGCGAGGCAGATACGGACCGCTGTGGATTCGGACACACCGAAGGAGTCGTGGGCCGAGAACAGCACCAGGTTCAGCACCAGCACCAGACCGCCGGAGGCGTAGCCGAAGGCCCAGCCCCGGGAGGAGACCGCGTCCCGCTCCTCAGGGGTGGCGATCTGCGGGAGGTAGGCGTTGTAGAGCACCATCGACACGGCCACCGAGGCGTTGGCCACGACCAGCAGGAGGCCGCCCAGCAGATAGCGGTCGCCGTCCAGGAAGAACATGCCCGTGGTGGCCGCGGCACCCGTATAGGCGGAGGCCGCGAGCAGCGGCTTCTTGCGGCCCGTCCGGTCGGCCGCGGCACCCGCGAGCGGCATCACGACAATGGCGAGGATCACCGAGAGGGACACCGAGTAGGCGAAGAACGCCCCCGCACGGACCGGGATGCCCAAAGGGTGCACATAGCCGTCCGCGTCCGCCGCCGACTCGGCGACCGACGTCAGGTAGGGGCCCATGAACACGGTCAGCACGCTCGTGGAGTAGACCGAGCACGCCCAGTCGTAGAAGTACCAGCCCCGCTGTTCGTGCCGCCGCTCGGCGGCTTCGGCGCCGGCGTCGTCCTCGCCCTGCGCCCGCACGGTCTCGGTGCCCACCCGTGCCCCCTCGCTGTTCCGTGCCCCTTGCAGGCCGCTGCGGTCCTGCCGCCGTCCTTCAAGTGTCAGGTCCAGGTCCCCCGGCCCTTGAGCACGTCGCGCAGCGTATCGATGTGATCGGTCATGATGCCATCGACTCCGAGGTCCAGGAGCCGGTGCATCGCCTCCGCCTCGTTGACCGTCCACACGTGCACCCGCAGCCCGCGCGCGTGCGCTTCCCTGACGAAGCGGTGGTCGACGACCCGGATGCCCGACTGGAACTCCGGAACCTGGGCGCACACCGCCGAGCGGCGCA
>DATEMN010000615.1:0-9910 GCA_035275565.1 Pseudonocardiaceae bacterium | reverse complement strand
CCATGTGACGATTGCGCGTTCCCCCTCGGAGTTCGCCGGCGCCGTGCGCCGACAGCTCGCCGTGCCGCGCTCTTCTTCTCTTACTACCCACCGCAGACGCTTCGCCGAACAGCACAGCTGGGAACGACGTGCAGCAGCCGTTGCTGAACTACTCGAACTCGACCCCGCCCGAGTGAGCAGAAGCTAAGGAGGCTTCGCCTCGGACCGCCGAGGTGGTGGCTGGGTTGGTAGGTGACGTGGCGGCTGGGTGAGGGCATGGTGGCGGGGTTGAGCTGCCAACGCCCTGGGGGTGCGCCATGGCAACCCGTGTTGTGACTGTGAATGATGTCCTTGATGGGCATGTCGGGTTGGATCTTGAGTGCTTCGACCGGATCTACCTCAATGGTTGGGTGCCGACTTTGCAGGTGCCTGGCCAGGTGGTCGGTTTCCTGACCCGGCATCTGGGGTTTCCGATCCCGTCTCCGGCGGTCCTGGAGCGGATTGGTCTGGGGTTCCGTAAGGCGGTCACTGAGTTCGCCGCCGAGGGCGAGATCCCGGTGGTGCGCTTCGCTAGGGGGGATCGCAAGTTGGAGGTGATGCGCCCGCACCTGGACCGGCTGGCCCGAGAGGGACGGACGGGAGTGGCGGCGATCGGGGTGGCTCAGGAGTTTCAGCGGGTGTTCACCGGTACCACCTATCACGGTGATGAGGGCGGTGAGGGTGTCCCTCGGTTTGGTTACGCCAAGGCCGACCGTCGCGTCACGGCGTATTACTTCTATGTGGTGGATGAGGTGTTCGGGGCGGCGTTCATCAAGGTGTGCGCGTATTTCCCCTACCCGATCAAAATCTGGGTCAACGGCCATGAATATGCCAAGCACAAAGCGAGGGAGTTGGGGCTCGCTTTCACTGAGCTGGACAATGGGTTCGCCACCACCGAGGACCCCGCAGCATTGCAGCGGATCTGCGACACACTGACCTCGGGTGTGATCCGGGTGTTCTGCGAGCGCTGGTGGGCCCGGCTACCACTGCCGTTGACCGACGCCGACCGGGCCGCCGGGTACTGGTGGGATATCTCGATGCGCCAGGTGGAGGTCTCCCGCACGATCGTGTTCGACGCGCCTCGTCATGCCCGGGGATTCTTTGAGGCGTTGTGCACTGACAACGTCGACATCGGCCGCCCCCAGGAGATGCAGATCATCTTCGGGCGGCGAGTGCGGACCCCACCGGTGGGTGGCTACCGGACCAAGCTGCTGCGCTCCGGCGATGAGGTCACCCTGAATGCCTACTTCCGGCACTCCCGGGTGAAGTCCTACCTCAAATGCGGAAACGCCTTCCGGATCGAGACGGTGATCAACGACACCGGCGACCTCGGGCTGCTCCGTGGACTGGAACATCTGGAGGAACTATCGGTCAAAGCCCGCGGGCGTCAACCGCCGCATGCTCGATGCTTTCCGTGTCGGTCAGGGTTGTGTCCTTGCGAGCCCAGCCTTTGAGCGGGTCGCGCGACCAACCATCTGCGATGGTCGGAGGGCCCCAGCCCTGCGGTTTGGCGACCCTCGGGTCATGGCCCTGGCCGGCGCCCTGTGCGCCCTCGTGCACACCATCACCGGGTTCACCAACCGGAGCCTTCGCGCCCAGGTGAGCACCCTGCTCGGCGTGCCGTACTCGATGAGCCAGATGAGCTATGACCTGCGACGCCTGCGCCTCAAAGGATTGATCACCCGGCTACCCCACACCAACACCTACGTCCTCACCAACGAGGGCCAACGAGTCGTGATCTTCTACACCAAACTCCACAACCGACTCCTGCGACCACTGCTGGCCGCCCACGACCCACCCGCACCCCTGGCACTACGCCAAGCCCTCCGAGTGATCAACCACCACGTCGAGGACTACATCAATGAGGCCCGTATGACCGCTTAAAAACTTGGCTCAAGTGTCAAACTCCTAGCGTCCAAGGGTCGCTAGGAGATCCAGGCATTTCAAGCATGAAGACGGGACTCCGCATGGAAACAGACCCGTCGGCTTCGCCAGCCAAGCAAGCTAGCCATCAATTGCCGAGCACCGACTCCGTAGGTCTCGTCTCAACCACAGTTCAACGAGTCCATCCCCAGCCTGCTCGACCAGTCTGAAGTGCACTTCGAGGTCGTGTTGCAGCGCGACAGCCTGTAGGTCTGACTGCAGACCAGGCGCCGCCACACTACGGCCGTACAGGACGACCGCGTCTAGCGGAAACCCTCCGCGCATCGCCCGACCTAGGTCAACAGCAGGCGGCACGTGGGCTGACCCACTCCTCTCAGTCAACAAGAACGAGTCCACTCGAGCTCTGTCTGCAAATTTCCATTGATAGAACGGATAGAACCCTGACTCGTTATCCAGCGCGAGCAATGATTGAGTGGCAGCCAGAAATCCGTCCTCATGGACCACCGGACCGACCCGCGATGAGTATCGTGATTCGTCGGCGAGTCTCAGTTGGATAATCGTCGCCCCCTTAGGGATGCAACCTCCAACCGCCCGAATTGCTACTGCTTCCCGTCCCGCAGCTTCTTGTGCCGGTAAGCGGATTGCTGCGACCACCACGACGACACAAATAGCGGAAAAAACTGCCACAACACTGGCACACTTGACACCGGTCAATATACGCCCTTCCAGTCTCGGCAGTAAGTCCGCAAGCTGACTCACTATCCAAGCTACGAGCATCAGCGAGCTGAAGAGTGAAATTCGGCTAGCAACGTACACCGCACCCGTAGAGCTAGCATCAGGAATAACTATTGCGGAGATCGCGAGCATAATGGCCGCAAGCAAGAGTCCATCTAAAGTATGCAAACGATAGGGAAAATTCGGGAACAACTTCCTCCGAGCTGCGAGAATTGCCAGGGCGAGGACGTATAGTACCAGCGCGAAGTACCTATACATCCAAGACTCCGCGTCCACATAGGATACGGTCGCATAGGTCATCGCCACAACCTTTCGAAAAGCACCTCCCAAACCATGCCGGGGGTTGCTTAAATTGACCTCAAGTACACCGCTAGTCAGAAGCCATGCGAGGGTTAATGCGAAGATTGGCAACGCTGACACCGCCAAAGTACACACCGTCACGCGTGTCGCCATTATCAGGCGGCGCGCTAAAGACCCGCTAATGGCGGCAAAATTGGCCGCGAGGACGACGAGGAATATCGTAAAAGTGGCCACAATGGCTGGTATGAAGTGCGTAAACCAAGTCACGGTCAGGAGAATTGACAAAGCTATTCTCGGCGGCCGATTCGGCTGTCGAACAGCGAGCGCAACAGCATAGATCGCCAACGGCACCGCAAAAACGAATCCCAATAATCCAGCGTTCAACAGATAATTGGCCTGAAACGGCAGGAACAACACCGCAAGAAGCATACTGCCACCCGCAGATCGGACAAGTGCCGCCACGGCCACTGCAAAAAATATCATGGCTGCGATCACTGTGATCCTGAGCGCCATATCAGCGCTAAACAACTTTAGCAGAGCCACCAACACCAGTTCGATAGTGAGATTGGGTGAGACAGTTGCCTTCCACTCTAGTAGCCCAGGCCAGCGCCCTTCGAACAAGCCGTCGACGGCAGCGGCCGACGCTAAATGCAAACCCCCGTCTTGCGAGGCGAAAGCCGGCAAGCAGAGGATGGCAAGGATAGGAATCGCAGAGAGTGTGCAGTAGACGATAGTTTGCCACCGCACTGCGCGCCCCACACGCGCTAACGGCTCGACATCTCGCACCGTTCTACATTTTTGCGGCATTATGGCCTTCCTCCCTCATGCTGACGGTTACGGCATGTGGTTTCGGGGAATAAGGCCGGTAGAGACGTTAGCAGTGCAGCTCCACTCGAAGCGCAATTCTCGCGACCCGACGAGGCTGCAGTAGCCGGTTTGACCGGGGCCGAGATCGCACGCCGTCTTGTGAGATTGCTGGTACACCTTGGCCACGTCCCGATGGCTTGCTGCAGCAGGGCCACCTTGGAAGCGGCCTCGGCTTGATTATCGTGGTAGCAGGCGCCATTATCGCCAATCCACCCTCTGGTTAATCAACTCGTCGCCCTCCCTGATGGCCGGCGTCGCGGCGGCGTGTCCCCTCGGCGCAGTACGATGGGCCGCGCGAGCCCGCCGAGTCACCGCCGCGAGTGTGCGGCCACCACTGCCCCGGTCGAGCCTGTCGCAGCAACCGCAGGGCGGACCAACCGAGAGCCACCCCGAGCAACGCGCCGACGCTGTTGGTGAGGACGTCGGGGAGATTGCAGTAACGCCCCGGCAAATGGGTCTGGGTGAACTCGACCGCGAACGGCAGCAGTACCGCGACCACCACTGCGGGCCGTACCCGGCGGGTGGCCAACACCAAGCTGAAGGTCAGCGGCAGCATGAGCAGCAGGTTGAGAAGGGCACCGGCGAGACCGCCGCTGGTGGGAAAGATGTTGTAGAACACCAGGTCGTGCACGTCATTCGGGATGCAGGCGTACAGACCAATTGGTGGGTCGTGGCCCTTCGGCGTCACGGTCAGTGCGAGCGTGACGGTAAGCCACAGCAGGCTGGCCAGCGTCACAGCGGGCTGCCAGCGTCGCCAGCGGGCTAGTGGCTGCCAGAGCAGCAGGCTCAGCACGGTGCCCGCCACCAGCACAACCAGCGTCCACACCGACACTGGGACGGGCGTACCGAAGACGATCACGCGGGCCACCGGCCGTGCTGGAGCCGCATGTCCACCTCCAACCGACGTCCCCACCCATCTTTACGATGCCCGAACTCCACTCAATGCGCCAGATGTGCTGTCTGGGAAGTTGATGCCGTGCTGACGGATCACACCAATGCCGGCCCTGCCGAGGGCCCGATCCGCTGGCACCGAAGACACGTCACCATGGACCAGCCGCCCCCAGTCGCGGTGGTCAGGCCGCCTCGGTCTCCTCGACACTGCCGGGAAAAACGGAAGTCAGGGACATCCCCCGACAAAAAATGTAACGCTCAGGCATCTCATGAGCGACGTTCTTAGCAAGGACAGAAATGGGGGCGTCCGGACGTCCAACTGGACGGCGGCTGCCGACGGCGGACTGGCGTGCGGGTCGAGGTGGTCCCGGCGATGGGAGTGGGGCCACCGTTCGCAGCCGAGAGAGGAAGATCGCCGATGCAGACCATTTACACGTTCAGCCTCCGCCGTCCGGAGCTCATCACCGTGGCTAGCCGGCTGCGGATGCAGTACGCCGCGGCGTCGCCATTCCCGTATGTGGTGATCGATGACTTTCTGCGCTCCGACGTGCTGGAGCCGGTACTCACCGAGTTCCCGGACGGGGAGATGAAGGGCTAGTGCCCGATCCATACTTCGGCAGAGGTGAACTGCACCAGATCCGTGCCGGTGGGTTCCTGTTCTCCACCACTGACCACGCCAACCACGGGAACCCGGACCCACTGCGCTGTCCGTCCAACCGCGCTCGCCGCGCCATGGCCATGGCGCTGTACTACCACACAAACGGCCGGCCCAAGCACGAAGTGAGCGCAGGCCACTGATGACGCCTGCGCACTTGAGACTCCTTCGCATCGACATCATCGCTCGATATCGATTGCTGTACGGGCCCGCGAATGACACTTGAGTCGAGAGGCACGTCATCGCGGTCCCGTCGTCCAGTCGGCTCATCGGAACGATCGCCACTGTCGACCTTATCGAGCACCGGGGCACAAAAAGCAGTGTACGCCTTGGGCTTGCTCGGTCTCGCAGCACAGTGCGCACTCGTGTTCGCACGGCCCGCGAAGTACCAATGGGATTTCGGCACATACTTCTATGCATCTCAACTTTTCACCAAGGGTCAGGATCCCTACGACTTCGAGGCGCTGGTGCGGCTCGGTACTTCATCCGGAGCGCACGGCGACAAATTGAATCCTTTCATCTACCCAGTACATGCGCTACTGTGGTTTCTTCCACTCGGCGAGCTGAGCTATCATGCCGCCTACTATGTCTACCTGGCGCTTAAAATAGCCGCCGGGATCATACTCTTGATCGTGGCTAGAGAATGGATCAACGGACCTTGGTGGCGCGCGCTGACGCCGATATTCGCCCTGTTAATGTTCGGTGGCGCTGTACCCTCCGACCTTCGCACGGGTAATGTCGCACTCTTCGAAGCCACCTTGGTACTGGTCAGCTTTGCCCTGCTGCAACGCGGGCGTCCGGGAGCATTTACTTTCTTCATCGTGCTAGCAAGCTCCTTCAAAACAGCGCTCCTGCCGCTCATGACGGCACCGCTCGTCGTACGGGCGAGGAGGCGATGGCTGGCTACCACAGTCGCAGCGTCCGCCTTGCCAATTCTGTTACTGATCTCATGGTTCGCTGCTCCTGGATTGAGCAGAAGCTTCCTCCATGCCAGCGGTGGGCTAGTCGACGGCCTCAGGCCGCGGGCGCCACGTGGCGCGCTCAACGCAAGCTCACTGCGCATCCTCGCCGACATATGTTATTTGGTGGGCGGAAATGCGAACCTGTTGGCGACCGGAATCTGCTATGTCGCATGGGTGCTCGTTATCCTGTCACTTGGAGTATACGCATGGTACAAATTTGACTGCGATGACCGAGTTCTCGTTCGCAACGAACCTGTCGCTCTCATGTATCTGCTGTTGACCTACGGCCTACTGGTGCCTCGCCTTACGCAGTATTCATACACCATAATGATCATTCCCTGCATGTTTGCATTGTGTCGAGCTCGTCGTCGGTGGCTCACATGGGCGATCGTCTGCTTTGCCTGTGTACCGTTCTACTTCATACGTCGCGACCTATTTAACGTTGACCCTCTCTCACCTGCGGTGTCGTTCGCTCTACTCCCTCTGGAATACTCGAACTTCTTGGTCTTGCTGGCCTGCTGGAGCTTGATGACTTTCGCCCCTCGATCGACCTGTGTGCGGGCTACAGCCCGTAACCCGGCAACGCGGACCTGATTCGAGCGTACTCCTGCACACCGCCGTCCGCCGCGGGCGCAACGAAAGATAAAGATTCGGAGACCCGGCACCACCCGACGTGACAGCCTGGCAGCCAGTCTCGACCACACACAAGATTAGAAAAACAGGTGAAAATCGACAGATCAGTCCGGCAGTGGAACCCGCCCCACCCGCGCATGATTGAAGTCGGGCGTTCAGCGGGCGCTGTTACGGCCACAGCGATTGTAGGCCGTAACGACTGACTAGCCGGATCCGATGAAGTACTAAATGCACCGGCCTGGCGAAAGCGGTAGTCGATACATCACAAGGAGATCTCAACTGTGCACACTGCGTTGTCCGATGAGGGATAGACGACGCCGATCCTGTCGCTGCCGGCTCACCGCTGGCGGAAATCGTCGGTCATCGTACCTATCGACGTCGACTTACTACAACCACGGAGGATCTTTGATGTGGCTCATAGCACGCAAGCTCCGAGGAGTGGCCAAGCGATTAGTACTCTCGCCACTGAACCTTCGTCGTGACGTCCGCTTCCGGCGGGAAGTGCTGCGGTCCGGCACACCACTGCGTGATCTCACACGTTACGAGCGGCGTATCTACTCACAGAACGGCGAGGACGGCATTCTGCAAGCGATCTTTGCCCGCGTCGGCACGACGAATCGCTACTTCGTCGAGATCGGCACCGGGGATGGGTCGGAATGCAACACCCGCCACCTCGCCGACCACCATGACTGGCGGGGGCTCCTCCTCGACGGTCGTTACGAGAATCCTGCTCGATCGCTGTACCGTGAGTTCGTGACGGTAGAAAACATCAACCCCCTCTTCGCCAAGTACAACGTGCCGGCGGAGTTCGATCTACTCAGCATCGATATCGACGGTAATGATCTCTGGGTATGGAACTCGATCGATGCACGTTGGCGACCGCGAGTCCTGATGATCGAGTATAACAGCAGCGTCGGACCGGACGCCTCTCTCACGATACCGTACGATCAGGAGTTCTGCTGGGACGGTACGACATACTTCGGGTCGAGCCTTCGCGCGCTGTGTGCGCTAGCGGAGCTCCGCGGCTACGTGTTGGTTGCCTGCGACAGCCGCGGGGTCAATGCCTTCTTCGTTCGCGCGGATCTTGTTGCAGCTCTCGGTGAGCCGGCGCAGGCCGAGCGCGCCTATCGTCCACCGTACTACGGGCGACATCTTCGCGGCCATCCGGTAAGCACGCAGGACCTGGTACCGTACGAGGCGGACCGCAACACGTTATCGGCGAGGAACGAGACCGACGCGTGATCTTGTCGCCATACTTATCTACAGGGGTGTCAGCCGGTGGAATCAATGGCGCTAGCCAGCAGGTCGGCGAAGACTTCTGCTGGGGTTCAGTAGCCGAGGGTACGGCGTAGCCGGTTGTTTAGTTCAGCCGCCACACGGCTGAGGTAGGAACATTATTCAGAAACACTAAGATTGGGTGGTGAGTCGTTGACATGAACCAATTCGTCGAGTACGAGAAATGTAACGCAATTATTCCTTTATCCGCGCACGTCGCGCCAGGTCACCGCGCGCGGAGATTGTCGAGGCGGTTCGTTGGTGGGAAACCGCGGCTTGACGTGCATACCAAGTTCATCGGTCAAGGTGTTCAGACGTAGACGGTGAGAACAAGAGTGGCGACCCAGGCCACCGCGAGCACCTGCAACACTCGGTCGCCAAGGGCGATCTCCTCGGGTTCTCCGGCGTTGCCCCGGTCCACGTCCACCGCGTAGCGCAGCACCGCCACCACGAACGGCACCATTGAGATCACCGACCACACCGAGTGGTGGTGCGCCGCCACATTCTCGAACGCCCACAACCCGTAGGCTGTGATCAACACAGTAGCCGACATACCCCACACAAACCGCAGGTAAGACGCTGAGTACCGCTCCAGCGACTTGCGGATCTCCACCCCGGTCTCCTCGCGTAATCGGATCTCGGCGTACCTCTTGCCGGCCACCATGAACAGCGATCCGAACGCCGCAGTCAGCAGGAACCACGGCGAGAGCGGGATTGCCACCGCCGCGGCCCCGGCGATCGCCCGCATGAGGAACCCCGAGGCCACGATGCACATGTCGATGACCGGCTCGTGCTTGAGCCACAGGCAGTACGCCAGCTGCACCGCTGCGTAGACCGCGATGACGATGACCAGGTTGACGGCGGCCAGCGCGGCGACCATCAACGCCGCAGCCAGCATTACGACCGACATGCCGATCGCCAACGCCGGGGGCACCACTCCCGACGCGATCGGCCGTTTGCGCTTGGTCGGGTGTGCCTGGTCGGCCGCCACGTCGAGGGTGTCGTTGACCAGATACACCGCTGAGGCCGCCAGACAGAACGCTGCGAACGCTAAGGCCACTTTGGGCAGAATGTGCAGGTCCAACAGTGCACCCCCAGCGAACGGGGCAGCTGCCACCAGGACATTCTTCACCCACTGCCGCGGGCGGACCACTCTGACCAAGCCCAGGCCGACCGACATCGGGGTCCGCGTCGTATTTTGCGGGTGCGCCGTTACCGTCGTGGTCATGCTCGCTCCCATCGACCGCCAGATCAGCCAGGGACACGCCCAAGCTTCCACCCCCAGCACGTCGTCGGGCACCGGGTCTTATGGGGTATCCGCGCCCGGCACGCCATCGTTACAAGGGTCGTTGTGGGGCAAGGGTGAGCTGGCCGGGCAGCAGGACGGTAACGCTCGCGATCACCACAATGGGTCCGACGACGAGCCGACGCCACGAGGGCAAGCGACCACTCCATCCGTCGACTCTCCGACCGCCAGCACCCTGCAAGTATCGGTATCACCAGCCCGAACCCGCCCCGATACGACTTGTCTATAGCCCCTTGGTGTCACAGGATGAGTGCACCACCGGATACGATATCCTACCGTTCGTTCGGTCGACAAGATAAGGGAGCTATTGTCAGTGCGGGGTACGGAGGTCGTCGTCGAGGAGCGAGAAGTTATCTCTCGCGAGCTTAAAGCTGGAAGCTCTTA
>DATEMN010000614.1:0-5480 GCA_035275565.1 Pseudonocardiaceae bacterium | reverse complement strand
GGTCAAGACCGGTGGTGCACCCACCACTTGACACCAAGCACAGTTTTACCGGTGGCTTTCCGGAGACTTAATCGGACTTCCTTACGCTGATCACTGCCGGATCCTAGAGGGCATGTTTCCCGGCTGGAAAGTTGACCAACTGTTTCATGAACACGATGGTGGAATCGAGTTCATACCCAAACCGTCCACACTGCAAACAAAAACGCCTGCTATCCGACTTATCCCGCCGACCGCGCCAGCTGGTGCCGTCGGGCAGATGCAACCGATCAGCGAGCACGAACCCGCCGGATCCAGCTTACTCGTGGAATACGACGACGCTGAGCTGACCTATGACGGACGTACCTATCGGGCGACGATGCGCCGTAAGCTCCTGAACTGTGGTGAGGAGCCGATCTCCCGGTACCTTATCCGCATCTCGGTTGACCGGTACCCGGGATCACCCGAGCAATCTAATGAGCTGTACCGCAACGACCCTCTCACGTGGGACGAGCTGCATCTAGAAGCGTGGCACGACGGCGAGCCGATGACCTGGCAGGTGCGCCACGACCGGGACGCTTTTAAGGAGCTGTGGCTGCTCTTCGAAAATAACGAGGCTCGCTTCCCCCTCTACCCCGGGGAATCGGCTGAGATCGTCTACAGCTACACGGTCAGCGACATCAAATGGGGGCAGTGGTTCCAGCGAGCCGTCCGGCTACCCACGCGACGCCTGATCGTGCGGCTGGATTTCCCTGCCCAACTCGGGCCGTCTGTGTGGGGTATGGAGACCTCGATGAGCGCGCAAGCGCTGCCGTTTCGAACACCGATCACCCGAACCGAGGACAGCGACCACGTCCGGTTCACATGGACGACGGATGACCCACCGCTGCACGCACGCTACCGCATCGAGTGGCGCTTCAAGCAGCAGACCGCGCCACTCGCCGACAACTCCGACAACAGGCCCAGCGACACAATGGCCAAGCTCGGTGTCGCCCAGCTCGACGATCCACTGCTGCGCCAGCAGGCCCGCCCATTCGTGCTCCCCGAGGAAGCCGAGGACGCGCGGCGTGTTGTGGCCGAGCTGCACTCGGCCCTCGAACGCGTCGCCCAGGTACACGTGTTCGGCAAGGGTATGGGCATTGCGGCCCCCCAAATCGGCATCGGACGTGCTGCCGCCGTTGTCCGCACACGGGGCGGTGAGATCATCACACTGTTGAACCCTCAGGTCATCGGCCAGTCTGACGATCAGGACGAGCAATACGAGGGATGCTTGAGCTTCTTCGACGTGCGTGGCAAGGTGCCCCGGCCGCTGTGCATCCAAGTCGCGCATCAGCACGTGGACGGCAGCACCCACATCACGCTATTTGAGCGCGGCGTCGCTCGGCTCATCACCCACGAGATCGACCACCTCGCTGGCGTGCTCTACACCGACCGCATGGCCGACATCGCTAGCGTGATCCCAGTCGAGCAGTACCGCGGTGGTGGCCAGTCCTGGCAGTACACGTAAGACGTTGCTCTACGGGGCTCCGCACAGTGCCGGAAGCCCACGACCTACCGCCACGTCGACACGCCGAACAGCAGGTCAGCGGCGATTATATGGACAGGCGGCGAGCGGGATCGAACTGACAACGCGAAATCGGGTCGGAGGCGATGCCGACTGAGGTCAGCCAGTCGAGTGCGCGACTCTCCAACAAGTCAAGGTCGGGATGCTGGCTGTGCGGAGTCAGCGGGCAGTACAGCGGTGGAATGTCGAACGGGATAGTCACGAGAGTCTCCGATCAGCAGATCCGGTCGGTCAGGTAGTTGATGACTGCACGCCAGGAGGTATCGGTCTGGTCGGGTAGTCGCAACACGGCCAGGGCTTGGAGGGCCTGGCAGTGGTGCCACTTCGCCTGCTGGTGCGCGCGAGCACGACCGCCGGCTTGATCCACCAACGCCGCACAGCGCGCGATTGTGACCCCGTCCAGGTCACCATCCGCGGCCAACAGGGTCGCCAGTTCGCCGCCCTCGGGTGTACCTGAGGCCAGGGCCGCGAGGATCGGTAGGGTTTTCTTGCGGCGGATCAGATCGGAATGTGCGGGCTTGCCGGTGACGGCGGGATCACCCCAGATCCCCAACGCGTCATCGACGACCTGAAAGCCGAGCCCGAGATGGTGACCGATCCGCCGCAGACCCTTCACCAGATCGGCGGGTGCATCGGTCAACGTAGCGCCGATGGTGCAGGACAGTTCCATCACAGCACCGGTCTTAGCAGCGATCATGGCCAGGTAGTCGGGGACCGAGACCGTCGTCTCCTGCTCGAACCGGGCGTCTTCGGCTTGCCCCCAGCTCAGCCCCACCAAAGCGTCGGCGACTGCAGACATTACTGCGCTGGCCCCGCTGTTAGCGACGACCTGCATGGCAAGCGCGAACAACGCATCCCCGGTCAACAAAGCGGCGCCAACGCCGAACACCACCCATGCCGCCGGACGGCCCCGGCGAGTGCGATCGTTGTCCATAATGTCGTCGTGCAACAACGAGAAGGCATGCAAGAGCTCAAACGGCGACCGCGCCGGGGACCCCTACCGCCGGGGCTGCACCAGCGGTTACTGCAGACAGTATCGCCAGGGCCCCGCGGACTCGTTTGCCCACGCTCCGTCCGGTCGACTCGCCGGTCTCGGTAGTCCAACCAGCGTGGTAAGAAGCGATACGCGCCACGTCCGGATGCAGCCGATCAATCACCTCGCGCAGTGCAGGTTCCACCAAGACATGGACCTGATCTAGAACACCGCTGATGTCGCCGGTCACGGCATAGCTAGCCAAGGCGAAGTCCCAGAACCTCGTGGATAAGCACACATCATCGCACACCCTCGTCGTGCCATACACATGCCACAACGAGGGTCAACTGCGGGCACCTGGATCTGTTGCAATCATCGCGAGGTGCGGCTCAGGACCGCAAACAGTTGCCCGGCATCGGAAGGGCACTACGACACGTGACGGTCGTCAAACCACCCGCTCGACCCTGATCCACCGCGTTCGGACGAAGAGGTCGTGATTCGACGCCATGCCCCCAGTGGGGCCACGTCCAGAAGATGCGCAACATCTTAGCTGTGATCAGCTCGGCCAAGATCAGGCCGTAGCCAGGCCGGCCTTCCGTGTGATGCCTTCACTCCATTTTCCGGAGTGAAGGCATCACCGATGATTTTAGACTGTAACTATCTCCCAAGGATCCCTAGGAGTCCACCGTTGTAACGATCATGGCTGCGGTAGCCGCCGTAGTGGCTACCGTTGTTGTAGCTTTTCTTATACCTGTAGGGGTCGTTATGACTCCGGTGGTCGCAATCGTCGCTGTGACCATTGTAGCCGAGTGTGAAAATCTGCGCAATTCTCATAATCTCTCCTTCTACATTCCCGGGAAATAATTCGCGGTCAGCATCGATCTGATTGATGCTGGCACTGCCTTACTCAGGTAGCCGGTGGTGACAGCACCTGCCCGATCACGAACACCGTGGCGTTCTTGGTGGGGATGTTGCCGCACAACACCTGGGCACCGTTCACCGTCGGTGCCGTCTCGGTACCACTGATCGTCACCTTGTCACCTTGCAGGCTCTCCACACTGCCGGCCGAGACGAGGCCCGCGGCGTTGTAGCGCTTACCGACCACGTGGTACTTCAGGATTGTGGCCAGCTTGCTGTCCGGCGACGCCACGTTCGGGTCAGTGGTCAGCTGCTTGGTGATACCGGGGGTTTTAGTCTCCAGGTCCGCGAAGGCCGGGTCAGCCGGCGCGAACACGGTGAGGGCCTCGGCGCTGTTCAGGGTGTCCCCCAGGTTGGCCGCGGTCACCGCCGCGGTCAGGGTCTTCAGCAACGGGTTGTTGCTGGCCGCCGTGGCCACCGGGTCATCGACCATGCCTTGCGCCGAGCCTTCGCCGGTCGCGGGCACCTGGCTGCAGGCCGGACCGAAGATGTCCGAAATCTGAGTCATGCCGGAGGTACTAGGGGCTGCTGGCTCCGGCATGGGCGCAGCCTGGTCGCTGGCCGGCATCTGCGCGCTGCACGCACCGAGCGCGACGGTCAAGGCCGCCATCGCACCGACCGCAATCAGTCTCTGGATATTCCTCAAATCGATCTCATCTCCTCATGGGGCTGCCCCGGCTGTTCCGGGCCTCCCTTGTATTACTTCGATAATCCCCATCAGGGGGTTCACCTCATGCATATTACGAATAGGACACATTTGATCTGCGCCCGGGGCGTCCTATCGAACGGAGAACTGTGTCAAGCGCCATTCACTGGCGCCTTCCGCAATGGGTGTGCCCCGGTCCACGACACACGATATTCGGAGCCGCACCGTCAGGCGGTTCGATCCGAACCACGTGATGCTGCTCACCGGACAAAATTCCGGTTAAGGACATTAATAACAGCAGTCTGCATCCAGAACACGGCAATGCACGGTCAGACGGTGCCTAGGGCGACGACGCCGCGGCGTAGGGCGTGTACTGCGGCGGCGGCTGCTGCTCCGATCCGGGAGCCCGCTCCGGCGACGCCGCGTACCTGGTCGAGGACGTCCAGCACCTGGCGGCACCACCGGACGAAGTCTCCGGCGGACAGCTCAGCGCCATTGTCCGCAGCGGCCGTCAGCACCGCCGACAGTGACTCGCCGCGTGCCCACCGGTACACCGGCCAGGCGAAGCCTAGATCGGGTTCCCGGGTGCGCTCCAACCGGTGGCGACGCTCGTCGGTCTCCAGCTCCGCCCACAACCGGACAGTGACCACTAGCGCATCGCTCACCGGCCCCGGAGGAACGCGAGGTGTGGCGGTGTCCCCGCGCGCCTCGTAGACCAGCGCTGAGATCACCGCAGCCAGCTCGGGGGGCTCCAAATCGTCCCAGACGTGGTGTCGCAGGCACTCTGCGGTGAGCAGGTCGGTCTCCGACCACAACCGGGCAAGCGCGCGGCCATGCTCGGTGAGCTGATCATCATTCAGGTATCCGCGCTCGGCCAGCAGCGCCCGGATCCGGTCGAAGGTGCGCGCCAGGGAGTGCGTCGTGACCGCGACCTGCTGGCGCAGCGTGCCGGTTTCCCGGTCCAACTGGTCATGACGTTCTGCCCACCGGGCATGCGCCTCTCGATCGTCGCAACCGTGGCAGGGGTGCGCTCGCAGAGCTTGGCGCAAGGCGGCCAGTTCGGCGTCATCCGCCGCTTCGCTGCGCCGCCGTGGGGACCGCGCCGGCACCGCGATGCCGGTCCCGTGCAGTGCCGAGGCGAGGTCGCGGCGTACCCGGGGAACCCGGTGCTCGACCCGCTTGGGTAACCGCATCCGGCCGAGCACCTGGACCGGGGCCGGGAAGTCGGCAATCGAGAGCCGGCCCGCCCAGCGGTCCTCGGTGAGCACCAGTGGGCGGGGATCGTCACTGGGACCGTCGCCGGGATCGATCACCACCGCCAGACCCGACCGGCGGCCGCTGGGAACCGCGATGACGTCGCCACGCTCAAGCCGCCCCAGCGCCGCCGCCGTTTCGGCCCGACG
>DATEMN010000613.1:0-3899 GCA_035275565.1 Pseudonocardiaceae bacterium | reverse complement strand
ACTACTATGGACGATACTACAAGTCCATGATGTATCCCCTCCTCCAGCGCATCAACAAGCACTTGGAGCGATGGGCCTACCGGAAATATAAACGACTACGCCGAAGTAAGCCACGAACGCGGAAACTCCTGGCAGGCATAGCATGTCGATATCCAGGACTATTCGCGCACTGGCGCATCGGTATCAAACCCGCTGGCTGGACAACGGGAGCCGTGTAAACCGAGAGGTTTACGCACGGTTCTACGAGCGGCGGCGGGTGAAACTCCCGCCGCCGACTCTCCCACATTCACCATGGCAACGCGGCAGCAACGAGAACACAAACGGGTTACTCCGGTAGTACCTTCCCAAGGGAACCGATCTCTCGTGCTACACTCAAACCGAACTCGATGAAATCGCGGCGAAACTGAACCGGAGACCCCGAAAAACACTGGGGTTCAAAACTCCGGCAGAGGTACTTGAAAAAACGCTAAGAGAAGCAGCTGATGCACTGACCGCTTGAGGCCGCCCCGCCCTTCACAGTTCGTTTTGAGGCGATTGGTCTTGAGGCGATGCAGGCAACCGTTCGATCCAGCCCCATCGACCTTCTCGTTCGGCTGCGTCGAACTCTGGTTGGGATGCCGTAGCGGACACCTCGTAGCCAGCGGGCCACACGCGGTGGAGGAAGTGGTCAGGCACGTCCAGCCGAGCATGTGCGCGTCGGAAATTCACATCGGTGCCTGTATCGTCGGCAAACTCACCACCCTCGAAGGTGACGTACCGGCCGAACGCGGCATTATCAAAGCTGGCAGGCCCATCGAACTTTGTCCGATCGAAGATGGCGTTTCCCTTGAATACAGCTGCGGTGAACTGGGCACCGGTGGAGATAACCCTACGTGCTGAGCCGTCGGGGCGTGACCACTCGCAGCCGGACCAGGTGTCCCTACCCTGAAAGCTAACCTTGGTGAAGATCGCATCGCCGCCGAAAAGAGCCCCAGTGAATCCTGCGATGCTGCCGAATTTAGAGGCGTACGACGACTCCATGCAGAACACCGCGTCATGATCGAAGACGGCGTCGAAGAAGAGAGCCTTGCCGGCGAAGGTTGCGACACACATGACTGGCCCTCTGAACTCTGCCTCAATGAAATCGGCCGATTGTGCGAACGAAGCCAATTCGAAGCCGACTGAGCCGGCGAACCGTGCCTTACGAAACTGCGCTTTGTGGTGGAACTTCGCCATGTTGAACCTGGTGAGTTCGCCATTGAACTTCGCCTGAGTGAAGTTCGCATTGTCATGGAAGGTAGTGCTCGGGAACCAAGTGACGCCATCGAACTGGGTTCCTGTGAAGTCAGCTGCCCCAGTGAATGTTGCGTCGTCGAATCCTGCGGCGCCGTGCAGATGGGCACCTGCGAATGACGTGTCGTCCATCGTCGAGTCGCGCAGATCGGTATCGCCCAGGAGTTGCGCTCCGTTTAGGTTGAGCATTCCGACTCGACAGCCTTGGAGGGTGAAGTCGACGAGGGCTGCACCGCCGAGGTCAAGGTCGATGCCCTCCCAGAACGTGGCGACGCGCTGGTCGGGCTCCTCGCCGGGGCGCAGGTGCTTGGTGAGCGTTCTCTGGATGGTCAGTCGGACTTGGTTCTCCTGCTCAGGCTGCTCGTGGTCGTGAGCCATGCGCAGGTAGGCGCAGAAGAGGTCGACGACGGTCTGCCGCTGGTCGACATTACTCTGGGCGAGACGTTCAAGGGCGTAGAGCCCGCCGAGCCGGACCGGGGCTTGGTCCGAGCCCAGCTGCTCGACGGACTTCGCGTACAGCTCGGTCACACGCCGGGCCTCGGCATCGTCCCGGGCGTCTTGGGCGATGCGTTCGGCGTGTACGCGGTTGTGCTCTGCGACCTGCTCGGCGTGGGCCTGCACCCGGTCGCGCTGGGCCAGTTCGGCCTCGCGGTGGCGCAGCTCGACGTGGCGGGTCTCCAGCTCCAGCTCCTGGGTGCGTTGCCGACGCGCGGCAAGGTACAAGGCAAACAGTCCGCCTCCGCCCACGGCGATCGAAGCGGCGATCTTCATCGTGTCCAGCTGTGCGGTTGCTTTCTTTTCCGCATCCGCGAACGCGAGGCCGTCGATCCACCGCCACAGCACCAGCAACACCACCGCAGTAACGACCAACACCACAACGGCAACTACTGGTACCGCCCACCGCGGCAACGGCACCCGGGCGGACCGGGTCGTGGACAAGAGCGGCGGAGGGCTGGCCGAGCCAGCCGACGGCGGTAACGGTGTGCGCGGCGCAGTGGGATCGGTCACGCCGACATGATTGCCCACGGTGGGCTGGAGGGCCCCGGGAAACGGACCGGTGGCAACACCAGCACTGTGCCCGGGGCCGTCGCGTGAACGGGTAGTCCTCGATGAACTTTATTACGATCATCGCTGGGTTGACGCCGTGCAAGCTATGGAGCTGGTCTGCAACGTCTACGGCGTGGACTACCTCGTGCCCAGCGTTACTCATCGAAGATCAAGGGCTGCACCACACTGTCCACAGCCTGGCACCAAGCGCCGGTACTGGACTTGCATAAAACTGATCACCCGAACCCACACTTACACGATCCACAGTTCACGCTCGCAGGTCGCACCCATCGCGGCATGACAGTGCATGGTGTGTCGCGGCCGGTCCGGTGCTGATGGTGGTGTTTGTGGCAGTGTGCGGTGCCTGCAGTGTGCCGATCAGCAGGTCGTAGCGTGGGTCGGGTGAGCGACGAGACTGAGACGACGGCTGTGGTGCCGAGTGGGGTACCGGACGGGGTGGGTGTGACCGCGATTGAGGTGGCCGCGGTGCGCGCGCAGGAAAGCCTGCGACCGGACCGGTTGTTTGACGATCCGTTAGCAGCCTGGTTCTTGGAGGCGGCGGGGCGGCCGTTGCCCTCGACGGATATTGAGGAGTTCGAACGGACAGTGCCGCCGGATTGGCTGACGGCGGTGCGCTGGGTCCCGATTCGCACCCGGTTCCTTGACGAGTTCGCGCAGGCCGCTGTCGCCGCGGGAGGCCAGCAGGTGGTACTGCTTGGCGCTGGCCTGGACACCAGAGCGTTCCGGCTGGACTGGCCTCTCGGTTGTCGTGTGTTCGAGGTAGACCTGCCGGGAATGGTGGAATTCAAGGAACGTGTGCTCGCCAGTGCGGGCGCGGTGCCCGCGTGCGAGCGGATTGTGGTGCCGGCCGACCTGATCGCCGACTGGCCTGTCCCCCTCACTGCGGCTGGGCTTGACCCCTCAGTTGCGACTGTGTGGATCGCCGAAGGGGTGCTCATGTATCTGTCCACCGAGCAGAACGAGCAGTTGCTCAGCCGGGTTGGCGAGCTGTCCGCGCCGGGCAGCGGACTGGCCATGACCACACTCAGCCAGCAGCGTTTGGACCAGGCCAGGGACCGACTTGACCGGACAGGTCCAGACCAGGTGCCCGGCGCGGAGGTGATGCGGATGTGGCAGTCAGGCACCCCTGCCGACCCGGTCTCCTGGCTGACCGGTTATGGCTGGCTGGCCGAACTATTCGACCCGGCGGAACGAGCAGCCACCTATGGCCGGCCCGGCCTGTTCGACGGCCTTGACTATAAGCAGGGCATCCGCGGGCTGATCAGCGCCGTCCGCAGCTAACCCGATGCCGGTAGGTGGCCTTCAGCTCCCTCCTCACCGCGTCGTCCACCGTCTGACAGGTCCGTTACAAAGAAACACACCTCGCGGCAGAAGCGGGTGCCGAGCTTTGCGGGACCCGGTCGCGGTCAATATCCAACTGCACAATGTGCCCGCTGATGGTTTTCACGGGTATCGTGCGGTGATGAGCATCGAGGTAACGCTGCCGCAGTTGGCGGAGACGCTGACGCGGTATCGCTTCGCGTATCTGTTGACCGTCGGGGACGATGCGCGGGCGCATG
>DATEMN010000612.1:0-3322 GCA_035275565.1 Pseudonocardiaceae bacterium | reverse complement strand
GGACCGGGACGCTGCTAGCTCAGTTGGCGTTCAGCCACGCTGCCTCGTCGCAGTACGCCGCCTCCACGGTGGACCTGTGCAGGCACACCCTGAACTTGTAGGTTGTGTTCTCAGCGAGGTCGTGGCTGCCGCCGTCGCTGGCTCGCGCGGTGGCGGTGTCACCATTCCCGCTGGCCTGCAGCGTGTAGCGGACGCTCCCATTGGGGTTGTAGACCCACACCTTCACCGCCCAGCCGTCGGCCTCTTGGTCCCGTGCGGTCACGACGTCGCCGTACGTCTCGAACGTGACTTTCCCGCCGGGGTCGCCGTCATCGGTCTGCAACGAGTGGCTGTCGGCATAGCTCGGCGTACCTGCCAGGCACACCAGTGCCGCTGCCGCGGCCGTGGCTCCGAGCATCCCTCGAGCACGCATGAATCGCATGAATCAACTCCGATGTCTGTCGTCCTTTGCGCCGCGAGTGCCGCACTGGCACGGCGGCGTTGTCCTTCACCGGCAGCATTTCGGATCCACCGGGCACAGTCCTTACCGCTCGGTTCACAGGGCTTGCCCATGCCTCTACACGTGCGGCCACGACACAGGCCGAGGGCACGAACTGCGCGGGCGACGTGAAACGACGCTGCGGGTGGCGGGTGAGCTGTTCGGCGACACGAGCCCCACTTGGTGATGACCACCATTACGCCCCGTACCCGCCCGTGCTCCGGAGGACCCGCCTCCGGCCGGACAGTCCGGACACTCGCCTTCGCTGCTGTCCGGTTCGTTTCCGCAGTTCAGGGCCTTAGCCGGACAGTCGGACAGCTGGGACACCATCACGTGGATCCCCCCAGGACCGGACATTCCGTCCCGGCTTTCCCCTTATCAGGGCTGGACGCTGTCCGTGCCCTGGTGGCTCCAATCCGCTACCCCTTCACCACCACGTCGGTACCTTGTGCGAACGTCAGAAGGAGGTGGCGAGCGGGCTGGACAGGATGGTCCGAGCCGCGCGGAAGAAGGGTCCTGACCAGACTGAACAGGGCCCAAGTGGTGCAGGAAGTGGTGCGCGACGCCTGAATCGGTCTAGACAACACAAAGGCCCGGGTTGGGGATCATGTCCCTGACCTGGGCCTCATCTTTTGGAGCGGGTGACGGGAATCGAACCCGCGCTCTGAGCTTGGGAATCACCGACTGATTACGCTTGAAAGTCATCCTGACCTGCGGAGACGGACAGATGGGCGGAGCCGGTCGCTTGTCGCCTAGGGCCTGTTTTAGAACTGGCCTCGTGGCCACGCCTCGTGCCGTGATGATCTCGGTGTGGGGCGTGGGGATCTTTCAGATGGCCAGTGGGCAGTGTTGGAACCGCTGTTGCCGGTCGCGGTGGTCGGTAGACCCTCAGCGTGTCGGCGGAGGCTGATCGATGGGATCCGCTGGCGGGTGCGGACTGGCGCCCCCTGGCGGGATCTTCCGGTGGAGTACGGGCCGTGGCAGACGGTCTATGGGCTCTTCCGTCGCTGGCAGCGAGATGGTGTCTGGTCGGCGGTGCTGACCGGGTTGCAGGCCCGTGCCGATGCGGCCGGGCTGATCACGTGGGAAGTGAACGTCGACTCCACGATCTGCCGGGCTCACCAGCATGCGGCTGGTGCCCGCCGCGACGGGCAGGCCCAGACAGAACCGCCGGGTGGGATCCGGACCGAGCCCGACGACCACGGCTTGGGCCGGTCCCGGGGCGGCTGGACTACCAAGATTCATCTGGCCTGCGAACAGGGCCAACGGCCGTTATCACTGCTGGTCACCGCCGGGCAGCGGGGTGACAGCCCGCAGTTCGTGGCTGTCCTGGAAGCCATCCGGATACCCCGGCTGGGGCTCGGGCGTCCCCGCAGACGGCCGCTGCGAGTGCGGGGCGACAAGGCCTATTCCTCGCGCACCAATCGTGCCTATCTCCGCCGGCGCGGGATCCGCTGCACCATCCCGGAACCGGCCGACCAGGCCGGCCACCGCAAGCGCCGTGGGACAAGCGGCGGGCGCCCACCGGCCTTCGATCGCGAGGATTACAAGGCCCGGCACGCGGTCGAGTGCGGCATCAACCGGCTCAAGCGCAATCGGGCGGTGGCCATGCGGTTCGACAAGCTCGCCGTCCGCTTCGAAGCCACCGTCCATGTCGCCGCCATCAACGAATGGCTGTGACCTGGCGACGGTGGCGGCCCCGCATGCCATGCTGACGGCGGTCACAGCTCTGCGTGTTGAAGGGGACAGGTCCGATGGGGGCTCGGTACTACGGCGCCGACAGCGAGAACGGCGACCACATCGACGACCCGTCCGAGGACGCGCTGTTCATGCTGATCGACGACCTCAACGACGCGGACAACACTTTCGTCGTCATCCAGCCCGACGAGGACGACCCGGCCTGGTTCGCCTCAGTCGCCGTCCTGGACGAGGGCGGCTATGAGGTCGTCCGCCGTGACACCACCCGCCGCGAGCACGAGGTCACCACCGACACCAGCATCGACAGGATCGCGAACGACCTGACCATCTGGTTGGCCGCCCGCAACCTCTCCGGACGGCCAACCAGGCAGATCAGCGACTTCTAAAACACGCCCTAGCCCGCGATTGACCGTGAGTATCCGAGGGATCGGGCACGCATCGGGCACGCGCCGTCTTGCTGAAAACGGCTGTAGCCATGAAGTGGCAGTGAAACCGCGGCTGGTCGATGTCGGCGAGCACGAGGGTTCCGAGGTGAGTTGCCCCCTGCAGCAACCTAGCCATCGCAAGGGACTGTTGACGTACAGATGTCCTGTCTTGCCGGGACAGGGGGCAGGACACCTCCCTGGGTGTCACCAAAATGACCAAGGGGGAGGCTGAAGCGCAGAAGCTCAGGCAGTGTGGAAGATGCAAGTCATAGGCCGGTGGGTCGACGGGACAGGAGTCGGGCGGACCTGAACGCTCCCCATCCGCAGGGGCCCGGCGACCGAGCGCGACGGACGTGTTGTGCTGCACAAGGAGGATATGTGGCGACCGAGACTTTCAGCATCGACAAGCGGCCCTTGCGGGATCTGCTGGGGCAGGTCGAGGCGGGGAAGATCCAGTTGCCTGAGTTCCAGCGTGGCTGGGTCTGGCCCTGGCCCAACATCGCGAGTCTGCTGGCGTCGGTGTCCCTCAACTACCCGATCGGGACAGTGATGCTGCTCGAGGGCGGCGGGGACGTCCGGTTCAAGTACAGGCCGATCGAGGGGGCGGTCCCGAGCGAGCAGGTGCAACCGGAGTCGCTGGTTCTCGACGGGCAGCAGCGGCTCACCTCGCTGTTCCAGTCGCTGGCGATGGACAGCCCGGTGGAGACTCAGGACGAGCGTA
>DATEMN010000611.1:0-2121 GCA_035275565.1 Pseudonocardiaceae bacterium | reverse complement strand
TCGGTTTCACCGGACCGAAAGCCGAGGCCGAGGAGATCAAGCAACGCCTCAGACAGTTTCTGCGTGACGAACTCCGGTTGGAACTGTCGGAGGAGAAGACACTGATCACCCACGCCAGAACCGGCGCGGCACGATTCCTCGGCTACGAGATCACCGTCCAGCACAACGATAAGGCGATCACCAACGGCCAACGGTCGAGCAACGCGACCGTCAAGCTGCGGGTGCCCACCGCGGTGATCAAGGCGACATGCGCCTCCTACACACAGCGCGGAAAACCCGCGCGCCGGACCCGTCTGATGAACATGGACGACTACACCATCGTCTCTATCTACGGGGCCGAATATCGTGGGGTGGTCCAATATTACCTGCTGGCCAGTGACGTCTATCGGCTGAATCGACTGAACTGGGTCATGGAGACCTCGCTGCTGAAGACACTAGCGGGCAAGCACCGCTCGACCGTATCGAAGACGGCGGCCAAGTATAAGGCCAAAGTCGACACCCCGTACGGGCCGCGCACGTGCTTCCAAGCGACTGTCGAACGCGGTGGCGGCAGGAAACCACTAGTCGCACAGTACGGTGGAATACCACTTCGGTGGCAGAAGAAGGCAGTCCTTCAAGACCGCCAACCAGGCCGGGCAGTCGGCCCTAAGGAACTGGTCACCAGGCTTCTCAGGGGGCAATGCGAGATCTGCGAGCGATCGGAGAACGTTCAAGTTCATCACATCCGGAAGCTCGCGGATCTCGATAAGCTCGGCCAGCCGGAAAAGCCGGCATGGGCAACGATCATGGCGAAAAGGCGCCGCAAGGCCCTTGTGGTCTGCCAGCAATGCCACGACAACATCCATGCCGGACAGCAAGTCGCGAAACTCACGGAGTAGTCACTGGAGAGCCGGATGCCTTGAATATGCCGAGTACCGGATTATGCCGAGCAGAAGGACAAACGTGCTGGTCAACGGGGTTGAGACGCGTGGGTGGTCGGGATAATCCGGGCTTGTGATGCGGTGGTTTCTTCGTCTGGCGTGGCAAGGCGGACAGCCTCCACGACGCCACTGCCGGGACCGCACCCACGAGTGGAGACGGGATCATGCCTTCTAGCTGCAGGAATCGTAGCAATGAGCGTGTTGCGGTGACCAGCGACTTGGTCACCAGACGCGGGCGCATTGACGAGCCTGACCCACGATGTAGGAGATGACCTCCCGGATTATGCCGAACACCCAACACCCGCAACATTGCTGACCAGCACCTTCACCACCACGTTCGGCATAATCCGGTACTCGGCATATTCCCGTTTATGCCGAATTCGGCATAACGGGGAAAGGGGCACGTCCGGTGTGCGCCGTGAGGCGCTTCGTTGTATCCCCGGCGCAGCCGGGAGGAACTCGGAGGGAGGTTCTTGGATCGCCTGACTTACCCAGAGGCGAAAGCCCGACGGGGACCAGAGCATGTCAGGGACGCGGTGGCCGTCTGGAGGCGTCCAGGGCGGGGTACCGCAAGATCCGCACGATATGGCTAAAGCTGGATTGCCTGAAACCTAATCCCCAGCGATGAAAGTGCGCATCCGCCGGAAATGATGCCTGTAACCGGTGGCGCGCCATGCCCGGGCATGAACCGTGGGACCGGGCAACCTCCGTGGCGCGCGGTGTCCTCCAGCGAGGAGGGTTAAGGGGATGAGTGGGTGGCCTACGTCGTGCTCGATACGTACAGCGAAGACGTACCGCGGGATCACCTACAGGGCGCGAGCCCCAGGGTGAGGAGTGCCCATGGTAGCCGCCGGAGTCACGACCGGTCACGAGGTCCGGGAAAGTCGGAATGAGGGCGAAGGGGCACAGGTGTTCACGATGCTCAGCGAAGGGAGGTCTGTGGAATGCAGGGCGCTGAAACTGTACTGAGTGTCATCCGGGAACGCGGCAGGAAGAGTCTGCCGCTGGAAAGGCTGTACCGGCAGTTGTTTAACAAGGAACTGTTTCTGGTGGCCTATGGGCGTATCTACTCGAATCAGGGTGCGATGACGCCGGGGGTCACCGGGGAGACCGTGGACGGCATGTCCCTGGCCAAAATCGACACGATCATCGACGCGTTACGTTCGGAATCGTATCGGTGGTCACCGGCCAAGCGGGTGTA
>DATEMN010000610.1:0-2750 GCA_035275565.1 Pseudonocardiaceae bacterium | reverse complement strand
CACCACGTCGGCGGGCCACTGGTTGGCCTCGGCCAGCAGCACCCGCCCGGGGTATTCGTCATCGACCACTTTGCGGCAGCGCTTGAGGAACTCGTGCGTGCGCGGCAGATTCTCGCAGTTGGTCCCCTCCTCCTCGAACAGGTAGGGCACGGCGTCCAGCCGGAAACCGTCGATACCGAGATCCAACCAGAACCGCAGTACGTCGATCATCGCCTCGCCGACCTCAGGGTTCTCGAAGTTGAGATCGGGCTGGTGGGCGAAGAACCGATGCCAGAAGAACTGCCCCCGGACCGGGTCGTAGGTCCAGTTGGATGCCTCGGTGTCGACGAAGATGACCCGGGCATCGGAGTACGCGGTGTCCTGGTCGCTCCAGACGTAGAAGTCGCCGTAGGGACCGGTCGGATCCCGACGGGATTCCTGAAACCAAGGATGGGCGTCGGAGGTGTGGTTCATCACCAAATCGGTGATCACCCGGATGCCCCGCTTGTGTGCCTCATCGAGCAATCGCACAAAGTCCTCGACGGTGCCGAATTCGGGCAACACAGCCCGGAAGTCGGAGATGTCGTACCCGCCGTCGCGCAGCGGGGAGGCGTAGAACGGCGGCAGCCACAGGCAGTCGATACCCAGCCACTGCACGTAGTCCAGCTTGCCGGTCAGGCCGATCAGATCGCCGGTGCCGTTGCCGTCATGGTCGTGAAACGCCCGCACCAGCACCTCGTAGAAAACCGCCCGTTTGTACCAGTGCGGCTCGGTAGGTGCGGCCTTCGCGTGCGTGAAGTCGTCAGCTTGTGGTTCGACCAGGTGCCCATCGGGCAGTACCGCTTCACCCGTGTGTGGGATACCTTTCAGGTCGAGTGTGGAATCGACGCGGAGTTCGGCAGTCATCAGGGTATGACCTTCAGTGAGGGGGCGTGCCGCGCTGCACGGATGTTGTCGACCGACCGCACTAGTCGTACCGGTCCTGAGCCTCCAACGCAAAAGGAAGTTCGCTACCGTGCCTTGTCCGCATGCCTGTCGCGAAGGTGGTGAACGATGTTCGAACGGGGGGTGCCGGTGCGGCGGCTGCCTGCCTGGACTTGGGCCGAGCAGCTTCCTACCTGGCGAGAGGCCAGGCCCGGTCTGATCGAGGCGGCACTCAAGCGGGCGCAGGCCCGGCCGTCGGGCAACTGGTACGTGCTCGCCGCCAACCGCGAGGTCCGCAACGACCAGCCTTTTGGGCGTACCGTCGCGGGTGTTGAGGTGGTGGCCTGGCGTACCCCGGACGGGGCGCTGCACGCCGGTCCCGGTGAGTGCCCCCACTTGGGGGCACCACTGTGCCAGGGGGCGCTGGCGGGCGGGGAGTTGGTGTGTCGTTGGCACGGGTTGGCGATCGGAGTGCGTGGGGTGCCGGGATGGGACCCGTTCCCGGCTTTCGACGACGGGGTACTGGCCTGGGTGCGGCTGGATTCGGTGGGGGGCGAGGAGCCGCTGTCCGCGCCGGTGCTGCACCGCCGGCCCGCTCCTGAGAGCAGCTTGGACGCGGTATTCACCGGGATCGGGCGTTGTGAGCCCGAGGACGTGATCGCCAACCGGCTCGACCCGTGGCACGGCAGCTGGTTTCACCCGTACTCCTTCGTGGGCCTCCGGGTGGTCGAGGAACCGAACGAGGACGTGGACCGGTTCGTAGTGGAGGTGGCGTTCCGGCTCACCCGGCGCTTCGGGGTTCCGGTGCGGGCCGCATTCAGCTGCCCCGAACCCCGGACGGTGGTGATGGACATCCTGGAGGGTGAAGGTGCCGGCAGCGTCGTCGAGACCCACGCCGTGCCGTTAGGCGTCGACGACGCCGGCCACCCGCGGACCGCGGTGATCGAGGCCAGCATCGTCAGCTCACCCCGCCCCGGCTTCGCCGTCGCCCGCCGCGGAGCCCCTCTGATGCGTCCCGCTATCCGCTGGGCCGCCGCCCGCCTCTGGCGCGACGACCTGGACTACGCCCAACGTCGCTATGAACTCCGCACCACCGGCCGCTGGCCAGGCTGATCCGAGTTCACTCTCGCGTGAGTTTGGACATACTCCTCACGCTGGTGGGCCCGCTGGTGCCCATCCAAGCAGTCACGGCCTGACAGGTGTCGGCCTCGCGGCGCATGAGGTGGGCGAGCTGGAGGGCAAGCACGCAGGTGAAGACATGCAATGAGGTCATGCGCCCGGCGATGCGCTGGGCCGCCGCCCGGCTCTGGCGCGACGCCCTGGCTTACGCGCAATGCCGCTACGACCGCTCAGAAACACCCGCCATGGCCGTGGCATGACGAGATCTCAGCCGAAGCGGGCGGCGGCGGCGCGTAGTGGGGCGAGCCGGCCCCGCACCGGGACCGTCCACAGTGGGTGGCCCCGCAATCCCCACCTGCCCAGCAGTGCGTCGGCAGCGAGGAACCCGCTGGTCGCGGCCCGTTCCATCAGCGCGACGGGGAGGTCTACCCGGGTGAGGTCCCCGGCCAGCACCACCACCGGGTCCGGGGTGACCACGGTTGGCCGGTCGGCGAACGTTCCGGGCGCGAACAGTGGGCAGTCGGCCTGCAGCTCATGGCGTTCATCGATGATCTGGGCGCCGGCTGTCTCGGGGTAGATCCGCCGTAGCTCCTCAATGAGCTGCCGCTGGCCCTGAGCCGGGTCCCCGGTCAGTGCGTAAGCGTGCAGCTCCACCACCGAGCCGCCAGTGCGGCGCGCCCACCGGGCCGCCTCACCCTCGAATCGCTCCAGCACGCTGACGTTATCCA
>DATEMN010000609.1:0-4777 GCA_035275565.1 Pseudonocardiaceae bacterium | reverse complement strand
CATGGTGTGTCGGGCGCCGTGGGGTTGGATGCCGTAGAGCAGCCATACCGGACACCTTGGTGAGCACGGGGTGGTGCTCAGTTCGGCGTGCAACCGCGCGGCGTGGTCGCGTTGCGCGTCGGTGGCGTGTTCGCTGAGACCTGCGGCCTGGCCGACGCTTTTGGCTAAATATTTTGTGAGGTAGCCGACGTGACGGCCAGCTTCCTCAGTGCCGCCGAGGATGCCCTTGACGTGCACTTGGGTGCCGAAGCGGACGACGTGCGCGGGTTCGGTCAGCTCGTCACATGCCTGGTCCCAGATGGGAAGTGGCGTGCCGGTGTCGGGGTCGGTGAAGGTTTTCGCGCGGGTGTTCCACACCGGCAGCCGGTCCCCGCCGTAACGGAGTTGGTCGTGGGGCGGCCACCAGACTTGGTGGTAGGTGGCGGCGGCGATGTGCCGTAGTTCGGTGCGGGGGATCGCGCCGCGGATAGCGGCGTGGAAGTGCGGTGCGCCGCGTTGTTGGGGTTCGACCGTGCCGAAGTACTGCACATCCCAGCCGACACAGCGCCGGGTGTTCTGCCAGAACCGGTCCAGCAGGGCCGGGAAGTGGATGGCGTCGCGTGCCGCCCGCCGGTAGTCGTAGTGGTCCGGATCGATTGCGGCGCCGTGCGCGTCGACTCGCCCATAAGAGTCCAAGGTGAGCGTAAGGAACGTCGAAGGGCGGTAACGCCCAGCGAACACCCGCCCTAGGGTCCGTTTTTCGATAGGTCGGCGGGGCAGGTTCGGGGCGTCTTGGCGGCGTCGGGTGGAGCGCTTGACCGGCTTGGTTGGTGGGTCCAACGGTGTGAGTCGGCCGCGTACTCCGAGTGCCCGTAGTTCGGTGTCGAGGTCGGCCACGGCTTCAGCGATTTGTTCGCAGCTGGTGTCGTCGCCGATCTCGCGGCATTCGGCGTAGACGGCGACCAGATCCGCCCGGGTGGCCAGCAGCTCCTTATGTTCCTCGGTCGGGGTGGCCCGCTCGGTGACCGGCTCGGCGTCGAGGTGCCAGCCCTCGCGGCACTGCACCATCCGCAGGCGCCGCGCTTTATCTGCGCAGGGTCGACATTGGTCTTCTCTGGTGGAGCCGCAGGGGACGGGGACGACGTCCACCTTGCCAGTGGTGGTGTCGATGCGGCGCATCGCCAACGGCCGTACGCACACCCCGTGTTGTTCGGCGACTGCCAGGGCCACCTCGGTGGTCAAGGGCAGCGCGGCTCGCTGCGCTCGGGTCATTGGGGAGGCGTCGAGGGTGGTGGTCATCAGAGGGTTACCTGCCCGGGGGTGGTGAGGTGGCGCAGGGTCGTGAGCAGCACGGGTGCTGTGGCACTGGGTGCGAGGTTGCCGCCGGGGCCGCGTGCGGTGAAGGGCATCGCGCCGTAGACGTGGACCGAGACCCCGCCGGGTAGGCGACCAGTGATCGAGAGGTGGATCGAGTGGCCGTTAGGGACTCGCCATGCCTCGGCGGTGGGCTGGGTGAGGGTGTCGGCCCAGGCCAGCAGCCCGGCGGCCAGCTGGGATGGGTCCTGAGCACGCAGCTGTGCAGTGATGTGTGGCTCGTGGATCGAGGCGTGCACCGAGCACAGGTCGGGGAGCTCGAAGTCGGCGAGGTGGGCGTGGAGGCAGTCCAGCAGGTCCATCGCGGTGGTGGTCATGCTGCCTCGATTCCAGTCAGCGGGCGGGGGGCGTCCTGTCGCCCGGCACCGACGTATGTGGACAGCTCGTCAAGGTCGGTATCGGTGGTGTGGAAAGCGCGCGCCCGATCGGGGTCGCGGCGGCCGTCGATCTTGGCCCACGCCACCCCGGGGGTGTCCTCACTGATCTCGTGCGCGGTCGCGCCGCGTTGCCGGACCCCGTCACCTAAGACCATGTCGACCTGTTGTGGCTCGTCGAGCCGCATCGCGATCCTGATCGGGAACAGGTGCCGGAAGTCGATGATGTCCTTGCGGGGGTCTTGGAGTTGGCCGATCACGCACGCCCCGGGTGCCCGGCCCTGGGACAGGATGGACGGCAACGCCAGGTTGGCGCGTTTGCGTAGGGCGTTGTCGGGTTGGTAGGCGATCACGTCGGCCAGCTCGTCGATGATCAGCAGCACGAACGGCTGACCCGATGCCGGGGTCCACTTGCGGGTGCCCTGCTTGCGCATGGCTTCGGCGCGTTGGCGGGTCAGCGTCGCGACGTGTTCGAGCAGCTCGACGGCCTCAACGCCGTTGGTGCACACCAGTTTCTGAAACAGCCCCGGTGCGCGGCCGAGTTCCATGCCGCCCTTGGGGTCGATCCCGAACACCTGCATCAGCCCGCAGCGGATCCACGGGGCCAGCGCGCGCAGCACTGCCCACATCACCGAGGATTTGCCCGCGTCGCTGACGCCTGCGACGAGGACGTGCCGGTCGGCCAGGCGCAGTACCCAGGGTCGGCCGGTCTCGGTGCGCCCGATGGGCACCCGGGCTAGATCCACGCTCGCATCTAGTTCGGCCAGTGCGGACACCCTGACCGGCTGTGCGAGAGGGTCGGCGTGGATGAGGTCCAGCCAGATCCGGCGGGGCTTGTCGACCCGAATCCGGCAGCTTCGGGCGTTGAAGGAGTTCGCCAACTCCTCAGCGTGCGCGAGGTAGGTGCCAGCGCACTGCCCGTGCAACAGCCGCACGGACACCCGGTCACGCCACCCATCAGCCCGCACCCGGCGGATCCGTGGGTAATGCACTCGGTGCAGACCGTGCCCGGTGCGCTTAGTCAGCTCCGAAAACAGCATCACCCGCCGCCACTGCCAGGCGTAGAAGACCGCGCGGCGCCACTCCGAGCGCACCTGTCGCAGCACGGTCCGAGTGAACGAGTCGGGGTGCTGCCAGGCCCATAGACCACTAAGGACCCCGAGTGTGGCGAGCAGCATGACCGGCGCCCACCACGAGACACCGACACCCAACCCGACCAGAACCGCGCTGCCGATCACGAACAGCGGGTAGCGCCACACCCGACGGGCGACGAACACCCCCACCGTGGTCACGACCGCGACCAGGATGATCGGCGAGGCGGCCAGCAGCAGTTTGCGGGGCAGCAGTGTCCACCACGGCAGCCGAGGCCGCTCTACTTCTAGTGGGGCCGGATCGACCCAGCGCGAGTACTGATCTGGGCGCATCACCGACCACCCCCACCAAGGATGCCCAGCGCCAGCGTGCCCGCGCACGAGGCACCAGCGGTGTCACCGGTCGACAGCCGGGCGAATCGAGTGCAGATCGGGCGACTCATTCGGGGCACCGGGACTAGCGTCGCGGCGGTTCCGCGTTCTATCCTTCTCACCGTTCACTCCCACTCTCGGTGTGGACAGCGCAGAAGCGGACAAGGTTGGTAGCCGTGAAATCCGCTTCTGCGCGTATGTCTCTGTTGCGCATGGTGAGGGCGTGCGGAATTGCCGCACCACCCCGGCGCGTTGATTCCTTCTGAACCTTCTTCTTTTATCGGTGTCTGTTATGGCAGGCTCAGGCAGTCACCGCGGCGCCGGTCACTGCCGCCGGTTGGAATGCGTAGCTTCCGCATCGACGGCGGTCTGCCACGTCACACATCCGACCTCTGCGTGCGTGGCGTCACGCGACCAGCGCAGCCCACCGCCGGCCTGCCCTCATCTCCATTCATCTCCTTTCTTATTGTGGGAATGACGCGGATTCAGTCCACGGGTTCCAGGATTTTGCTCCATTTTTGATGGCGGCGGTGACCAGCATGGATTTCGCTAGCTCCCGCTCGGCCCAGTACAGGGCCTCGTGGTGGTGTCCCCTGTCGATCTCGGCGATTTCGGCATACAGCACTGCCGACCGCTGGTAATATGTCTGCCACTGCTCCAAGGGTGCATCTCGACTCGGCCGAATGCGCACCAGCGCGTCATGCATCTCCATCAACGTCCTGGGCTGCTGGGGCGCTGGTTTATTTCCCGCCATTACACTCGTCTCCCCGGCTACCTTCTACCCGTTACTGATGACCGTCGGTGGTGCATCACTGTGCTGGAGTGCGACTCTGTCCGGTGTGTCCGGGTCCATGCGCACGATCACCTCACACGGCGGGCATGGCCGGCCGGGTGGTTGAGCGTGTACGGGAAAAACCATCGGCAATACAGCACCGCACCGGGCGGCGACCACGCCCACTGTCTGGTCACCTTCGGCCAGCACATGTGCGCGATAGTCCAGCGGAGACAGCACCCACCGCAGAGACTCCGACCTCCCTCGCCGCGAGATCGGGGCAGCAGGCCGCCCTTCTGACAGGTCGGGACTCCTCATGCCGCAGCCCTCTCTGTCGTGCCGGACGCGGACCTGCCTGACGCTGGTTTGTCCATTGCGGTCTCCTTGGCCATGGCACCGCTCGGTGCTGTCATGCCGGTGGCCCGGATAGTCCACGTAATCCACTTAGCCTGACCAGATGCCTCCGCGCGCGGCTGCACCGTCATGCCCTCCAGCACCACCGGCCGAAACGGCAACCCCGCCACGGCCGCCGGCGGGACCGGCTGATGCGGGCAGGCGAATTCCACCGTGACCGACTTCTCACGGTCCTTATCGGCTGAGGGGTCCGCGAAGATGCCGCGGAACAGGGGTCGGCCCGTGACCTCGTCCACCCGAGGCCGCACTGGGCGGTTGCGTGCCTTGTCCTCCTGCGATTGGTACTCCGTCACCGCCGTGATCTCGCCGACCAGGTACAAGCCCTGCGGAAACCACTCGTTGAAGTCCACCACGAACCGCGCATACTTTGGTGCTCCCATGATCAACCTTCCCCTGTCGCT
>DATEMN010000608.1:0-2504 GCA_035275565.1 Pseudonocardiaceae bacterium | reverse complement strand
CTCAGCCCGCCGGGAGCGCTGGTGCAGGCGAAGGGGGCCCCGTTGTCGACCCGGATGACTTTAGGCAGTCCATAGACCGCGAAAAGCCGCTCAAAAGCTGGCTTGACCACCTGAGCGCTCATGGAGCCGAGCATGTCCAGTGCCAGCACGTAGCGGCTGTGCGCGTCCCGAACTGTGAGCGGTTCGTACCGCTTTCCGTCCATCGTTCGCCACCACCCCTTGAAGTCCACCGTCCAGACATCGTTGGGCGTCGTCACCTCGAGCTTCTCGTGGTCTCGCATCGCGATCCGGAGCCTTCGGCGGACCTTACGCACCCTCGGTTCCCCCACCCGATCGAGGATCCTCGCGATCGTCTTGACGCTCGGGACATCGCCTTGGGTGGATCTCCCCTGCAAGAGCGTCCGCAGCTTCTTCGGTCCCCACTTCGGGTAGCGCTGCCGCAGTTCGATGATCTGCATAACTGTCTCGCCGCTGGTGCCCGGGCCACTGAGCGGACGTCTGCTCCTGTCCGCCAGACCTGCCTCCCCTTCCTGCCTGAAGCGCCGAATCCACTTGTGACCATTGTTTCGGCTGATGCCGAACTCTCGGCACAGGTGAGAGACGTTGGCCCCGGGCGCCACTGCCGCTAACACGAACTGCCTCCGTAGATCCATCGGTCGACGCTCTTTCCAGGGCATCGCCTACCGTTACCCGTGTCACCGATGTCCTGTCCCCCCAGTGGCAGGGTAGTTGTCGCTTGAACCGGATCTTCGATGGAGGGGCGAGGAAGCGACACCGTAGTGACCAGACCGTTCTCGATTCCGTACAAGCAGAAGATGATCGAGCGCATGACCGGTAAGGGGGCGAGTAGCGCCCGGCAGCTGTCCCGGGAAACCGGGATCGCCCAACAAACGCTCTCCCGATGGTTGGATGAAGCGCATAGCCTGCCCCTGATGGAGCGGGGCCCGCAGACCAAGAGAAGGTCAGTCGAAGAAAAGATCCGGCTCCTGGCTGAAGCTGGAAAGCTCAGTGGTGCGGCTCTGACCGAGTTCTTGGAGCGCGAGGGACTCCTCCTGGCGGACCTCGAGCAGTGGAGGCTGGCCCTCGATGACGGGGGTCATGCCTCCAAGGCGACGACCAAGCGGATCCGCAAGCTGGAGCGGGAGCTGGCGCGCAAGGAGAAGGCCCTGGCCGAGGCGGCAGCCCTGTTGGTCCTCAAAAAAAAAGTGGAGCACCTGTACCAGGAGGACGAGGACGACAACACCGACGAGGAGAACGAGAAGTGATACTCGCGGCGGTGTCCGAGGCTCAGGCAGCAGGAGCCCGCCTGGACGCCGCCTGCTCGACGATCGGGATCTCGGCCCGTACCGTCGAGAGATGGCGTACGAGCACGGACGCCTGCGAGGACGGGCGATGTGGGCCGCGAAGGTGTCCTCCGAATACGTTGACGCCAGCCGAACAGGCGGAGGCGGTGGCCCTGCTGACGCGCCCCGAGTACCGCGGACTCTCTCCCAAGCAACTGGTCCCTCAGCTCGCGGACCAGGGGAAGTACGTGGCTTCGGAATCGACGCTGTATCGGCTGATGCGGCGATTCGGCCTTCAGAGCCGTCGTCCACACACCACGCGCAGCCACGTCACTCGGGCCAGCACAGTCCACCACGCGACAGGGCCGAACCAGGTCTGGAGTTGGGACATCACCTACCTGCCGACGGTGGTCCGAGGGCGCTTCCTTTACCTGTACCTGGTGATGGACGTCTGGAGCCGCCGCATCGTCGGCTGTCAGGTGCATGAACGCGAATCCGAACACTGCGCGGCAGCGATGGTCCGCGACATCTGCGCCACCGAGCAGGTCGAACCACGGGGCTTGGTCCTGCACTCAGACAACGGCAAGCCAATGCGGGGCAGCACGATGATCGCTACCCTTCAGTGGCTCGGCATCGTCCCCTCCTTCAGCCGGCCCCATGTCTCCGACGACAACCCCTACTCCGAAGCGCTATTCCGCACGCTCAAGCACACGCCCGCCTACCCTCGCTTGCCCTTTGCCAGCATCGAGGCCGCGCAACGCTGGGTCGCGGACTTCGTCGCCTGGTACAACAGCCAGCACCGCCACAGCGCCATTCGCTACGTGACGCCCGACCAGCGCCACTACGGCCTCGAGAAGCACATCCTCTCAGACCGGCTTCGCGTCTACGAACGAGCTCGGCGCCGAAGGCCCAGCCGCTGGTCTCGAGCGATCAGAAACTGGTCGCCCGTCGGCACCGTTGTGCTCAACCGAGACCCAACAAACAAAAACGTTTTCCCAAGTCAGCCGACGCGACAACAACCTTGAAACTCACCGTCGGACACTTTTGTCACCCATGTTCCCGCTTGCACAAGATTTAGGACCCCGCCGCTGTCGATCACGTCCACGGGGGGGTTCACGTTCAGGTGCACGGTCACGATCACGGGTCCGATCACGTCAACGTCTACGATCAGGTTCACGGGCTCTTGGCCCGTCTTGACCGCCTACCTCCGGTACGCCATGC
>DATEMN010000607.1:0-7248 GCA_035275565.1 Pseudonocardiaceae bacterium | reverse complement strand
TTCCCGGACGCGCAGGCAGATCCGGATGTCCATCTGGGAGCGGACGGCACCGGATCCCATGGCTTTCTGGGTCGGGCGCTGGGTGGCGGCGAGCAGGGTGACGGCCACGGCTCGTCCGCGTCGGGCGAGGGAGTCGGCGTGGATGGTCGCGGCGGGTGAGTGCTCGGTCAGTTCGGCGTATTCGTCGATCACGATCACCAGAGCGGGTGTGGCGGGAGTGGGTGTCCAGAGCCGAGAGCCCTCCGCGGTGAGGTGATGGGCGCGGGCGTTGAGGATGGCGACGGCGTCGGCGAGCAGGTCAGCGGCCTCGGAGGCGGTGGTGGCCAGTCGGTCCAGGCAGGATGCCCACGGCCCGAGTTCCATGCCGCCCTTGAGGTCAATGCCCCAGAGCACGACGTCGGGGCAGGCGGTCAGGGTGGCGAGGATGATGTTGAGGACACCGCTCTTGCCGGCACCGACGACGCCGCCGAGCAGGCCGTGGCGATGCGTCAGGGTGAGTGTGACCGGTTGGGCGTCTTCGAACACACCCAGCGGCACCGGGCGGGTGATGCTGGCGGCCGGGTGGTGGTGATCGCTGGGGTAGAGGATGGCTTGGGCGTGTGGGTCGGCGTGGAGCACGCGGATTACGGCGTGGTCGGCGCGGTCGGGATCGGGCTCGACCCGCACAGCGCCGGGGCGTGTGCCGAGCCCGGATTCCAGCGCGGGAACCTGGTTGGCGAGGTCATTGACGGTTTGCCCGCGGCGTAGGCCGACGCGGGCTCGCCAGCCCCACAGGTCGACCACTGCGGACATGACCCGGGAGCCGGTCAGTCCGACCGCGTCGGCGATCTCGGGCCAGGCCTGGAGGGTTCGCTCGACGCGGACTTTGGCACGGCGGCGTCGGTGCGCCCACCACGGCACCCCGCCGACGATCGTGCCGAGAACCAGCAGGAGGGGCAGTGGCCCCGTACTGGGTCCGTGGGCGGTGGCGAAGCTCAGCCACAACCCGGCCGCGATCGTGACGGTGATGGCGTAGCCGCGTTCGATCCGGCGCAGGCCCGGCGCGATCTCCGGTCGCGACACTCCGGCCGCCACGGCCGCGGTGAGTACCGCGACGACGGGTGCCGTGTGGGGGACGTGGCCGTGCAACACCGTGGCGGTGAGGACCAGCGCGCCGGCGAGGGCTGGCGGGGCGAGTGCGGAGCGGTAGCGGTAGACCAAGCGGCCCAGTGCCGCGACGGATTCTCCGGGGTAGTGGTCGTCGGCGAGTAGCAGGAGCGGTTCGCGGCGGGCCTCACCGTGGCGTAGGCGGCGTCGGGCGCGTCGAATGCGCCGGTTCATCGCTGGTTCCCCTCGTCGGCTGGCTCGCCGGCCGGGTCGAGACTCGTCTCGAACCACGCCGTGAGCCCGGTCTCGGCCGGCGGGAGCTGGCCTTGTGCGGCGAGTTCATCGATGAGGTAGGCGAGCGGGTTGGCCTCGCCATCGCGGGCGGCGGTGAGGGTGGCGCGGGCGGCGGCGAGCAGGTTGGCGTAGCGCATCCGCAGCGCGGCGAGCGCGAGGCGCAGCCGGGCGTACTCGAGCATGGCGTCGGTGGTGTCGGGTGTCATCGGTGAGTTCGGATCTCCTTTCGTTGGGGGACAGGGCAATGTGTGCTGGTCAGAGCTCGACTCCGGCGAGGAGCCGGGCGAGGGCGCGGCAGCCGGTCCGGATGTAAGGCGCGAGCGAGGTAGAAGTCGAACAGGGTGCAGAGCAGGGCGTGCCAGCCGCGCAGAGCAGCGAAACAGACCAGGAACCCGACCAGCACGCCCAAGAGCAGCACCACGGAGACGGACAAGACCACCAGGGAATCTCTTTGGCTCAGTGGCCGGGTCGGTGGCCTCGGGGACGGCTTGAGCCCCGGCCTTCCGGGTGGGACGTGGACCGACGCCGGGACGAAGGGTGGACGACGCGGCGCCCCCGGTTGGTCTGTCGGCGGTTCCAGGTGGCGCGCGCCCGGCACTTGCGGCACAGGCCGCTCCGGTCGGCGAGCGCACCGCAGGGGCAACAACCGTGGTCGTCGCGGTAGGGCGCGTTGACTGGCTCGTTTGCTGGGTCGGCCTCGGGGTGACTGTCGTCGCTGTTCGTGGTGATGGTGAACTCCTTTCGCTCGGTGCTGTCTAAGTGGTGGGCGGGTTGCGGTGTTGTGGGCATGCCGAGGAGGTTGCAGCAGAGCGGGAGGACGTGATCACCATGCAGTGGGATCTGGCGAGGACGTCCCCCGTACGGTGTGTTCCGTCCCAGGACGTCCCTGGGACGCCGTCGGGACGACTACCGACCCGTGGCGAACCAGACCAGGCACGGTGGGATGGCGAACGAGAGGCTGCGGGCGGCGCTGCTGCAACGGGGGGTGACCCCGAACGAGCTGGCCGAGTCGGTGGGGGTGGACCCGAAGACGATCGAGCGGTGGATCGGCGGGCGGGTTCCCTACCGGCGCCACCGGTACCGGGTGGCGAACAGGCTCGGGATCGATGAGGCGTACCTGTGGCCGGGTGCCTTGGCCGCCGAGCAGGTCGCGTCCGCGTCAGAAAGCGAGATCCTGGTCCTCTACCCGCACCGCTGGGCTGTCCCCCGCACCATTTGGGGGCAGCTGTTCGACTCGGCCGAAGACGAGATCGGCATCTTGGTCTACAGCGGGATGTTTCTCGCTGATGACCCGGGACTGCTCGCCCTGTTTCGGACCAAGGCCGCCCAGGGCGTGCGGGTTCGCATCCTGCTGGGCGACCCGGATGCGCCCGAGGTGGCCTCTCGCGGTGCGCTCGAGGGCATCGGTGACGCGCTGGCATCCAAGATCCGCAATGTGATCGTGCTGTACCAGCCGCTGCGTGGACTGGACGGGGTGGAGATCCGGGTGCACTCGACCGTGCTCTACAACTCGATCTACCGCGCCGACGGGCAGCTGCTGGTCAACTCCCACGTGTACGGCTTCCCGGCCTCGCAGGCGCCCGTCATGCACCTGCGTCAGGTGGCCGGCGGCACTATGGTCACCACCTACCTGGACAGCTTCGAGCGGGTCTGGTCCACGGCCCTGCCGCTCACCTAGCCAGACATCACAGCGAGACGAGGGAAAGGGGTTACCGGGGCGTGGCGCGCATCGACTACTACGAAGATCCGGATGCCCCACCCGCGACCAGTCTCGTCCCGTCCGCCAACGTCGTGGTCGTCAATGACGACGGTGATCTGTTGATGATCCACCGGACCGATAACGATAATTGGGCGTTGCCGGGTGGGGCGATGGACCTGGGCGAGTCGTTGATCGAGACGGCCGTGCGGGAGACGAAGGAAGAGACCGGTATTGACTGTCGGGTCACGGGTTTGGTCGGGATCTACACCGATCCCAAACACGTCATCCTTTACACCAGCGACGGTGAAGTGCGCCAGGAGTTTTCCGTCGTGTTCCTCGCGCAACCGATCGGGGAGCAGCCCAGGCCGAGCAGCGAGACCCGGGACGTCGTCTGGGTCGACCGGCGGGAGGTCGACGAGTTGCGAATGGATCGGTCGATGAGGCTGCGGGTCGGGCACTTCCTTCAGGGCAGGCACATGCCCTATCTCGGCTGAGCCTGACGTGCTCAGCGCATGGATTGCCGTTGCGGTGGACGCTTTGGCGGCGGTGGGTACCGTGGGTGCGTTCGCGATCGGGTTCGTGCTGCTACGTAAGGAACACCGGCGCGAAGAAGCCCGCGCGTAGGAGCAACGCCGCCTACAAGCGATCAAGGTCAGTGCCTGGGTGGAAGCGCACGCCACCGCGCACGGCGGCCGGGAGTTGCTGTTTCATGTGCACAACGCCAGCGAGATGCCCATCTACGAGGTATCCCTACCGATGCCCGACGAGGGCGCCCACGAAGCCGAGTTCATCGGTCTCGTCCCGCCAGGACAGACCGTGCAGCGCCCGGCGCCACGGGAATGGCTTACGACCTACTACTCACCCGAACCGGTCGAAATCGAGTTCCTTGACAGCAGCGGATGCCAATGGACCCGCGACGAACAAGGCTTCCTCACCCCGACCGCAGATTTCGATCACTCAACAGCGGCGTTGGCCCCAGGCTCACGGTGGCTCAGACCGTTGCAAGGGCGGCGGCGACTTCGGCCGTCTGCCGACACAGAATCGGGGTGGCTCGCGCGATGGCGCGATGTACCACGTGATCCGGGTCATACCGGTTCAGGATCTCCGGGATCCGCTCGTCCACGTCTAGGGGTGTCCCGTCGGGGCCGGTGGTCATGTCGCAGTACGTCAGCGCTGCGACCAGAAACGGATCAACCTCGCCGAGGGGGAACTCAGCGGCCAGGACGTCGCCGAGCCCGCGTTCTTCGGCCTCGATCTCCGCACAGCTGTGGTGCGCGACCAAGACCCACAATGTCGGATCACCGAACCGTGCGTCACGCAGGTACCGGGCACCGTCGAGCGGATGGAACCCGGTCACGGCCAGCGGGCTGGCGTAGCCGATGTCGTGCAGCCACCCGGCAGCCTCAAGCAAGTCGGCGTGCTGAGACAGAAGCCGGGCAAGCGTGACGGCGTGATCGGCGACCCCCCGCGAGTGCGCCCACCGCACCGGCAACTCAGCCTCGAGCAGCGATCGGGCTAGTTCCCGTGCCCCAGCGGCGATCATCACCAGGCCGAGGATAACCAGCGCGGAACGGCTCAGCCCCTCGAGTGGCGTCTCTCAACGTCCACAAAACGTCCTTTTCCGTGCACCGCCCTCACCAGACCAGCGGCTTCCAACAACGCCAAACCCTGCCGAGCCGTGCCCCGCGACACCCCGTACCGGCGCATCAGCTCAGCCTCCGACGGCACCCGCTGACCCGGCACCAGCTCACCCGAGGTGATCTGCTGCCGCAACTCGTCGGCGATCCGCCGGTAACCCGCGATGATGGTGCCTACGGGCTCACCAACGACCCGCCCGCGACCGGGCACCGTCACAATCAGCCCCTCGCGCTCCAACTCGGCCAACGCCCGACGCACCGTGTTGCGCACCACCCCGAACTCCGCCGCCAGCGAGGTCTCCGACGGCACCGCAGAACCCGGCGTGAGCACCGCCCACCGTTCCCGCAGGTGCTCAGCAATGCGCGCATACGTACCCCACGGAGTCGACCCCACCCGCACAGGGTCTCAGCCCTCGCCTCCCCCGCGTCACCACCAGCGGGGACGACTAGGGACGTCTTGTGTTAGCGTGCGCCGCAGGACACGGCGTAAGGGACACGGGAGGTCAGGATGCCCGACGGTCGCGCGATCGGTGAACCGCTGCGCCGCGCCCTAGCCGGTGCACGCCTGCGGGATATCGACGTCGCTACGACACTGGGGGTCGACCCCAAGACCGTCCAGCGCTGGCTGGGTGGCCGGCTTCCCCAACCCCGCCACCGATGGGCCCTGGCCGACCTGCTCAGCCTGCACGAATACGACCTATGGCCCCACCTCGCCGGAGTTCCCTCCATCGGCCCGGAAGTCCACGCCACCTACCCGCACCGAGGCTCAGTCCCCCGTGACGTGTGGCGCCAGCTCTACGACAGCGCCCAACACCAGATCGACATCCTCGTCTACAGCGGCCTGTTCCTCGCCGAAGACGTCGAGATGGTCCGCTTGCTCGGCGACAAAGCCCGAAATGGAGTCGCGGTTCGTATCCTCCTCGGGGACCCGGACTGCCCGCATGTCAGCCAACGCGGTGATGAGGAAGGCATCCATGACGCGATGGCCGCGAAGATCCGTAACGCCCTCGTGCTTTACCGGCCGCTGGTCACCTCTGGCGTGCAGATTCGCCTTCATCCGACGGTGCTCTACAACTCGATCTACCGCGCTGACGGCGAGATGCTCATCAACCAGCACGTCTACGGCATCGCCGCCGCCTACGCCCCCGTCCTACACCTCCGCCGCCACGGCGACGACGACGTGTTCAACACCTATGTCGCCAGTGTCGAGCGCGTCTGGTCCTCAGCCCGGCCGCTGGCCACTTGACCGCTTGAGGCCGCCGCCTTCTTGGCCTGGTCGCGCGCCAGCTCCAGCGCAGAGATCACATCATCAACCTTCCCCGGCTCCATGATCGCTTCCCAGGTCAGCGGTGGTGATATCGACATCCACACCGTGTCTCTCACCACCGTCACCACCACGGTGGCGTCGATTCCCTGCATTCCCTTCACACGGACCCTGCGGGGTGCGCCCACGTGGGGGTCCGTCGTGTCGTTCTTCTCTGTGGTCATGCACTTCTCGCCCGCGTCCACCGTTGCCCGAGCGCCCGTACCTCTGCAAGATCAGTCCACCCAGCCGGCGAGACCGGGATAGTGCCCAGGACGTCGGCCATCCCGTGATCACCCAGCCGGTGACCACTCAGCACATACGCCACCCCATCACCTCTTCGCCACCGAATGGTAAATCCGCCTGCACGGTGACGATCAAGGAAAACCCACCCAATCGGGTGCCGTGCTGGGCGCACACCACCTTTTGCCTTGTCGCTCATGTCACCTCCACCTGATCAATAACAATGAAAGTCCTCAGCCCGGCTGACCACTTCGCCGCACTGATGCAACCGGAAAAACAACACCCCGTCCTCCGTGCCCTCCCCGTGGGATCGGCTGGGGGGCCGGCTGGCCGCCGGGAGCCGAGCGTCGGGGACCGCTCACTCAACCGACAGCCAACCGGCCGATCTCGGGGACTGATCCAGTACGGGAATGCACAGGGAGAGCTTTCCCCAGGCCGTAAGACGTGAACACCTCAGCCATGTGCCGGTTCTAGGACGTTGTTGACGTCCCTGATCCGTCCCATTCTGCGGCCGCGACGGCTGTCTCATACTGCCGCTGGGCAGGCCCGAATCATGAGAGATTTCCGTAATGCGTTACTGCCCGAGCCGGTCGGGCGTGCTGCACGCCCGACGCGCCGCTGGCCTGAGAGGCGCTGGTTATGACCCTAAAGGGGACTTCTGCCATAAGCCTCAGGCCAGCCGTCTACTGTAGATCCTTCGTGAAGGCTCGCCGTGAATGCCTAGCTCGATGGCCTGGCATTCACGCTTCTCAGGTGTGCGAGTTCCTTCTCTTGCCACTGCGGACACGCCACGACCATTAACCACCTGACGAACAGCTACGATCTACCAAAGTGATTTTCGCTAATCAGCTAGTGCATGTTTGCTGATAGGGGAGGTCGGGAGCGTAGGTTGCCCATTCGGTTGTGTTGAGTCCTTGACCGATAATCGCGCACGCCACCTGTTCTGGTCGCGTAACGATTGCGGATATTTGGGTGATGTCCCATAG
>DATEMN010000606.1:0-9443 GCA_035275565.1 Pseudonocardiaceae bacterium | reverse complement strand
TCAGCCGATCAGACCTTTACGCGCTCGAGGTAGGCGTTAACCACCCCAGACACACCCGCCGGTGCTGCTGTATCAAACTTTGTGGTGGTGCCTTTGGGGCAGGCCCATGGGGTGTAGGAATCCGGCTTCCCACACTCCGTGGGCCTGCCCGCAACCTACGATCACAAGGTTCACGCTCGACGCACCGCCAGGTGTTTCTGGGTTAAGGAATGCCTTCCTTGAGCGAGTGTCGGTCTCAACGGATGCCATGTGACGTGCAGTAGTACTTGCGGATCATTTCGCCGTCCTGGCGCGTCGAACTCACCACGCGCACGCGCTCATGGGCCGGGCTGTGGGGGGCACTTGTCCGGTGGGGGTTGGGCGGTGTCGTGCTGCCCGCACAAGAGCATGCGGGTGGGATCCGCGGAGGCTTGACCGCGCAGCACCAAGATCGCCTTATCCTTCGGGATCGCGCGTTCATCGGTGAGCGAGTAGTCGATCTTCCCGCTCGCGCCGCGCAGGGAACCCGCCTCGCCGCTGATGTGCTCGATTCCTCTCAGCACTGCGTCTGGTGAAGGTCGCTCGGCTGGGTCCGGTGAAGGTCGATCGACGGCGTTGCGAACGCCTTGGGTGAACACCAGTAAGGCATCGTGTCCCAAGAGCGAACCATTGTGCCGATTAATCGGGCACACTCCTTCGCCGAATAGGTCACGGTAGCCGGTGAGGAAACTAGTGCTGTTGATGGCTGCCTCGCAATCGGATCCCCAGGCTAGGCTTGAATCCGGCGACAGGTAGTCGATGATGAGTCCTGGGTAACTTTTCAGGCCACCGTCCAGAACAAAACGAGAAACGGCGTCGCCGCCGAGAACGCGCGGATAATTCCCTTCACACTTGTCTCGCATTCCATTGGCGAAGGCGAACAATTGCGTCGCTCGGCCGGCGTAGAAGGCGACACCCTTCGGGCCGACGTCGCATGCGTCTCGGCCGGCCAGGTAGATATTGTCGGCATCGATCCGGTATGATTTTTCGCGTACCTCGAACCCGCGCGCCCCGAAGGCGAATGTTGCTTGCTCTCTCAGGTCGCTACTGTAGAGATCGTCTTTGTCGTCAGGGTAGTAGATGACGGCGTTTCGTGCACCAAGCTGGGTCTCAGCGTAGAATGCGCCGACCTCCGCTTCTCTTTTGTTGGTCGGCCCTATCTGATGGTAGTACAAACTGGTCTCGGTCGCCAGCCCGGTGGCGGTGATGACTGTTCCGATCGTCGGGATACGGGTATCCGGCCTGGCGAGCCGGATGATCGCATCCTGGGTACCCGTGCGACTGATACCCAGGCCCACGACCGCCACGAGTGTATCGTCCGCGCGGGCCGCTCGTGCGATCGCTTCTGCGGTCGCCGCTCCGTAGTCCATTCCGTCGCCGCCGTTCGCCAGCAGTACTCGGACGGGTCGATCCGCAAGACTTCCTTTCTGGGCTACCGCGATACCTCGGAGCTGCTCCAGCTCCGAGCGGTAGTTGGCGATGTCTCGCGAGCTGAGCTGGCCGAGATAGACAACCGTGAGGTAGCCGGGCTTCTTGATGGCCTCTTCGTTGTAGCCGTAGATCAAGTCTTCGACCTCTTTCAGGTTCGCGGCGAGCTCCTCGTCCATGCTGAAGACGTCGGTGACGTCATCGAAGAACCTGTGATCTCTCGAACCTAATCCGACGCACTGGTAGCGGTCGGTATTAGTGATGACTCGGCTCTGTAGTGGCTCCCAATACCATGCGCTGCAGTGCGTATCGTATGTGAAGTAGATGGTGATCGGTGCGACGGTGATGAGCAGGGCGGCCGAGAGGAACGTCATGGTGGGTCGTGGGGCTGCCGGCAGGCGAATCCCGGTGAGCGTGGCACGGAGGCCCTGGGGTGGACGTTCGGTGGGTACCCGCAGGGGGATCAACCATGTGCGGTCGGAGTCCGCCAGTGCTCGGTGCCACTGGCGGTAGTAGTACTTGATGTCGGCTATCGAGTAGCTGTCTTGATCCTCCGGTCGGTAGTTCGAGTGTCCGATTTTGTCGAGTGTCGACCTGTCTCCTTGGGTGATGACGAGTAACGGATGAAAGTAGTCGCGTTCCCCTGGTTGGCGTCCCGGGCCGGTGGTATTCTTGCGTAAGTGGTCGGTTCGAGAATCACTGATCAGTGTGAGCAGACGAAAGCCGACGGATCCGATCTTGTCGATCAGAAGCACCGGATAAGTCGTCCTGCGACGTCCCGCACCGAACAGTGTGGTGCGGCGGTAGCCACGTCTCAGATCCTCCATGAAAGCATCGACGAGAAGGCGATCGATCTCAGCCTGCGGTATATCGTGTTGGTGCTCTCCCGTCCCCTGCTCCATGAACTTCCGGGCGAGTCCTCTGAAGCTGCCGGCACTGTGCTCCGAGGAGATTCTGTTCTTGGCGGCCCACCGCGGTGGGCGCCAGAGTATCCGCATCAACCGAACCCCCAGGGGCGGTAACAGGAGAACCGTAACTCGGACCCACCAGGGAATTTCGCCGGCCACGCTCACCTCGGCCCGGGTCGTCCTGTTCTGGAATCGAAAGCGATCTTTGATGAAGTCCTGTAACGCATTGTTGACACGTTGATCGGGATCATCGGGTTGGCGCGGTGTCGCATGGTTCATGATAAGACTCGAGAGCCATACTGCGAGACTGTAGTGTGGAAATCTGAGCGGTCGTCCGCGGTCGACACGTTGGGAAAGATCGGCGACCACGCCGTCGAGGAGCCGGCGAAGGGACTTCTCGGGCGGTTGACCGTTGTCCGCGGGAGTCTCTTGCCCATTTATTCTGCTGTGCAGGATCCCCGCTGTCTGGTGTAGTCGATCCGCGAGGCCGTCCAGTGGATTCCTTGTGGTGGGCTCGCAGACGAGATAGATGATCGGAAGCAGAGTCTCCCGCCACCAATGTCTGGGACGGAGCACGAGGGCGTCCAATTGGTCTAAGAGTGCGGGCGCTCCGTCGACCAGCAGCCCGCCCAAGTCGTTGCTTGCCGGGTCCCAGCGCTTAGATCTCATCGGCGTCGCCCCCTTAGTGCACGGTAAGAACTTCGGCTCGTCCCGGTACAGGGTTGTACGCGACACTCAGTAATCAAGCATGTGTCCTGTGTCGGGGTTGATGTGTGGGTCGTTACTTTTTGGCGCTGTTTGACGGTACTTAAGGCGTGCTGATGAGACAATCGTGAGTGCGGAGCTGGACGGGCCGGCGACTGGTGTGGGAGAGACCCCCGTGGATGCAGACGCAATCGAGCAGGAGATTCTCCATTGGTCGGCTGGCATGGCCACGTTCGTGTTGACCGATGTCGAGGACTCGACGCGAGTGCCGGAGGCGGTGGGCGCCGCGGCCACCCGCCACGACGAGCTGCTTGATGAGGCGGTATCCCTGCATGGCGGAGTGCGATGGTTGGCGGAGGACGAGAACAAGGGCGTTGTGGCGGCGTTCACCCGCGCTGCGGATGCGGTGGCGGCCGCACTCGACGTGCAGCGTGGGTTTCAGTCCGAGGGGGTGCCCCTGAAGCTGCGCGTGGCCCTGCACACCGCGGCGGTTCAGCGACGTGACGAGGGGCAGCCCTTCGGTGGGGCGGTCAGTCGGTGTGCGCGGTTGCGGGCGGTAGCCCACGGCGGTCAGGTGGTGCTGTCCGAGGCGACGCGGGACTTGGTCCTGGGTCGGCTTCCCGAGCATGCCGAGCTTGCGGACCTCGGTGTGCATCGGCTGGGCGACCTCGGGCGACCTGAGCACGTCTTCGGGCTGGTGCACCCGGATCTGCCGGCGGGGTTCGCACCGCTGCGTTCGTTGGACACGATGCCCAACAATCTGCCCGGTGAGTTGACGAGTTTTGTCGGACGGCGTGCTGAGCTGGTCCAGATCGGCGATCCGCTGCAGCGCGCGCGGTTGTTGACGTTGACCGGTGCCGGTGGTTGCGGTAAGACGCGGTTGGCCTTGCAGGCGGCGGCTGATGCGATGAACCGCCACCCCGACGGGGTGTGGTGGGTTGAGCTGGCCCGGCTTGAGGACGCCACGCTGGTGCCGGCTGCGGTGATCGGCGCGCTGGGGTTGCGTGAGGGGCCGGGCCGGGCGCTGCTCGATACGCTCATCGATTATCTGCGTGCCCGCTGCGCGCTGATCGTGCTGGACAATTGTGAGCATCTGCTGGCCGCCTGCGCGCAGTTCGTGGATGCTGTGCTGCGGGCGTGTGCGTCGTTGACGGTTTTAGCGACGAGTCGAGCACCGTTGGGGGTGCCGGGTGAGATCATCTGGCGAGTGCCGTCGATGTCGCTGCCCATCGAGCTCCATCGTGAGCCGATCGAGGTGCTGCGACAGTCCGATGCGGTTGCGTTGTTCATCGATCGCGCCATGCAGGTGCGTCCGAACTTCGCGATCACGGCGGGTAATGCGCCGGTGGTGGCGCAGATCTGTCATGACTTGGATGGCATTCCGTTGGCGATCGAGTTGGCGGCGGCGCGGGTGCGGATGTTGGCGCCGGAGCAGATCGCGCGCGGGCTCAGCGATCGGTTCCGTCTGCTGACCGGGGGTGCTCGCACGGTGTTGCCGCGCCATCAGACCTTGCAGGCATCGATCGACTGGAGCCATGGGCTGCTCAGTGACGGGGAGCGCGTAGTGCTACGGCGGTTGTCGGTGTTCGCCGGGGGTTGGACCCTGGACGCGGCCGAGGCGGTGTGTCCAGGAGAGGGGATCGACCGCTACGACGTGTTGGACCTGGTGACCGGGCTGGTGGACAAGTCCCTGGTCACCACCGACGAGCAGGGTCTCCAAACGCGGTATCGCCTGTTGGAGACCGTCCGCCAATACGCCACCGTGCGGTTGGCCGCCGCTGGTGAACTCGACGCGGTACGCGACCGCCATCTCGCCTACCACCTCGCGCTGGCTCAGGTTGCTGAGCCACAGATCCTCGGCGCCGGGCGCGATGACCCCGTCCTGCACATCCTCGCTAACGAATTGCCGAACCTGCGCGCTGCCCTGGAGCGAGCGGCGACCACCGACCCGGACACCGGGCTGCGGCTGGTGAACACGCTGGCCCTGTTCTGGTTGTTCACCGGCCGCTATCAGGAGGGCGACACCGCCTATGCCCGGTCGCTGGACGCCGCCAGCGAGGAGCCGACGCCGATGCGCGGCCGGGTGCTGGCGGGCCGCGGGAACCTCGGGTTTTACGGCGGTGCCTACGAGGCAGCCTACGGGTGGGCGCAGGCGGCGCTGGAAACCGGCGAAGCCTGCGGCGACCCATGGACGCTCGGGCGAGCCTTGAACACCCTCGGGTTCATGGTTTCTTTCGGCGACCCGGCCAGCGGACGGCCGCTGCTCGAGCGCAGCTTGCAGCTGGCCATTCAAGCCGGTGACGACTGGTGCCGGATCAATGCCGCGCAGATCCTCGGGTTTGTCTGGAGTTTTCAAGACGAGTTCGACACCGCCCGCCCGATACTCGATGACGCGTACGCCACCGCGACCCGGCTGGGTTACCGATGGGGGTTCGCGTGGCACTGGTATTGCTTGGCCTGGGAAGCGATCTATCGGGGGCGCCTCAATGAGGCCCGCGAGTTGCTTGCGCGTTGCGTCGCTGCCAGCGACGAGGTCGGTAACCCGGCCACGAGTGGTTTCGCCCACCTCCTCATGGCTCACGCGCTGCTTTTGTGCGGTGAGGCCGAGGTCGCGTACTCGCTTGTCGGCACGACGCTTGAGCGTGTGTTGGAGACTGGGGCGGGCCTAGCCTTGGGCCATGCCCACGAGATTCTGGCCAGAACCGAGATCGCGCTGGGCGAGCATCCCGCGGCGCGCGGGCACCTCGAGACCGCCGTCGAAGCTGGGCGTCTCTCGGCAGCTGCCCACCAGCTGACCTCGCATCTTGCCGTGCTGGGCACCCTGGAGCGGATCGACGGGAACCTGGTTGCGGCCCACGGTCATGCCGAGGAGGCGCTGGCGGTGGCCCGCCGGCTGGGTAGCGGATACATGCAGGCCAGCGCTGAGCGCCTGCTGGGCCGTCTCGCGCTCACAGCGGGCGATGTCACCGGGGCCGAACGCTACGTCCACGACGCCCTCGGTCGCTTGGTGGCTAAGGGCTTCGCGCTCGACATCCCGGAATGCCTCGACATCCTCGCCGCCGCGGCCGCCACCCTGGAAAGCTTCGAGGAGGCCGCGCGCCTGCTGGGCGCAGCGACGGCTGGCCGGCAGCGGCTCGGCATTGTCCGCTTCCCCCCCGAGCCCGACTTCTGGACCTCCGTCGCGCACACCACCCGGATGGCGCTCGGAGGCGACGGCTATGACACCGCGTTCGCCGTGGGCGCCGCGCTGGGAACCGACGAGGCCGTCGGCTACGTCCGCCGGGCCCGGGGCGAGCGCAAGCGCCCGTCTCGCGGCTGGGACAGCCTGACCCCCACCGAGCTCGACGTCGTGCGCCACATCGCCGCCGGCCGCACCAACCGCCAGATCGGCGAGCACATGTTCATCTCCCCCGGAACCGTGAAAGTTCACCTCTCGCACATCTTCGCCAAGCTGGGCATCCCGTCCCGCTCCCACCTGGCCGCCGACGCCACCAGACGCGGACTCGGCCCTGCTGCCGCACCGGCGCCATCGAGGCATCACAGAGGAATTGATCAGGCGCTGAGACAATCGTGAGTGTGGGGCCGGGCGGGCCGGCGGCGGGTGTGGTGACGGTCGTGTTGATTGATGTGGAGAGCTCGACGCGAGTGTCGGAGTGTTTGGGTTGGTGCATCCGGATTTGCCGGGGGGTGTGGTGCGTTGCGTTCGTTGGACACGATTCCGAACAATCTTCCTGGTGAGTTGACGAGTTTTGTGGGTCGGCGTGCTGAGTTGGTTCAGATCGGTGATCCGTTGCAGCGTGCGCGGTTGTTGACGTTGACTGGTGCGGGTGGTTGTGGCAAGACGCGGTTGGCGTTGCAGGCAGCGGCTGATGCGATGGATCGCCATCCCGATGGGGTGTGGTGGGTGGAGTTGGCTCGGTTGGAGGACGCCAGGTTGGTGCCGGCTGCGGTGATCGGCGCGTTGGGGTTGCGTGAGGTGCCGGGCCGGGCGTTGCTGGACACGTTGGTTGAGCATTTGCGGGCTCGTGGTGCGTTGGTTGTACTGGATAATTGTGAGCATTTGTTGGCTGCTTGTGCGGAGTTTGTGGATGCTTTGCTGCGGGCGTGTCCGTTGTTGACGGTTTTGGTGACGAGTCGGGCGCCGTTGGGGGTGCCGGGTGAGATTAACTGGCGGGTGCCGTCGATGTCGTTGCCGGTTGAGCCTCAGCGTGAGCCGATCGAGGTGTTGCGGTTGTATGATGCTGTGGCGTTGTTTATTGATCGTGCTACGCAGGTGCGGTCGAGTTTTGCGATCACTGCGGGTAATGCGCCGGCGGTGGCGCAGATCTGTCATGATCTTGATGGTATTCCGTTGGCGATTGAGTTGGCTGCGGCTCGGGTGCGGACGTTGGCGCCGGAGCAGATCGCGTGGGGTTTGAGCGATCGGTTTCGTCTGCTGACCGGTGGTGCTCGCACGGTGTTGCCGCGGCACCGGACTCTGGCGGCCTCGATCGACTGGAGTCACGAGCTGCTGGGTGACGGTGAGCGTGTGTTGTTGCGACGACTGTCGGTGTTCGCTGGCGGCTGGACCCTGGACGCGGCCGAGGCGGTGTGTCCGGGTGAGGGGATCGACCGCGATGACGTGTTGGAGTTGTTGACTGGGCTGGTTGATAACTCCCTGGTCAGTACCGATGAGCAGAGTTCGCAGACGCGGTATCGCTTGTTGGAGACCGTCCGCCAGTACGCTGCGGCGCGATTGGCCGACGCTGGCGAGGTCAACGCGGTGCGTGATCGCCACCTGGCCTACCACCTGGTGCTGGCTCAGGCTGCTGAGCCACAGATCCTCGGCGCCGGGCGCGACGATCCTGCGCTGCGCACTCTCGCCACCGAGCTACCGAACCTGCGCGCAGCCCTAGAACGAGCAGCGACCACCGACCCGGACGCTGGCCTGCGACTTATGGCTGTGCTGACGCTGTTCTGGGTGTCCTCCGGCCGCTACCGGGAGGGTGACGCCGCCTATGCCCGGGCGCTGGACGCCGCCAGCGAGGAGCCGACGCCGATGCGCGGCCGGGTGCTGGCGGGCCGCGGGAACCTCGCCTTGTACGGCGGTGCCTACCGGGCCGCATCCGGGTGGGCGCAGGCGGCGCTGGCAGTCGGCGATGCTTGCGGGGACTCCAGCGTGCAGGCACGTGCTTATCACACCCTCGGGTTGATCGCCAGCTTCGGCGACCCGGTTGGCGGACGGCCGCTGCTGGAGCGCAGCGTGGCGCTGGCCACTCAAGTTGGCGACGACTGGTGCCGGGTCAGCACTCTACTGGGCGTTGCTGTTTCCTGGATGCTCCAGGATGAGTTCGACATCGCCCGCCCGATACTCGATGACGCGTATGCGACCGCAACCCGGCTGGGCTACCGGAGGGGGTTTGCGTATTACTGGCTCTTCCTGGGCTGGGAAGCGATCTACCGGGGGCGTCTCGATGAGGCCCGCGAGTTGCTTGCGCGTTGCGTCGCTGTCAGCGAGGAGGTCGGTGACCCGATCCCGAAAGGTCGTGCCAACAGCTTCATGGCTTACGTGCAGCTTGCATGCGGCGATACCGAGGGCGCGTATTCGCTTGCCGTCGAGACGCTTGAGCGGATGGTGGAGACCGGCGCGGGCATGGTCATCGGCATGGCCAACCAGATGCTCGGCAGAACCGAGATCGTCTTAGGTGAGCTCCCCGCGGCGCGCAGGCACCTCGAGACCGCCGTCGAAGCTGAGCGCCGTTCGGGACTTGTCGCTTCGCTGTCCTGGCCACTCGCTTTCCTAAGCACTCTGGAGCGAGTCGACGGGAACGTTGAGGCGGCTCACGGCCATGCCGAGGAGGCGCTGGCGGTGGCCCGGCGGTTAGGTAGTGGGTTCATGCAGGCCAGTGCCGAGCGCGTGCTGGGCCGTCTCGCGCTCGCAGCAGGCGACGTCACCGGAGCCGAACGCTACGTCCACGACGCACTCGGACGGCTAGTGGTCAAGGGCTTCGCGCTCGACCTCCCGGAATGCCTCGACATCCTCGCGGCTGTGTCCGCTGCTCAGGAGAGTTTCGAAGCGGCCGCCCGATTGCTGGGTGCTGCGGCCGCCGGTCGGCAGCGGCTAGGTATCGTTCGCTTCCCCCCCGAGCCTGACTTCTGGACCTCCGTCGAGCACACCACCCGGGAAGCGCTCGGCGACGATCTCTACGACACCGCGTTCACCGCGGGTGCCGCACTGACCACCGACAAGGCCGTCGGCTACGTCCGCCGGGCCCGGGGCGAGCGCAAGCGTCCGTCCCGCGGCTGGGACAGCCTGACCCCCACCGAGCTCGACGTCGTGCGCCACATCGCCGCCGGCCGCACCAACCGCCAGATCGGCGAGCACATGTTCATCTCCCCCGGAAC
>DATEMN010000605.1:0-3379 GCA_035275565.1 Pseudonocardiaceae bacterium | reverse complement strand
GGCCGATCGTGTCGGTGGGACGCGACGGGGCGAACAGCTCGGGCCGTACCCGCATCGTCCGGGGTTTGGCCAGCCGGCGGGCCGGCTTGTGGTGCGTCGTGAAGATCGCCATCGCCTGCGCCACCAGTGCCGGTGGCAGCTCAGCGGCCCGGGTCTCGGCCAGGTCCAGAGCCCGTTCGAGCCCCTCCTGCTCGCTGCCCGCGGCACCGCTGACGATCGCCAGCTGCACCGCGAGCGCGACGGCGGCCGCGGCATCGTCCGGGTCGAACCAGCGGAACGTCCGTACCGGGGTGTCTCGCCGGGTCGCGGCTCGGGGCACGAGCAGGTTGGTGAACAACGCAGTGCTGCGGGTGCGCAGCTCAGCCATCGTCGGCATGGCTCTTGTCTCCTTACGTCTGTTTTATCTGTGCTGCCGACCCCCGATCAGCGGGTGATGTGCACGATCTGGCTTTCTGAATGACCGTCCACGGTCACCCGGAGGATGAAGCTGCCGCCAGCTAGCGGCGTTCCCGAGTTGTCAGTGGCGTCCCAGCCGACGGTGCGCGGTCCCGGTGCGGGCTGCGGCTCGTCGAGTAACCGGCGGACGTATTCGCCGAAGCGGTCCCAGATGTCGAGGGTCAGCAGCTCGGCGCCGTCGGGGACGGTGATCGTGAGTTGTAGTGGTCTGTCGCTCTGGCGTGGGGTGTTGTCGTCCAGCAACCGCAGACCCTCGGACGGTGCGAGCTCGCGGGGCGCCGGCGCCGGCTCGGCGGAGTACTGGTAGACGGTGCGACCCGAGGCGTAGCCGACGGTGACCGGGTTCCCGAAGAAACGGAAGCGATTGATGAACCGACCGATCTCGTTGGCGTCCTGCCAGGTCTTGCCGCCGTCGACGGTGGAACTGCTGTAGCCCTCCTGGAAGGTGGCCGAACCCCAGCCCCCGACCCAGCCCGTGCACTCGTCGATGAACCCCACGCCTTCGAGGTTGGCGTTGCCCTGCGGGTCGTTGATGTCGATGCGGGTCCAGCTGTCGCCGCCGTCGGTGGTCTTGAGGATGGCCCCGCGGGTGAAGCTCTCCAGCGCAACGTAGCCGACCTGGTCGTTCAGGAACTGGATCTTCCATCCCCACTCGCCGAGCGGGAGTTGGGCACTGAGCCCGGCGACCGTGTCCACCCAGGTCGCGCCGCCGTCGTCGGTGCGCAGCACCACCGCGCGAACGTCGTTGCGGGTCGGGTTGGCCACGGTCGCCTTGCCGCCCACGACCCAGCCGTGGTCAGCGTCGGTGAAGTAGGTGTCCACCAGCAGGGTGGCGTGCGCCGACATGTCCCAGGCCTGCCAGCTGGCCCCGCCGTCGACGGTCCGCATCATTCGCGCGGGCCGGTTCGGGAAGTTCGTGCCCGAGGCGTAGACGACGGACTCGTCGACGACCGACAGGCCGCAGACGGCCGACGGCGCCAGCGGGGGCAGGTCGGCGACGTTCGTCCAGGTCACGCCCCCGTCGACGGTCTCGAACAGCCGCTTACCCGCCGTCAACGTGCCCACCCAGCCGCGCGACGCCGACGCGAAACCCACGCAGCGGAAGTAGACGTCCTTGTCGTGGAACTGCTGCTCCCAACTGGCGAAGCCGTCTCTGGTGTGCACGATCTGGCCGTCGCTGTTGACCGCCCACCCACACTGCGGGTCGATGAACCAGATATCGTCGGTCCGCGAGCTCGCGACGGGCGCGTTGGTGGCGCGCCAGGTCAGCGCCGCCGCGGGCGCGACGTCGTCGGGGCACCCGTCGTCGATCCACTGCTCGATGAAGGCGATCGACTCCGCCGGCACCGGGTCGCGACCGGAGGGCATCCGGCTGATGGACGCGCCGGGTGGCGGGTCGGGCAGGTCGGCGCCGAACGGCGACTGCCCCTTCAGCGCCAATACCAGGTTCGAGGCGGCGCCGTCACCCACGACAACGAAATCCTTGCCGAAGACCTTGATGGCGACGAACTCATCCCTCGTGGTGCCCCGCCACACGGCGCCGTGGAATCCTACGGGTGCGTCAGGTCCACCGACCGCCTCGTCGAGGATCTCACGCACCCGCTGGAAACGTTCCATGTCCGCTCTACCTCTTCCCCACGAGCGCTCGCTCTGCGAGCGCTCGCTGAATTCCGGCCGTGGCGTAGTGCCACGTCCGGGCCGGCGCACTCCGATGCAATCCCGCGGAAAGCGGACCCCGGCATCGACACTCACGATCCCCCGTAAGTGGAGCGTCCTCCTCACAACGTGGAGCGGCAAGCGTCCAAGCGGATTAGTAGCCGACGACACAGCTCGCCGACTGCCGAGCCTGCTCGGGGTATAATTTCACGCTGAGTGATTTCCACAGCCGCATAGTGACCACGTGGTAGCGCTCGGTAGACCGGTCTCCCGCGCGCCATTCGGAGCCGAATGGCGCTCAGCAGGCGCCCAGATCCGCCATTCGGAGCCGAATGGCGCGTGGGAGGTGCGTGGATTCGTGATTCGGCTCCGAATGGCGGGCGGTGGGGTGGCCCGCCCGGCTGCCGCTGCTGGGGGGTGGGCAGCCGGGCGGGTTTGCCCACCCGGCTGCCGCAGAACGGTCCGCCGGGGTGGGCGACTGCACCGGCTACTCCCGCTCGGAGCCGGGTGGGAGCCGGAGAACACTCGGCAGATCCCGGCGGTGGGGAGAAACGGGATCTGCCGCACGGGTATGAAGCCGCGCCAGGACGGGGACGCTACGGCTACCAGGGAGCCGAGTCACCCCGCCATCGGTGTTGCACGTCCTCACAGAGCGCTCATCGTGTGTCGCATGAGGGTGAACACCTCCTAGCATGCGGCGCAAGTAAGGGGCCAGCGGCCGAGGTGATTAGTGCGACGTTTGATGATCATCGCCGGTGACGCTCCGCAGCGATAGCCGGCCGCTCGCCGGCCACGACCGCACGTTGATGACAGAAAGACATCACCAGAGTGGCCGAGCGACCCTCTGGAGGCTATAATACACCCTAGTGGGTGATATATGCTCTAATTTTAGTAACTATAAGTATAGCGCGATCGAGCGCCTGGAGGTGAAAATGACTCCCATCTGCACCGTCGCGCGCGCCTTTGCCGCGTCCCTCGACGGCGTCGAGATCGGCCGGTACGGGGTAGAGATCGGCTGAGCACTTCCGGCCCCCGGCTTGATCGGCTATCGGGGCGTCCGGCGGGGAAGGATCTGTTCTCTGGTGTCGTCCATAGTGGAGGTTGCGTGGAAGCGAGATGGCGTCGGTCGGGGTCTTTGCTGTCTCGCGGACGATCGGTGGTGTCGGGCGCCTTCGTGATCGCCGTCGCGTTCGCTGCTGGGGCGGCCGGGATCGCCGTCGTGTCTATCCCCCCCGCCCCCGTCCCGGCAGATCTCCAGATCCTGTTC
>DATEMN010000604.1:0-10707 GCA_035275565.1 Pseudonocardiaceae bacterium | reverse complement strand
CTTGCCGAGGCGCGCGGGAAGGTGAAGACGCTGCTGACCAACCGTCTCGCTGTCGCAGTAGAGGCTGTCGAGCAGGGCGGGACAGCGTTGGTCTCGTTGATTCCACCCGCCACGGGAGAACGTGGAGTATTCGCTGCGGATGTGCCGCTGGAGGCAACTCTCGGCTGAAAGTTGTGCTGAATGGCACGTTCGTACGGTGCGACATTCCTTCCCCGGCGGTGACGGACAGTGACATCGTGGGTGTCGTGCCGGAGAGCGAACGGTCGTGGCCTCGGTGGGTGAATCGATCGTCGCCGGTCCTCGGCGTCACGCTGAGTGCAGCCAAGATCGGTTGGGTCACGGGTAATGCTCTTTCCTGGCCTATGGGAGCTGTTAGGAGGGTTCCACGGCGGAAAGGTCGGCGGGCTCACTCGCGTTCAGGCTCGCCGTGCGGACTCTGGCTGACACGAGCTCGTGACCGCGGTCGATCTGGTTGCGGTCGATCTCGAAGGTGGCGCTGGCGAAGTAGCCGCGGGATCCCTTGTCGGGATCAGGATGGGGGTTGCGATAAAGCCGCTCGGCGAGGTCGCGCAGGCGCAGCATCGCGGGCACCCCGAGAATCATGACGCGGGGCCTGCCGTTGAAGGCGATCTCCAGGTGGGCAAGGAGTTCGGCGTAGGCGTCGTTGAAGGCCACCGCGTGCTCGTAGACCGCTTTGTCTTCATACCGGGCGTAGTCGGCGACGGAGGCGTTCGGATCGATCCGGTAGGCGTCTTCCCAGCGCACGTCGATCGACGGGCCGGTGGGTGGCGCGTCGGGAATGTCGTGCGGACCGTAGGTGCGTCCAGTGAGGATCTCGTTGAACCGGAAGTAATGGGCGACCTGGCGATCCTCGCCGAAGAGCTGGTCGTCGCTGTCGAAGATGGAGTCGCGCAAACCCTCGCCCTGCTCGGTGATCACCCGCAGCGCGAGCAGCGCGGATGTGACGTCGGTGACGGGCAACGCCTCGCCGCCGGAGTTGTAGAAGTCTTCCGGGCCGACCTGCCGTTCCAGGCGTCCACAGAAGACTTTGTCCGCACCGAGCTCGGCGACCAGTGCGAGCAGTCCCTGGCGGATGAAGTCGTAGAACTGCCCGATTGAAGTCCAGCCCTGCCCCGACCGGAGCGGGTCGTCGAGATGCTGCGGGCGTTCGATGAGCAGGAAGGTTCGTATCGCCGCCGGGGAGAAGTGCTGCAGCGGGATCTTCACGTCTAAGGCGCTGTAGGGCAGCCTCGCAGGGTAGCGGCGGACGAAGTCCGGATCGGCCACCCTCGGCCGGCCGCCGACCGCGTTGAGCAGGTTGGCGACCAGCGTCATGTGCAGCATCTCCTCCAGCACGACGCTGCGAATCGTGTAGTGGGCGTCTGAGTTGGTGCCGGCCCGGATCGTGTACATCGCAGTCAGGTACGGCGGGATCGTGAGGTGCTCGATCTCCAACGCGCCCTGGAGGTACTTCTGTAGTTCGGCAACGTTCTTGGGGAGCTCGAAGGGCAGCTCCTGGTCACCGAGGACGACGCCGTCGGTCACGGTCGGACCTCCGCGCCGTTGAGGTTGGCTGGGCGGTGCAGTTCGACGAGGTCACGGTGGATCCGCTCGGCGCTGCGTAGCGCCAGCGCCGCCATGGTCAGCGAGGGGTTGGACGTGCCGACCGACGGCATGCTGCCGCAGCCCACCGCGTACAGGTTGGGATGATCCCAGCAGCGTTGAAAGGAGTCGACGACCGAGTTCGTCGGGTCACCGCCCATGATGTGCGTGCCCGCGCCGTGGCCGGCGCCGTTGTAGCTGTAGTCGCGGTCGCGGTAGCGGAAGTAGCCGAGCGGGGCGACGCCGTCGCGGGGGCTGTGATCGGTGTGCTCCTGCGCCCCGAGTTCCCCGTAGATGGCCGAGGCGATGACTCTCGCCGTCGCGATGCCCTCCTTGACGTGGTCGCTGAGGTTGTAGGTCAGCACCGGGCGTGGGTTGCCCATCGCGTCGCGGTACCGGTCGTCGATCGTCACCCGGTTGTCGCGGTCGGCAGGTTGCTCCATGGCGAACTGGAGCTGAAGCTGACGACCGATCTGATCACCCAGGGTCTGTCGCAGCGTCGTGCCGAAGACCGCTCTCGGGACGATGTTGCCTGCCGAGTCGCCGCCGACGCCCAGCGCGGTGCCCACGTTGCTCATCGGAGCTCCCGCCGCCCAGCCCCAGCCCCAGTTGCCGATCTCGACCCGAAACGGTGCGCGCTTGCGGCGGGCGTCGCCGAAACGGAACGTCTCCCAGCCGGAGGTGGAGCCGGGGCCGCGGAATGGGCCGATCTGGCCACCGGCGGCGGGGGCCAGCGCCCAGGTGAGCATCGTCGGGTGGTCCATCAGGTTGCGGCCCAGCTCGCCGCTGCTGCTCGCCAGACCCGAGACGAGCAGCAGCCGGGCGTTCTCGATCGAGTGCGCGGCCACCACGACGACATCGGCCTCGACCCGGTACGGGCGGCTGGCCGCCGAAGCCGGATCTTCGTAGGTGAGGTACTCGACGCCCTTGATGCGCCCGTCACGTCCGTTGATCACTTGGGTGACCACGCAGCGCGGGGCCAGCGTGACGCAGTCAGCGAACTCGGCCTGGGCGCGCAGCGGTGTCCACCGCGCCTGCACGGGACAGAACGGCACGCAGCTGGCGTTGCCGACGCAACGTTCACCGTAGTTCGGCAGGCCGACCGCACCCGTGGGGCGGTAACCCAGACCGTCGGCGTAGCGAGGATCGGGGGTGCTGTTGCGGCCGTGCGGCACGCTGAACACCTTCAGGGTGAAATCCTCGACCGCCACCGGGTCGTGGATCGCCCGCCCGTCGAGGCTGCGGCAGACCTCGTCGATGTACGTCGGCGGGATCTTGTGCATCGGGTAGACGTAGTGCGGGTCCGACGGGATACCCAGCGCCCGCTGCTCCTCGGCGTCACCCGCCACGCCGATCTCCCGCTCGGCGGCGGTGTAGTACGGCTCCAGATCGCCGTAGCCGATCGGCCAGTCCCGGCCGTAGCCGTACCGCGTCTCGGTGGCGAGATCGTCGGGGTGCATGCGCAGGCACAGGCCCATCCAGTGCATGCCGCTGCCGCCGACCGCGCGCAGGTAGTCGGTGCCGTAGGGCAGCTCACCGTTCTGCACGAAGTAGCCGTTCGCGGTGAAGCCCAGACCGTCTGGGGCAAGGTCTAAGACATCGGGCGATGGCGCGGCGGCGTTGCGCCGAAACGGGGAGTTGGGCACCTTCGCCACCGCTGAGCGAAACGTCTCGACCGCGTCGAGGTGGCCCTCCCACGTCTCGCGCCCCCCGGTGCCCGCCTCCAAGACGAGCACCTGCCAGCCCTGCTTGCCGAGTTGTTTGGCTACCAGGCTTCCCGCGATGCCCGCGCCGACTACGATCACGTCGTAGCGTCGCCGGTGCGCGCCGGTTCCGTGCACCGTCCTGATCATGGCGTGAGTGTCTCCTCGTCATCGACGACGGAGTAGATCGACGGTGGCAGCGCCGACGGGAAATCCGACCACCTCAGCAGCGGTCCGGGTGCGGCGACCTGAACTGGCGGCTCGGGCCAGGACGACGGGGGCGGCTTGAGTGCCCAGGTGGCGAAACCGGGTGCCTTCGCACCTGCGGGGTGGCCGTTGAAGGTCCGCCAGACCAGTCCCTCTGTGTAGGCGTCGGGCGAGACGACGAACTCGACGTTGGCGGCATCGCGGCGCAGCAGCCCGTGCGCTTCGGGGGCCAGCCGCGGCCAGGCGCCGGTGTACCACAGGTAGGTCAGCGCGCGGGCCACCTCCAGCTCGAGGCCGCTCAGGGCGTTGAGATCTCGCTCCAGGACCTGGTCGACGACGGTGGCTCCGGCCTGCTCGCGGGCCGTTTCCAGGTATAGATCGGCCATCCCGGTCGCCAGCAGGTCATACAGCTCGAAGCCGGTCAGGGCTGCGCAGCGCTGCGCGAACCAGCGCCCTTCGGCGCTCAGCTGCACGGTTGCGATATCGCTGTCCGCATCCGTCGGATCGCTGTCACCACTCATGACCCACACCGCCCTCCCGAGGTGCGACGGCACTGCTGTAAACGCGACACTACCGACATCCCGGGTAGGGCGAGACGTCCGTGGCGTCGAAGTCACGAACCCCACACCCGGGTATGGGGTTGGTAGCCGTTGAGAGCGCCAGCGCCCGGGGTTGGCGGTACTTGAAGGGCTACCTACGCTGAGCCACTGTGGGGCTGACCGAACTTGCCGTCTCCGGGCCGTTGGTGGTGGCGGCTGGGGTGGCGATGCTCGCGGGCGCGGTCAGTTTTGCTTCGCCGTGTGTGGTGCCGCTGGTGCCGGGGTATCTCGCCTACCTCACCGGGCTGGTCGGCGTCGGTGCGGATAGCGCCCAGAACCGGGGGCGGGTGCTCGGGGCGGTGGGGCTGTTCGTGCTCGGGTTTTCGGTGGTGTTCACCGCCAGCGTGGTGACCGTGCTCGGGGTCGCTGACCGTCTCGTCCGCAACGAGGTCGTCTTGCAGCGGGTCGGCGGCGTGGTCACCATCGCGATGGGGCTGGTGTTCGTCGGGCTGGTCCCGGCGCTGCAGCGGGATCTGCGGGTGCACCCTCGGCCAGGGCTGGCGCCCCGGCATGTGCTCGGCGCTCCGCTGCTGGGCGCGGTGTTCGGCTTGGGTTGGACACCGTGCTTAGGGCCCACCCTGGTAGGGGTGATCGCGCTGGCCGTGGGCACCCCCGGCGATGGGCTGGCTCGCGGCGTGCTGCTGGTGGCCGCCTACTGCCTCGGGCTGGGGGTGCCCTTCCTGGTGCTCGCCGTCGGCGCCCGGCGTGCCGTGCGCGCGGTGGCCTGGCTGCGCGCGCATATCAGAACGGTGCAACTGGCCGGTGGGGGGATGCTCATCGCGGTCGGGTTACTACTGGTCACCGGCCTGTGGGGGGAGTTCGTCGCCATGCTTCAAGGGCCGGTCCGGGGTTTCGAGACACCGATCTGATGACTCGTGCGTACCCCGTCACCGCTGTGCTGCGTAACACCTGGCGCGGGCTGACCAGTATGCGCACCGCGCTGGTGCTGCTGTTCCTGCTGGCGCTGGCCGCGTTGCCCGGTGCCCTGCTGCCGCAGTACTCGCTCAATCCCGAACGAGTCCGGGCATACACCACCGAGCACCCGACGCTGGCTCCGATCCTGGACCGGCTGGGCTTGTTCGAGGTATTTGCCAGCCCCTGGTTCGCCGCGATCTACCTGCTGCTGTTCGTGTCCCTGGTGGGCTGCGTGCTGCCGCGCAGCGTCGAGTACGCCCGGCAGCTGCGCCGGGCGCCGGTGGCCACCCCCCGCAACCTGTCCCGGTTGCCGTGCCACGTCCGCAGCGAATCTGCGACCAGTCCCGACGAGATACTGGCCGCAGCCCGGCGACGGCTGCGCGGCTGGCGGATCGCCGAGCGTGACGAGCCCGGTGGGGTGCGCACGTTGTCGGCCGAGCGGGGCTACCTGCGGGAAGCCGGCAATCTCGTCTTCCATCTCGCTCTGCTGGGTCTGCTGGTGTCCTTCGCGGTCGGAAAGCTGGTCGGTTACGAGGGCCAAGTGATCGTGCTGGCTAACGGCTCGCAGTTCTGCAACTCCGGCCCGCTGGCCTACGACTCGTTCCGTCCCGGCCTGACCGTCGACGGTACCGCGCTGCACCCGTTCTGCGTGCAGGTCGACGGGTTCACCCCGACCTACCTGAGCACCGGGCAACCGCAGGAATTCCGCGCCGACATCTCCTACCAGGGTCGGGATGACCTCACCACTGGCACCTGGCATCCGGAGCAACTGGCGGTCAACGACCCGCTGCGGATGGGCGGCACCCGGGTCTACCTGCTCGGCCACGGTTACGCCCCGCAATTCACCGTCACTTTCCCCGACGGGCAGCAGCGCAGCGGCGTGGTGCAGTGGCGGCCGGTGGACATTGCTACTCTGCTGTCTGAGGGCACCACCAAATTCGACCCGCCCGGAGTGACCGACGACGCTGAGCGGCGGACCCGCCAGCTCGCGATCACCGGTCTGTTCGCACCGACCGCTGCGTTCCAGGGTGCACTGCTGACCTCGGGGTTCCCTGAGCTGCTCGACCCGGCCGTCGCGATTGACGTGCTCCAGGGTGATCTGGGCAACAACTCCGGCCGCGGTCAGTCCATCTTCGCCATCGACCAGTCCATGGTGGACTCCGGACGGCTCAAGCAGGTCGCTCGCCAGAACCTGTTTCCCGGTGAGCAGCTCGCCCTGCCCGACCGCACGGTGGTGCGTTTCGATGGCGTGACCCGGTTCGTTTCGCTGCAGGTGTCCTACGACCCGGCGCAGCGCTGGGTGCTCGGTTTCGCGGTGCTGGTGCTCGGTGGCCTTGGGCTGTCCCTGGCGGTGAAGCGGCGCCGGTTCTGGGTGCGCGTCGTCCCGGCGAGGGCGGACGGTACCGTGGTTGAGCTGGGTGGACTGGCGCGCACCGAGGCCGCTGGGTACGGCGAGGAGTTCGACCGGATCGCTGTCGACCTGCTGCCGCCCGGGTCCCCGCAGCCACCGGTGACTGCGGCAGCGTCGAGGGAGGGACCGTAAACGATGCGAGTCGACCCGGTCGTGGCGTCCTACAGCGACCTCGCGTACGGCACCGCGCTGGTGCTATATCTACTCGCGCTGGTGCTGCACGCCGTCGAGTACGCCGCTAGGCGGGTTCCCACCGCCAGTGCGCATCGAGTTGAGGGCGGCGGACCGGTTGCGACGTTGGCCCCGCCAGCTCCCCGGGGGGCTTCCGAGCGGGTCGGCCGCTGCGCGGTGGCGCTGACCGTGCTCGCCGTGCTGGTGCACGCCGGCTCACTAGGACTGCGTGGCGCTGCCGTCGGGCGGGTGCCGTGGGCCAACATGTATGAGTTCACCTCGGCGATCTGCGTCGTCGCGGTGATCGCCTGGCTGGTCGTGCTGTACCGGCAGGGGGATGCTGCGCCCGCGTTGCGCCGGTTGGGCGGGTTCGTGCTGCTGCCCGTCGTGGTGCTGATGTTCCTGGGCGGCACGGTGCTCTACGCGCAGGCCGCGCCGCTGATCCCGGCGTTGAACTCGTACTGGATCGCGATCCATGTCTCGGCGGCGGCCACCGCATCGGGCATCCTGCTGGTCTCCGGTGTGGCCAGCGTGCTGTACCTGGTGCGGGAGCGAGCCGGGCAAACCTCCCGGCTACCCGCCAGCGTCGCGCTGGACCGGCTGGCCTACCGCACCGTGGTGGTCGCCCTGCCGATCTGGACCTTCGCGGTCATCACCGGGGCGATCTGGGCCGAGGCGGCCTGGGGTCGCTACTGGGGGTGGGACCCTAAGGAGACCTGCGCGCTGGTCGCCTGGGTGGTCTACGCGGGGTACCTGCACGCCCGGGCGACGGCTGGCTGGCGCGGTTCGCGGGCGGCCTGGATCAACGTGGTGGGCTTCGCGGTCATGCTGTTCAACCTGTTCTTCGTCAACATCGTCATCGCCGGGTTCCACTCCTACGCCGGGATCTAGCCGTCACCCCGGATCGGTCAGGAGAACCCCGACGACTACCGTCGTTTCCCGACCCGCGCGATATTGGGAGGTAACCAGCGTGATCGGACGCCGCGACGAGCCTGCAGGTGGTGGACCGTCCGGCCCGAACCAGCTAGGCGGATGGCCAGCGGGCCGGAATCCCAGCGGTCACCCCGACGATCAAGGGGAGGGGTACTCCGCGCACGACCTGTCCTCGGCGCAGCTGCTTCGTCAGACCACGAGGTGCCCCCAGTCCGGCTGGCGACGGGCGCTGTTCGTGGCCTCCGGGGGCGCCATCAATCTTGGGGAGAGCCCATCGGACATCCAGCGCCGGGAGCTGATCTCGCGGATCAATCAACCACTGCAGGGCTGCTACAAGATCGCGATGTTGAGCCTCAAGGGGGGCGTCGGCAAGACCACCATCACCGCCACCCTGGGTGCCACGTTCGCCTCACTGCGGGGTGACCGGGTGATCGGGGTGGACGCCAACCCCGACCGCGGCACGCTGGCCCAGAAGATCCCGCTGGAGACCACCGCTACCGTGCGCCACCTGCTGCGCGACGCCGATCGGATCCGTCGCTACTCCGACATCCGGTCTTACACCTCGCAAGGCCCCAGCCGGCTGGAGATCCTGGCCAGTGAGCAGGATCCGGCCGTGTCCCAGGCTTACGGTGAGGACGACTACCGGCGTACGGTGAACCTGCTCGAGCACTTCTACAACCTCGTGCTCACCGATTGCGGGACCGGGCTGATGCACTCGGCGATGAAGGGCGTGCTGGATCTGGCGCACTCGCTGGTCATCGTCTCGTCCGGCTCAATCGACGGTGCGCGATCGGCGTCGGCCACCCTGGACTGGTTGGATGCCCACGGCTACCACGAGTTGGTCAGCCGATCGGTCGCTGTGATCAACTCGGTGCGGCCGACCGCGGGCAAGGTCGATCTGGACCGAGTCGCCACGCACTTCGCCGCCCGCTGCCGATCGGTGTGCTGGATGCCTTTCGACGAGCACCTCGAGGAAGGCGGGGAGATCGACGTCGACCGTCTCGGTCACGGCGCCCGGTTGGCCGCCCTGGAGCTGGCGGCGAACGTTGCCGATGACTTTCCGCATGCGGTCACCCGCACGATGCGTTAACCGTTGACGGCGGCGTCAGTGCTCGTCAGGCTCCGGCCGTTGGCGGTTCAACCCCTGGAGGAACTCCGGATCGTCGTCCGGGGCGAGAACCCGGCGCGTGGCTGGACGCTGCGAGCCAAACGCCTTCCATAGCAGCGCGGTGACCGTGGCCACCCCGATCGCCGCCATCAGGTAATGCACGACCGCCACCTCCTAGGCTGCCAACGAGCGTAGTAGCACCCAGCGCAGCGGGCGAGCAAGCCTCATCCGGACTTTACGACACCGGGTCTTACCGTCCGACTGTGCGGGTCGGTCCGATCCGGTGGCGCCGGGGTGGTGAGCGCAGCGAGCAGCGCGCGGACCTCGGCCTCACGGAACCGCCGGTGCCCACCGGGGGTCCTGATCGAGCCGATCCGCCCAGCGGAGGCCCACCGGGTGACCGTCTTGGGATCTACCCGAAACAGCGCAGCAACCTCCCCCGGGGTGAGTAGGCGCTCGGCGTGCGGTGGCTGGGACATCGCGGGCCTCCCCAGACTCGTCGACCTCACAGTCGGGATCTTTCGCCTTATCGTGACAGGTCAGCGGCAGGTACTCGAACGGTTCTGTCGAGGTAAAGTGTCGGTAATGGGATGAACCATGCTAAATGGTAGCGGTTTACCGTATGGGAAGCGCGTAAGCTCACCCCTGTGGGGGCACCGCAGATCCCGCCGACCGGCGCCGCGCTCGCCCGTGCCGTCGCTCTCTACAGTCTGGCTCGGTTGGCCCTGGTGGTGGCAGTGGCGCTGTTGTTGGTGCTGGCCGGGGTGCCGCTGCTGGTGTCGATCCTGCTCGCTTTGGTGGTGGCGCTGCCGCTCTCGATGGTGGTGTTTCGCTCGTTGCGGGTCCAGGTCGCCACGGGTTTGGCAGCGGCTGGGGAGCGCCGCCGCGAAGAGCGCGCCCGCCTCCGCAGCCAGCTCCGTGGTGAGCAAGGACACAGCGCCCAGTTCTGATCACCGCCCCCGGCCGTTCGACGAGCGGTCAGGACAAGGCCAGCGCGGCAGCGGTGGCGCCCGCCCACACCAGCATTGTCAGCCCGGTGTCCTGCAGCACCGGGATCAGCGCCGGCCCGGTTGCGCCACCCCGGACTCGACGCAGCCCGGCAACCGCGAAGAGCACGGCGAGCAGGCCGGCCAGCGTCGCCCAGTGGGTGACGGCGAAGCCCAACGTCACCACGAACGGGACGGCCATCAACACGGTGTAGAGCGTGCGAGTGTGACGGTCGCCCAAGCGCACCGCAAGGGTGCGCTTGCCGGCAACCGAATCGGTGGGGATGTCGCGCAGGTTGTTGGCCACCAGTAATGCGGTCGATAGTGCTCCGACCGCCACGGCCGCACCTCCACCGGCGGGGGTGATCCGCCCACCGATGGCGTACTGGGTGCCCAGCACCGCGACCGGCCCGAAGAAGACGAACACCGCCAACTCGCCGAGCCCGGCGTAGCCGTAAGGGTGGCGCCCACCGGTGTAATACCACGCTCCGGCGACAGCCGCAGCGCCCAGCGTCAGCAGCCACCACTGTCCGGTCATCGCGACCAGCACGACACCCGCCACCGCGGCGACCCCGAAGCTGATCCACGCCGCGGCGCGCACCGCGTCGGGTGCCGCGACCCCAGACCCGACCAGCCGCATCGGTCCCACCCGAAAGGTGTCGGTGCCGCGGATGCCGTCGGAGTAGTCGTTGGCGTAGTTCACCCCGATCACCATTGCCAGTGCCACGACCAGGGCCAGCAGAGCCCGTGGCGCCGAGTCCGGCGTGTCGAGTCCCACCGCCGTGCCCCAGCCGGCCAGCACCGGAGCGATCGCGGTGGACAACGTACGCGGTCGGGCTCCCGCCACCCACTGCGCCACGGTCGTCACGAGGCAACCTTACGGTGTCGCACAGCGCTCGACGGATCCCTGGACGGCGACGTGTGCGGCGGATACGTACTGGTCGGGACCGATCCGCAACCACCGGTCGGTGCTGCCCTGGGTGCCGGTGACGGCCTGCCCGGTGACGGCACACTCGATGCGCAGCGTGGCGCGCTGTGCCGCCAGACCCACTCCGGGGTGCTGCCTGCCGGG
>DATEMN010000603.1:0-5158 GCA_035275565.1 Pseudonocardiaceae bacterium | reverse complement strand
CCCATTCCGGATCGGACCAGGCCGTGTTGAGGATGGCGGCGGCTTCCTGGGTGCTGGGTGGGTCTGGCTCTGTCGGCGTGGGGAGGGAGCCCGTGCCAGTGCGGCTTTGTTCACCCCGAGATGCTGCCAGCGCACGGCGCGTTCCAGCGCGCCGCGGATGATGTAGTGAATCTTGCGGGTGGTGCTGGTACTCAGCGGCCGGCACACGTGCCCGGATCGGGTGCCTCCCGGGCACAGATCACGGCAGCGGTGCAGCCGGGCGTAAAAGCGTTCGAGTAACTCAGCGTCGAGCTTGCTCGCGAGCATCCCACCCAGCGTGGGAACGATATAGAGCCGGATCAAATCGGCATAGCGCTCACGGGTGGTGTCCTCCAGTTCGGCGACCTCCAGCCACTGCGTGAGGGCTTGGCCAAGGGTGATGTTCGTCTTCGGGTGCTGATCTTGATCAACCTCCCGCTGCAGCTTAGTGAGCGCGATCTTGGCGCCCTCATACGTTTTCGCGGTCTCCCGCAGCTGCCGTTGCCGCCCCGTCAGCGGATCAGTACCGGCATAGACAACAGCGCGCCACGAACCACTGGGAAGCTTGGCGATGTGGCCGCGCGGGCGGCGCTTGCGCGGTGGCATGGCAGGAGAATACAACCATTCGTGCCACGATCCGTGCCACGAAACACGACTCCAGAAAACCTGGCACCCTACGTCACTGGTCAGACATGGCGCCCCCGGCAGGATTCGAACCTGCGCTCCCGCCTCCGGAGGGCGGTGCTCTATCCCCTGAGCTACGGGGGCCTGCCGTCGCAGAGCCTACCGCACCGATCAGCCACGCCCTGCGGCTGGCGGTGGTCAGCTCGGTGGGGGTAGTGGTTGCGCTCCGCGCTGGGCGATCAGCTGGGCCAGGTACTCGCTCTCGGCGCCCTGCGAGATGATGATCTTCTCGGCCAGATTGCGTACTTGCGCCGTCTCGGCGTGCTGCGCGGTGTACGTGGCCATCGGCACCCCGCCCTGGTGGTGGCGCAGCATCAGCTGCAAGAACAGCACGTCGAACTGCGTGCCCCCGGCTGCCCGGAGGCGGTCCAGGTCAGCGGGCGACGCCATTCCCGGCATCACCGTCACCCCCGCCGTGTTCCCCCCGTCGTGCGCCATCCCGGGCATCGAGGTCATCCAGGTCATGTACCGACCGGTGGGCAGCGCCGCGGCGTCCCACAGGCTCAGCCAGCCCTGCATCCGACCGACCTGCTCGAGCTGGTTGGTCTCGATGTCGAAAGCGACCGACCGAATCGCGGGGTCGGTGCTGCGATCCCGGGCCAGGCTCGCCATCAGCACCGCCTGGCGATGGTGCACCGACATGTCCTGGGCGAAACCGATGTCCACCGAGTTGCTCTCGGGCAGGGCCGGAATCCCCGTTCCTCGCTGTAGTGACATGCCCAGCGCTGCCCCGAGCAGCAGCACGGCGAGCACCGCGCCGCCCAACGTCACCAGGCGAGTCCAGCCTGCGGTGGACTGATTCGCGCCGGCTGACACGTCAGAGTTGTGCGGACCCACGCCGTCCGGGCTGGTCTCGGTGATCGTCTCCGCCATAGCGGGTGTCACCCCCCTGCGGGTGGGGACGGTACCGGCTGCTGGGCACCCCCGCGGGTGGGTGGTGTCGCCCCCTCAGTGCCCTGCCCCCCGGCGAAGTTCATCGGGATGGCGTCCGGACCGGGCGGCTCGGCGACGAATGGCGGTGGCTTCGCCGGGTCGAAGACGCCAGTCAGGACGTTGCAGCTGGCCCCGATCTCAGGATACATGTACTGATTGGTCCGTAGCGCCTGGATGAACTGGTCGATCCGCTGGTCGGCGGGGTCTGTGAGCTTGAGCTGGTGTCCCCACGATTGCAGGGAGATCGGCGAGTCCAGGCCGGGATAGGGCGAGAGCATGAGGTAGCTCCCTCCCTGCACGCGGTCCCGCAGCGATTGCAGGGCCGGACCGGTGATCTGGTCCGGGTTGTAGGCGATCCAGACGGCACCGTGTTCGAGTGCGTGGACCATGTTCTCGTTGCGCACCGCCGTCTCGTAGACCTCGCCGTTGCAGGCCGCCCAGGTCGCGTCGTGCGGACCGCCGAAGGGCGGGCTCTGGTCGTAGGCGACCCGCTTGTCGGGCCCGATGTGCCCGCGGTTGGCCTCGCCGTAGCTCTTCGTGACGATACCCTCGATCTGGGTCGAAGGATCCTTGTTGGTGGTGCTGGGGTTGAAGGCGCGCCGATCCTCGTACCGGGTGAACAGGTAGTAGAAGATGCCGCCTGCGAACACCAGGACGGCGAGGACCGCCGCCACCGTGCCCCAGGGTTTGGGTTTGGTCGACGTCACCACTGAGCGGGCGTTGCGCACCGCCTTGCTGCTCTTGCCACTGGGCATGCCTGGTCTGGTCCTCGTTCACCGTGGGATCCAACGTACGGCGGCCAGTCTAGAGATCCGTCGCGCAGGGCTGTCCGACCGGTTCGCAGATCAGGCCCGACGGCTCCCTAGACTTCCAGGAGTGACTCCCGCTGCGCTCGCCGAGCTGGTCCGATCCGTCGCCCACGACGTCCTGATCGGCCGCGGTCTGGACCCCAGCGTGCTTCCTGCCACGGTGATCGTCGAACGCCCGCGAGTCCCCGCGCACGGTGACTACGCCACCAACGTGGCGTTGCAGACCGCGCGGAAAGCCGCGGTGGTGCCTCGTGAGTTCGCCGGTTGGCTGGCCGAGACGCTGACCCGGCATCCTGGGGTGCGCACCGTCGAGGTCGCCGGACCCGGCTTCCTCAACCTGCGGCTGGCGGCCGACGCTCAAGGCGAGATCGTCACGCAGGTACTCGCGGCTGGGGAGCGCTTCGGCGCCGGGCCGTACCCGGCCGGGCAGCTGGCGAACCTGGTGCGCGACATCGACCTCGACCTGTGGTCTAAGCGCACCAATGACAACCCTGTGTTCCATGTGCAGTACACACACGCCCGGCTGGCGTCACTGGCCCGCAACGCGGCCGATCTGGGGATTAGCTCCCAGGGCGCCCAGCTCGGGCTGCTGGGGCACGAACGGGAAGGTGAGTTGATTCGCACGCTGGGGGAGTTCCCGCGCATCGTGGCAGCGGCCGTTCAGCTGCGCGACCCGCACCGGGTGGCCCGCTACCTGGCACAGCTGGCTGGCGCCTATCACCGGTTCTCCGACATCTGCCGGGTGCTCCCGATGGGCGACGAACAGCCGGGCCCGTTGCACGCCGCCCGGCTGGCGTGCAGTGAGGCGACCCGGCAGGTGCTGGCCAACGGCCTGGGCCTGCTCAGGATGAGCGCACCGGAGCGGATATGAGAGCCCACCCCGCCGGGCCGCGACATGCCGACGTGCTGGCACGAGCCTCCACCGCGGGCCCGCGTCCGAGCGGTGCCACTGAGCTGAACGCACTGCATCCGGCGGTGTGGCCGCGGGGCGCGCACCGTGGCGATGACGGTGTGCTAAAGCTGGCCGGGGTGGCGGTCGGTGAACTCGCCCAGACCTACGGCACCCCGTTGTTCGTGATGGACGAGGCGGACTTCCGGGCTCGCTGCGCCGAGCATGCCCAGGCATTCGGTGCCACCGAGCGGGTGCATTACGCGGCCAAGGCGTTCCTGTGCTCCGAGGTCGCTCGCTGGGTGGCCGCCCAGGGCCTGAGCTTGGACGTCTGTACCGGTGCCGAGCTCGCGGTCGCGCTGCACGCCGGTTTTCCCGCGCGCCGGATCGCGATGCACGGCAACAACAAGTCTGTCGCCGAGCTGACCGCTGCCGTGGCGGCCGGAGTCGGTGCGATGGTGCTCGACTCGTTCCAGGAGATCGCCCGCTTGGACGACATCGCCCGCTGGCGTGATGTGGTGCAGCCGGTGCTGATCCGGGTGACAGTCGGGGTCGAAGCGCACACCCACGAGTTCATCGCCACCGCGCACGAAGACCAGAAGTTCGGGTTCTCGCTGGCCGCCGGAGACGCTGCCGAGGCTGTCCGTCGAGTGCTCAAGTCCGACGGGCTGCGCCTGGTGGGGCTGCACAGCCACATCGGCTCGCAGATCTTCGACGCCGACGGCTTCGAGGTCGCCGCACACCGGATGGTCGGTCTGTTCGCCACGATCCGGGACGAGCACGGTTCCGACGCCATCGCCGGGGTGTCCACCCTGGACCTCGGCGGTGGGCTGGGGATCGCCTACATCCCGGAGGACGACCCGCCACCCCCGGCCGTGCTGGCCGAGCAGCTGCGGTCCATCGTGGACGAGCAGTGCCGGGCAGCTGGCCTGCCCACCCCTATGCTGATCGTCGAGCCGGGCCGGGCCATCGTGGGACCCGGCACGGTGACGCTGTATGAAGTCGGCACCGTCAAAGACGTCACGGTGGGGGTCTCTACCCGGCGGCGTTACGTCTCGGTGGACGGTGGGATGAGCGACAACGTACGCACCGCGCTCTACGACGCGAACTATGACTGCCGGCTGGTCTCGCGCCGCTCCGAGGCGCCGCCCGTGCTGTGCCGGGTGGTCGGCAAGCACTGCGAATCCGGTGACGTGGTGGTCCGGGACTGCTGGCTGCCCGACGACTTGGCCCCCGGCGATCTAGTGGCGGTCGCTGGCACCGGCGCGTACTGCTACTCCATGTCCAGCCGGTACAACCTGTTGCCTCGCCCTGCCGTGGTCGCCGTGCGTGATGGTGCGCACCGGCTGCTGCTGCGTCGCGAGACGATAGCCGATCTGCTGTCCCTGGAGCAGGAAGGCGAGGTCAGGTGACGCTGCGGGTGGCGGCCGACCCCTCCTGGCCCGGGGTGATCGAGGCATACCCGGACCGGATCCGGGTCTTTCCGGGTTGCCGGGTGGTGACCCTGCAGGAGGGTGGCACCCCGCTGCTGCCTGCTCCCACGCTGTCGCAGCGCACCGGCTGCGAGGTGTGGCTCAAGGTCGAAGGCGCCAACCCCACCGGCTCCTTCAAGGACCGCGGCATGACGATGGCGATCTCCAAGGCTCTCGAAGAGGGCTCGAAGGTCGTCGTATGCGCGTCCACCGGTAACACGAGCGCGTCCGCGGCCGCGTACGCGGCGCGCGCCGGCCTCGTATGCGCGGTCTTGATCCCGCAAGGAAACGTCGCACTCGGGAAGCTCGCGCAGGCACTCGTGCACGGCGCTCGCGTGCTCGAGATCGAAGGC
>DATEMN010000602.1:0-2468 GCA_035275565.1 Pseudonocardiaceae bacterium | reverse complement strand
GGGCTACCGCAGCCTGGAAGAGAACCAGAAAGTGGAGTTCGAGTCGAGCCAGGGGCCCAAGGGCCCGCAGGCCGACAAGGTCGTCCCCCTCCGCTGAGCGTTCCTTGCGGCCCCGCACCGGTTGTGGTGCGGGGCCGCGCTGCGTCTGCCGGTGGGTCTGCCGATCTGTCGGGGTCCGAAGCTAGTCTCGCTGGCGTGACCACGAAGACCGGCGAGCCGCCGGCTGAGGCCCGAGCCGAGCACGGCGAGCTCGCCGATATCGTGCGCGGCCACCAGTTCCGCTATTACGTGCTGGATGCCCCTACCGTTTCCGATGCTGACTTCGACAGGCTGCTGCGTAGGCTGCAGGAACTGGAGCAGTGCTGGCCTGCGCTGGTCACTCCGGATTCTCCAACGCAGCTGGTGGGCGGTGGCTTCAGCACCGAGTTCGCCGCCTACGACCACCTCGAGCGGATGCTCAGCCTGGACAACGCCTTCGAGATCGACGCGTTGCGCGCTTGGGCTGACCGGGTCGCCCGTGACGTGGGTACCGAGGTGCACTACCTCGCCGAACTGAAGATCGACGGGCTGGCGGTGAATCTGCGCTACGAGAACGGCAGGCTGGTCCGCGGCCTCACCCGCGGCGACGGGCGCACCGGTGAGGACGTCACGCTCAACCTGCGTACCCTGCGTGACATTCCGGACCAGCTGCACGAGTCCGCCGAGTACCCGATACCCGAGTTGCTCGAGGTGCGCGGGGAGGTGTTCTTCCGGCTCGCCGACTTCGCCGAGCTCAACGCCAAGCTGGTGGAGGCGGGCAAGCCGGCCTTCGCCAACCCCCGCAACTCCGCGGCGGGCTCGCTTCGGCAGAAGGATCCGCGGGTGACCGCGACCCGACCGCTGCGGATGCTCTGCCACGGCCTTGGTCGACGGCGCGGCTTCGAGCCGGTCTGCCAGTCGCAGTCCTACCAGGCATTGCGAGCTTGGGGGCTGCCGGTGTCCGGGCACACCCGGTTGCTGTCCACGATCAATGAGCTGATCGAGCACATCGCTTACTGGGCGGAACATCGCCACGATGTGGAGCACGAGATCGACGGCGTGGTAGTGAAGATCGACGAGGTGTCGGCGCAGCGCAGGCTGGGCTCGACCTCGCGGGCGCCGCGCTGGGCGATCGCCTTCAAGTATCCGCCCGAAGAAGCCACCACCACACTGCTGGATATCCGGGTCAACGTTGGACGAACCGGGCGGGTCACCCCGTTCGCGTTCATGGAGCCAGTGACTGTCGCAGGGTCCACGGTGTCGTTGGCGACCCTGCACAACGCCGACGAGGTGCGCCGCAAGGGAGTGCTGATCGGGGACACCGTGACGATCCGTAAGGCTGGCGACGTGATCCCTGAGGTGCTCGGCCCCGTGGTGGCGCTGCGCAGCGGTGCCGAGCGCGAGTTCGTGATGCCGACGTACTGCCCGGAGTGCGGCACTCGACTGCGCCACCAGCGCGAGGGCGACGTCGACATCCGGTGCCCCAACGCCCGCTCCTGCCCCGCCCAGCTCCGAGAGCGGATCTTCCACGTGGCCGGGCGCGGTGCTTTCGACATCGAGGTGCTCGGCTACGAGGCCGCGGTGGCACTGCTGGCTGCCGGTGTGGTGCACGACGAGGGCGATCTGTTCACCCTTGATGAGTCGAAGCTGCTGGCGGTGGATCTGTTCCGCACCAAGGCTGGGGAGCTCTCAGCCAACGCTCGCAAACTGCTGTCCAATCTGGACTCTGTCAAGGATCGGCCACTGTGGCGAGTGTTGGTGGCGCTGTCGATCCGGCACGTCGGCCCCACCGCGGCGCAGGCACTGGCCCGTGAGTTCCGCTCGCTGCAAGCCATCGAGGAGGCCGACGAGCCTGCGCTGGCTGCGGTCGACGGGGTCGGGCCGACGATCGCCGCGGCCATGCGGGAGTGGTTCGCGGTGGACTGGCACCGCGAGGTGGTAGCCAAGTGGCGGGCCGCCGGAGTACGGATGGTTGAAGCTGTCGACGAGTCGGTGCCGCGCCATCTGGAAGGGCTGTCCATCGTGGTCACCGGCTCGCTGGCGGGGTTCTCCCGGGACGAGGCGGCTGAGGCGATCGCCGTGCGGGGCGGCCGGGCCGCCGGGTCGGTATCGAAGAAGACCGCCTTCGTCGTCGTGGGTGACGCACCTGGCTCGAAGTACGACAAGGCGGTGGCGCTGAAGGTGCCGGTGCTTGACGAGGCTGGATTCCGGGTGCTGCTGGCCCAGGGACCTGAAGCGGCCCGCGCCGTGGCGATATCACCAGTAGAGGAGGAACAACCGGGATGAGCATTCTGCGTGAGGTGCTCGATGAGCTGACCGAGCAGTGGGGCCGCCAGACGAGGGCATGGTCGCCGGGCGCAGACGGTGCTCGTCGCGGGGGAGCGATTGGGCGGTCGAGCTTGCGTTCCGGCTCTGGTGATCGCGGAGATGGCGAGATCGGCGTCCCGCCG
>DATEMN010000601.1:0-14652 GCA_035275565.1 Pseudonocardiaceae bacterium | reverse complement strand
GTTGGCTGCCGTTTGAGACGTTCCAAAGGGGGGTTGGTGGTCCTTGAAGAGCTACCAACTTCACAGGATCGGCGCGGGGTGGTACCGAGCGGCATCGGGGTACCGGGCGACCACGCGCTCCACGTCGGCGACGACCGCGGCGACCTGCCCGGCGGCGACCCCGGTGAACGGTAGGCGGTCGGTGAGTAGGGCGTCCAGATCCTCCCGGTCCAGCGGCAGCCTGCCGTCGCCAGCCAGCCGGTCGAGCAGGTCGTTGCCGGCACCGTCAGTCCGCATCGCCAGCGCGACCGCGACGGCGTGCTCCCTGATCACCTCGTGCGCGATCTCCCGGCCCATACCGGCCCGCACCGCGGCGACCAGCACCTTCGTGGTGGCCAGGAACGGCAAGTAGCGTTGCAGCTCCCGCTCGATCACCGCCGGGTAGGCACCGAACTCGTCGAGCACCGTGAGGAAGGTCTCGACCAGCCCATCGAAAGCGAAGAACGCGTCGGGCAGCGCAACCCGGCGCACCACCGAGTCCGACACGTCACCCTCGTTCCACTGCGCACCGGACAGCTCGGCCAGCATCGAGGCGAACCCGCGCAGCACCACAGCCAAGCCGTTGACCCGTTCACAGGACCGGGTGTTCATCTTGTGCGGCATAGCGCTGGACCCGACCTGGCCGGGCTGGAATCCCTCGGTCACCAGCTCATGACCGGCCATCAGTCGGATCGTGGTGGCCAGCGACGATGGCGCGGCAGCCAACTGCACCAGGGCGCTGACCACCTCGTGATCCAGGGACCGGGGATAGACCTGCCCGACGCTGGTCAACAGCCGATTGAATCCCAGGTGATCGGCCACCCGCTGCTCCAGCTGCGCCAACGCCGACGCGTCACCACCGAGGAGATCCAGCATGTCCTGGGCGGTGCCCATCGGGCCCTTGATCCCGCGCAGCGGGTAGCGCGCCAGCAACTCCTCGAGCCGGGCGAAGGCCACCAGCAGCTCGTGCGCCGCGTTGGCGAAACGTTTGCCCAGCGTGGTGGCCTGGGCCGCGACATTATGGCTGCGCCCGGTCAGCACCAGTGCGGCGTACTCGGTGGCACGGCTCGCAAGGCGGGCGAGCAATGCCACGCAGCGATCCCGCACGTGCTCCAGCGAACAGCGCACCTGGAGCTGCTCGACGTTCTCCGTGACGTCCCGCGACGTCAGCCCCTTGTGGATTTCCTGGTGACCGGCCAGTGCATTGAACTCCTCGATCCGGGCCTTAACGTCGTGGCGGCTCACCCGTTCGCGCACCGCGATCGATTCGAGATCCACTATGTCCAGGACCCGCCGGTAGTCGTCGAGCACCTGCGGTTCGACCGGCACGCCGAGATCGGCCTGGGCGCGCAGCACCGCCAGCCACAGCTGCCGTTCGAGCACCACCTTGTGCTCCGGTGACCACAGCCGGACCAGATCACCAGAGGCATAACGCTGCGCTAGCACGGAGTGCACGCTAGCGTGCCCGTGAGTGGTGTTAGGCGCTATAACACTGTTTCCCACTCACAAGGCGGCAGCCAGTTCCCGTGCCAGGTCAGGAAGCTCATCGACCAGTGGGGCCGGCTGCCCTGGCGCCCCGGGCATCGAGCTCACCGTCAACGTGCGTCCATCCGCCAGCGTCACGGAGTACCCGTCCGGTCTGGCGAGCTGCCTCAGCTCCGGCTCACCCGGCGGTACCAGCAACGCTGCCAGCACCCCGCCGGGCACCGGCACCGCAGCCGCCCGCGATCCAGGCTGCGGGCACGGCTCGGGCACCTCGCCAGCCGGGCCGGACACCATCCTGCCGCGGTTGGTGAGCAAAGCCGTCAGGTTCGCCGCCAGTTCCGCGTCCACCGGTCCGCAGTGTGGGGCATCGAGGGCGCGCAATTCATCGGATTTCAGGGGGACGCCGGGTGCCGTAGCGGCGGGTCCCGCCGTGTCGTCGCGCAGCGCAGGACCACCAGCCAGCAGGCCACCAGCCAGCACCGCGACGCCGAGCAGGGTGGCACTCCCGAGCAGTCCGCGCCGCCGAGCCGTAGCGTGACGGGACGCGGCCACTACCTCGTCGGACCCGAAAGACGCCGGCGGCGGCGGCTCTTCCGCCGCGTCCCGGAACACCTGACGTAAGAGCTGCTCATCCACTGCACCGCCACCTCCTCGACGCCGTCAACCGGCGGGTCGCAGGTCACCCAGCACGGCACGCAGGGCGTCCAGCCCCCGAGCCGTCTGGCTCTTCACAGTTCCCTCGGTGCACTTCAACGCGGTGGCCACGGTCGCCACCGACTGCCCCTCCAGAAACCGCAACACCAACACCGCCCGCTGCCGGGGCGGTACCCGCTGCAGCCCCTCGACCAGCGCGGATCGAGTGGCCACCGCATCGCCCACGGCGTCGGATCCGTCCCTAGCCGATTCCGGCAGAACCGCTGCGGCGTATTCCCGACGCCACGGACGGCGGGACTCATCGATCGCCGCCCGCACCAGTGTGCGCCGGACGTAGGCGTCCAGCGCGCCCTTATTCCGAACCTTGCGCCATCGCCGGTGCAGCGCCACGAACGCGGTCTGCGCGAGGTCGTCCGCGCGGTGCCAGTCACCACAGATCAGGTAGGCGGTTCGGCGCACCGCATCGAGCCGGGCCGCGAAATAGTCCGCGAACTCCTGCTCGTCGCGCTGATCCACCCAGACCTCTCGTCGGTCGTGCCAGTAACTGTATCGACGGGACCCGTGCCGGGGATGGTTGCACGGAGACGCTCGCCCCCGGCGTGTCCGTCGCTCATGTCCGGTGTGTCGGGCTCTGCGTCCCTTCCTGGCAGCGGGGTGCCGCAATCACGGAGCTAGGGTGCGCTGCCGGTGATTGCCGACTTCATTACGCGGGGCGCCCCCCGGGCACGATCTTGCGCTGGCACCACCGCCTCGTCGCCAAGGAATAGACCTATCCGCACAGGTCCGGTCGCCCACCCATTGATGACGCCATCGCCGCGCTGCGCCACAGCCTTGGCCATGTCGAGGTGTGCTCCTCGTGCGCGTGCCAGCCAGCTTTGCGTGTGATCAATCGCGGTTAGCCGGGTTGTTCGACTTCCTTGCGCAGGCGGGTGATGGCCGTGGCATCGGTACGGCGCAGCGGCGAGGACCAGGCGTAGACGGCGCTGGCGGCAACGCAGAGTGTCATCATCAATAGCGCGGTTTGAATGTTGGTCTGGTCCGCGAGAACACCGCCGAGCGCGGCGCCGATGGGTGTACCGCCGTAGGCGATCATTCGGGCGGTGACGTTGACTCGGCCTTGGAGCCGGTCGGGGGTGAGTTGCTGTCGGAGTGTGATCCCGTTGGCGATGACCAGGGTATGGGCGCTGCCCCAGGCGACGAGCAGCGCAAGGCTGATGGGAAGGATAGATGTCAGGGCAATGCCGACGAGCAGTGCGACCATGGCGGTCAGGCCGAGGAGGCTGATCCGTGGCTGGTTCACTCGTCGGGACAGCGCTGGCAGTGCGATTCCGGCGGTGAGACCGCCGATGGCGAGAGCGGTGAACAGCCATCCGAGCTGGGCGTCGTTTTCTGCCAGTCCGAGTTGGCGCACGCCGTAGACGACGATCAGCCCGAGTAGAGCGCCACCGGCCAGGGCCGACCCGAAGCCACTCGCAGTGAGCGGCCACACGACCGGGTGATGTCGTACGTACCGCAGCCCCTCGCGGATGTCGGTGTGCAGGCTTGCTCGCTGCGCGTCGGGTGTTCTGGTGCTGCTGAGTTGTCGCGGGATGAGGCGGATCATGACGGCGGAGACGGCATAGCACGTGACGTCTATCCACAGGGCGTTCTGCGCCCCGATTACCGCGATGAGCACACCGGCGATCGCGGTGGCACCGACCTGGAGGACTTGGTTGGTGGACATCAGGATGCTGTAGGCGTTGACGACGCGTTGTCGCCCGACGATGGTCGGTAGCGCTCCGAACAGTGCCGAGTCGTGCCAGACGAAGGTAGTTCCGGTCACCGCGCCCGCGACGTAGAGTTGGGCTGGGGTCAGCGTTGCGAGCGCAGCGGCGGTAGGGATGCTCGCCATGGCCGCGGCGCTGGCCAGGTCGCAGCTGACCATGATCACGCGGCGGTTCGCACGATCCGCGACAGCTCCCGCCACCAGACCCAGCGCCAGGTAGGGAGCTGCCTGCACGGTGAGCAGCAAGGATGTTTGCGTGGCCGAGCCGGTGAGTTGGAACATCAGCACCGGGAGCACGACGAGCCGGACCTGGCCGCCGGCGACGGCGGCCGTCTGACCGAGCCACAGCAGCTGGAAGGAACGCTCGCGCCACAACCCGGTGACCTCGGCCTCGACATCTCGCCGCAAGCGCATCTCTTCATCCCAAATGATGGCAGTTGCAAAGTTCTTGCCAAACAACGATACGACACGATCTCAATCGGGTTAACTCGATCGTGTGCCGCCGATGAGGAGGAATCGTGACCAGAAGGCGCCGTGACCGGCGAGCTGATCTCGCACTCGGTGTCCTGAGGGAGGAGGGCAAGGCGGTGCGACGCCGCCCCATACGGTGAGGCGGCGGGCGTCTAGGTGGTCGCGCCACATGAGCTCATACAGCTCACAGCGGTGAGCAGATCGTCGTGCGTGCCGGTGTCGACGAGCCGACTATTGTCGATCACGATCTGGTCGGCGCCAGCAATCGTCGACAGACGAGGCGCGACGACGAGCGCGCGCCCGGTGACCAGCGCGTTGATGGCGTCCGTCTGTACATCGGCGATCGTCGCGCGCAGTTTCGACACCCACGGCGACAAGGTAGCCAACCACACTAGACTCTGAAACAGGCTATCGGTCAGCCTGGCCGCGTTCCTCACCAACTCGCTCAGCAGGGCAAGCCACAGGACACAGTCGTCTTGCTGTTCTCTGAGTTCGGCAAGCAGATCAAAGACAGCACGCCGGACAAGACCCGACCGGTTACCTTAAAGGAGGTTGATGCGTCCATCGTAATACACGTAGTATTTGTTCTGAAGGAGTCTATTTTCGATGCGCCGAGGACCCGCAGCTCGCCGGCGGGTCGGAGGTAACAACGCTAACTTCATTTGGACGCTCACATCAGACATGACAAGGGGACATCTCGATGTGCGGAATCACTGGTTGGGTTTCGTTTGATCGGGACCTGACTCGGCACCAGGCGGATCTTGACGTGATGACGGCGACTATGGCGTGCCGGGGGCCCGACGCCGAGGGCAGTTGGTTTGATCGTCATGTGGTGTTGGGTCACCGCAGGCTGGCGGTGATCGATATCGAGGGCGGCACGCAGCCCATGTCGGTACACACCGACGACGGCACGGTGACGATCATCTATAGCGGGGAGACGTATAACTTCACCGAGCTCCGCAGTGAGCTGCGCCGCCGGGGCCATCGGTTTCGGACCCGAAGCGATACCGAGGTGGTGCTGTGCGGCTACCTGGAGTGGGGTGAGGCGGTCGCCGAACGACTCAACGGCATGTACGCCGTGGCCATCTGGGACGCCAGGAGCGAGAAGCTCGTCATGATCCGCGACCGGATGGGCATCAAGCCGTTCTACCTGTCACCCACCAGCGACGGGGTGCTGTTCGGCTCGGAGCCCAAGGCGATCCTGGCCAACCCCCTCGCGGACCGCGCGGTCGACCTCGATGGCCTGCGTGAGCTGTTCAGTTTAGCCAAGACGCCTGGCCGCGCGGTGTGGTGCGGGATGCGCGAAGTTCTTCCGGGCACGGTGGTGACCGTCGACCGCGCCGGTCTGCGGGAGCACCGCTACTGGACGCTGCAAACCCGCGTGCATACCGACGATCAGCAGACCAGCATTGACACTGTCCGCTCACTGCTCGACGACATCGTGGCCCGCCAACTAGTCGCCGATGTTGCGCGCTGCGTGTTGCTCTCCGGTGGGTTGGACTCCAGCGTGATCACCGCGCTGGCCGCCGCACAGCTCGGCGAGCACAGCGAGCGGGTCCGCAGCTTCGCGGTGGACTTCGTCGGGCAGACCGAGACCTTCACCCCCGACGCCATGCGCGCCACCCCCGACACCCCCTACGCCCACGAGGTGGCCACGCACGTCGGCGCACACCACCGCGACATCGTGCTTGATCACACCACGCTGGCCGACCCGGCGGTGCGCCGCGCGGTGGTCACCGCCCGGGACATCCCGGCCGGCCTCGGCGATATGGATGCTTCGTTGTATCTGCTGTTCACAGCCATCCGCGGGCACTCCACGGTTGCCCTGTCCGGAGAGGCCGCCGACGAAATCTTCGGCGGCTACCAATGGTTTCACCAACCCCAGGTGCAGGCCGCAGACACCTTTCCCTGGATCGCGGCCTCTCTAGCTGGCCCATACAGTCAGGCGCCCGAACCACTCGACACCGACCTCACCACCGCCCTCGACCTGCCCAGCTACATCCGTGACCGCTACACCAGCGCGGTCGCTGAGGTCGAGCCAACCGACGGCGAGACCAAACACGAACAACGGATGCGGGTGATCTGCTACCTGCACCTGACCCGGTTCGTCCAGGCAATGCTAGACCGTAAGGACCGAATAAGCATGGCCGTCGGCTTGGAGGTCCGGGTGCCGTTTTGCGATCACCGACTCGTGGAGTACGTCTACAACACCCCATGGTCGCTCAAGACCTTCGACGGCCGGGAGAAAAGCCTGCTCCGCGCCGCCGCCACCGACCTGCTACCCCAATCGGTGTTACAGCGACTGAAAAGCCCCTACCCCTCCACCCAAGAGCCCCTCTACGCCAGCTCCCTGCAGCAACAGGGCAAGGAGCTGCTCACGACAGACGCCCCAGTGTTCCAGCTGGTCAACCGCCGCTGGATAGACAACGCCACGCAGCAAGACCCAGTGACCATGCCCCCCGACGTCCGCAACGGCATCGAGAAGACGCTCAAGCTTTCCACCTGGCTGGATATCTACCGCCCCCAGCTCCGACTGACCTGACCGGAGCTCGCGATGATGAGCCTACGTTGATCTAATGAGGCTCAGACCGTGATGAAGGCAGCAGATCCGCGTTGAACTGATCCTTGCCAGCGGCTACTATGCCGAACTCTGGGCCGAACGATCCGGAGCCGTCGGTTGGCGTGTCTCTTCGGCCTGCCCAGAAGCCCGAAGTAATGATGACTTCCACGAAATCCGCGTAGCAGACCAGCCGACGCAGTTCACCGACGTGCGGGCGACCCGATACGATTCCGGCTCAAAGCAAAGTTCGCCCACCCGTGTCGCGTCGCTCCCGTCCTTCTACTATTCATATCGTCTCAATCTGTACCGCGTAGCCACTCACCGAAGCTGCCTGGACACGCTGGGTTGATTAGACACTCTCAGTAAACCGGTGGTCGTTTCGCCGGAACCTTGCTGTTGCGCTAAAGTTGTATTAGAGTGCCGTTCCGAGTGAGGGCGAGCAGATCCGAGATTCTTGGATAGATCTGGTCCTTGCAGACCGCTGACGGGCTCCGGCGGTCGTGATGAGCGTTGACGACGAATCGATCGACTTGATCACGATGCACGGAATGCCACCGGGCGGAATTTTGTTCGGCTCTCCTGACCGGATCGGCACCGTCGTGGTCTCCGTCGTGGAAGGAGCACCATGACCAGAGTCCGCGTGCTGGGCGTCTGCGCCATATTGCTGCTGTTAGTTGGGTGCGCCAACGGGGGCAGTAACAGCAACACGGATACGGCAACCTCCAGGAGCAAGGGGGGCGAGGGTCGGACCACATATCCGCTGACGATTGAGAATTGCGGCTCCACGGAGACCTTCACGAAGCCTCCTGAGACGGTGTTGACCGAGGGCGCTCCGGCAATGACTGCTTTGCTGATCAGCTTAGGCTTGAAAGATAAGATCGTGAAAACGACGATCTTCTCCACGCGGACCGATATTCCCGGGATGACTGCTCAGCTCGAATCCCTCAACAGGGTTCAGGTCGCCAGCCTCGGACTGTCGCGAGAGGAGACGATCGCCCTGCATCCCGATTTGATCGTTGCCGGCCTGGATTCCTACTTCCAGCCCAAGAAGGGCTTCGCCACCCGTGCTCAGCTCCACACCGCCGGCATCCAGGCATACGCCCCGAGCTATTTCTGTGCCGACAATGTGGAGAATCCATCTCCTGAAGCCCTGGCTGCCAGAAAGGCGGCGACGATCGAGGCGCATTTGTCAACCATCACGGAGATCGGTCAGATCTTCGACGTGCAGGACCGGGCTGCGAAGCTAGTGGCCGAGATTCGCCAAGCGATTAACGACACGCGTGCAAAGGTTGCGAACTTGCCGTCCAAGAAGGTGACGATTACGGATCCGTCGGTGGCCGATACCGCGGCAAGCGGCGGGAAGTTCTACGTCTACGGCGGAAAAGTGCTCGACGAGCTCATAGCTGCCGCAGGCGGCACGAACCTGTGGTCCGACGTAGAAGGTTTCCAGGCGGTATCCAAGGAGGACGCAACGGTCCGGCTGGCAGATGTGGTTGTGTACGGCTTGTACGACGGGGCACCCAGCCCAGATGCCGTCATGTCATACATCCAGACCACATTCCCGTCCTGGCCAGCAGCGCAGAACAAATCGGTCGTACAACTGGATGACGTAGTGAACTTACAGATTACACATCCAATCCTTGTCACGTCGTTGGGAAAAACATTACACCCCGAAGTCTTCAAGTAGAGCGATATGACGACGAGCGAAGTCCGTGGGTCCACCCACACAAGCCCGCACTGGATACGCGGTGGCTGGTACCTGGTTTCTTTGTTTGGCCTCCTCGGCGGCCTAGGTTTTGCACTGCTGCTCGGTATCGGGATCGGCAGCGTCCAGGTGCCGCTGCCGACGGTTGCCGCAGTCATTGTCGACCACCTCCTCGGCCGTGATCCGCGACCCGGGACCGCCGACCAGATCGTGTGGCAGTTCCGCGCTCCGCGGGTCCTGTTAGCTGCATTGGCAGGTGCTGGGCTTGCCGTCAGCGGCACCATGCTGCAGGCCGTCGTGCGTAATCCCCTGGCCGACCCCTATGTGTTGGGCCTGAGTCAGGGAGCCGGGCTCGGTGCCACTGTCGTGATCGTGCTCGGCACGGGCGCACTCAGCGGACTCGGAGTGAGTGCGGCGGCATTTCTCGGTGCTCTGGCCAGCCTCGCCGCGGTGGTCATTCTGGGGCAACGGGCGGGTCAGTTCGTTCCCACCAGACTCGTGCTCGCGGGCGTTGCCGTGGGTTATCTCCTGTCGGCGATGACCAATTTCTTTCAGTTTCACGCCAACCCCGAACAGCTTCGCTCGGTGGTTTTCTGGCTACTGGGAAGCGTCGCCGGAGCGGCCTGGGACCAGCTGTGGCTACCCGCGCTGTGCGTAGCAACGGTCACGATCTGGGCCATGACGCAGAACCGCCGGCTCAATGCCCTGCTGCTCGGTGACGAAGCGGCGATCGCGGTGGGCGTAAGTGTGCATCGCTTCCGTCTTCAGATCCTCGTGGCCAGCGCGCTGCTCACCGGGACAATCGTGGCGGTCGCCGGTGGCATCGGTTTCGTCGGCCTGATCGTGCCCCATGTTGTTCGCTTCCTCGTGGGGCCTGACCACCGGCGGGTGCTGCCGTTCGCCGCGCTGCTTGCGGCCGTTTTCCTCGTCGTTGTCGACGTGCTCGCGCGGACGATCGATCCGCCCAGCGATCTCCCCCTGAGCGTGCTCACGGCCGCGGTGGGGAGCCCATTCTTTCTGTGGCTGCTGCGGCGTCCAGGCCGCATCGCCGGAGCGGCAGGATGAACCTGCGGGTCTGCGGAGTGCAGATCGAGCTCGGTGGTTCGCTGGTCGTCAAAGGTGTTGACCTAGACGTTGCCACCGGACATGTCATGGCCATCGTCGGGCCCAACGGAAGCGGGAAAACCACACTGTTGCGGGCCATCTACCGATCCCTGCGGCCCCAGGCTGGAACCGTACTCATCGCCCACCCGAAAGAAGAGCTCAACGTCTGGACACTGCCCGCCCGGGAGGTAGCCCGCCGCATTGCGGTTCTGACACAGGATCGAGTTGACGACTTCGAGCTCTCGGTCACCGAAGTTGTCCTCACCGGACGAACCCCGCACAAACGGTTACTGGAGCGCGACTCCGCCGCTGACCACGAACTGGTCGCCCAACTCCTCGATGAGGTGGGAGTAGGCTGGGCAGCGGGCCGCTACTTCTCGTCACTATCCGGCGGAGAGAAACAACGAGTGATGCTCGCGAAAGCCCTCGCGCAGAAACCTGAATTCTTGTTGCTCGACGAACCGACCAACCATCTCGACGTGTCCGCTCAGTGCGCGCTACTCAACCTGCTGCGCCGGCTTGCCGAAGACCAAGGTCTCACCGTGGTTACGATATTGCACGACCTCAACCTCGCCGCCGCGTACTCCGACACGCTGGTTGTGCTCGACCGCGGCCGGGTCGCGGCGGCCGGCCGCTCGCAGGACGTACTCACCCAAGCGCTCCTTCAGAAGGTTTTCGGCGTCCACGCCCATTGCGGCCTCCATCCAGAGACCGGCAACTTCCACATCGCCTTACATATGCGACCAGCGTCATCGTCTCAGCCGGACACACATGATCGGCCTCGCCCTTGAACTAGGCGATAGCGCCGGAGCAAACACGGCCTATACCAACCCGAAGTTGCGGTGGTTCCTGGGGATCTGGTAGTTGTTCTGATCTACGATGTCGGCTGGTCAGTGACTCCGTTTATCGGCACCAACGTGTATGACTTTGAACGCTGGCGAGGGTACGGTTCCGCTATGCCTATGCGTGGTGGTGCCATGTACGTGTCGATGCATCGTCGTCACTACGTGGGTAAGAATGGCCGGAAGAGAATCTATAAGACCCACCTTTTGCGCCGCTCGGCGCACCGATCCCACTCGCCCTGAAGAAGACAGAACACAACCACCACGAAACACTGAAACCACTGATCAACAGAATGATTCGGTCGTCACCGACCACGTAACTTCGGGCTAACAGTCGGGGATCGTGCTGATCATCGCGCGGGTCAGTGGCCGAACGACCTCTACCCGGCTACTGACGGCAACCGGGCGGGGTCGGCGGGGCGCTGGGGTGCCCGGTTGGCCAAGCCGTCTATCTCAATGATCCAGTCCAGCTCGCCGATCGTGCTGGCATCATGCTCAGCTCGGTGGGAAGCCGATCCAGGGCCATCGACGACCCAAGCTGTCGTGGCGTGCCAAGATCGTCTGCTAGACCACCGCTTGGCTCCCTACCTTGCTATTGATGGCAACAGCAAGTATTATGCGACAATGTATGCTTACAGTGGGTTGTGAGAGTTGGGACATAGGACGGGAATCTGGCCCTGGTTACCTCCTGATGAGTGACCAGCGGTGGAGTTGAGGCCCCAGCCAGGGGCGTGACGACTGGCCACAGGGAGCGTTGAGTTGTGATCACGATCGTTGGATCTCGGGAGTCGATATATGCAAACTAAAATTAGGTTCACGAGGGACGACATTGACAACCTAGCATTGAAGCTCGACGAGTTTGCCACCATCCTCAACGAGAGAGAGCACACTCTACTCGCAACCCTCTTTTATATGGCTTGCGCGTCACGGGGAGATATACCGTCACGTGAAGACGGAGAACCGCTTTCCGCGGCGTTCCTGGTAGCGTGCAACGCTGCTACACGCTCCAATGCCAAAGATTCCAATACCAAGGGTCGCAGTGGGTAGATAGAGAGAAGAGATGAAAAATGGAATCCTCGGCGCCTGCCCGGAAGTCCTGTCCTGGCAGGAATCGACGTTACTTCATTCGTCGCTCCTGATTAGCCACCGGGATTTTTTACGTACGAGATTTGAACGGGCATTAGCAGCTTTCGTCAAGGCAGGCGTTGGAGATCGTCTAGCACGACTCTCCGACGCGCTTCCTACACACGCGTTAGATCGGCTCATCACAGCGCCAGACTCTGCATGGCGTCTTGTCTACGGTCGAGAAAAGGATCTCCTGTTTTTTGTAGAGTCTGTTCAAGCCGAACACTACCGTACCGGCGGCGCCGGCTCGATACGGCGTGGCGTATGGACGGCTTTGGGTGACCACTACTACCCCGCCGGGTACTTAAAACCGGATAACCCTTTACATTACTCTTCTCTAGCATGGAACGATGAATCATATTTTCGAGCTCCATGTTTGACGAACGGGATCGTGGTCGACTATACAAGCAGCCATGCTGAAAGGTTTCTGCGCCTTGCCAAGCTGCCACTAGGATCGATCCAGCCATTGGCACTTTCAAAAATTATTAGAAAATTGGAGGGCGCGCGAGCGCTGGTTGAGTTGGTTAGCGAACATGCTTACGAGTTAATCTCCAGCCACACGCAATCGATTCTCGTTTGGAATGACACCAGTCGGAATAGTGAACATTTCTCTCTTTCTAATCCACGATGGCCTGGAAGAATCGGGTTCTCCAATGTAGAATACGACCACACTGACACCGTCGCGTTGGCCGACAGCATGATCCATGAATCAATCCATGCTTTCTTTCATCGCATTGAAGAGGTCTCCCCGTTCCTCAACCCGGATGGCGCGGACCTTGGGGTGACCGTTTCGTCTCCTTGGACTGGCAGAATTCTTCACATTCATTCGTTCCTTCATGCTTGTTACGTGTGGTTCGCACTTTGGCAGTTTTGGCTTCGTGCAAGTTCCTGTCGGACCTCTGCGCCCGGCGATCGAATACAGCAAATGATCGACAGGTCTCGGATAGGATTCTTTTCACCGTCGATGGATTATGCACTCACTGCGACGCGCCCCTACCTGTCGACAGAGGGGCAGTCTGTCTTCGCGTTCGTTCGCGATGTTCAAGGCGGTGTATACGATTGATTGGTTGTAGCCCGACAAGCGCCGCGGTCTACCGTGCGTCTGCCCACTGTCCTTCGAATTTCTGTAGTCGCACCGAAAGTAGTCGCAGGATCATCTCTGAGAGGCAGAAATGTTTACGGGCCCGGTTGTGATCGTTTTTTCAGGTCGCCTCTGATGTGTGTATTTGGGCGCACGGAACAGGCAGCCGAGGTTCAGGCGGAGCGACTGTTCGCGACTAAGGACAAATGGCTTGGCGGTGATGGCACGATATTGGCCGGTCTGGAGCGGCGACGTCACCGTACGCGTTCGACCGAGCTCTGATAACGAGGCTGCCGCGATGAAATCTGCCGATACGCTCAGATCACAGCTCTTGAACGCTTTTGACAAGCTCACCGAGACTGACCAACAGGCGGTCGTGAAGTTGCTCGCCAACGCCACCTCAGCTCAGCGAGTCGACATCCTCCAACTAGTCCACAAACTGATCAACGAAGTCGCCACAGCCCGGGAAAAACCCCCAACACGTGCGTCACTACCATTTAAGACCTACCCGGGCACTGCTGTCATTCCGCTCCCACATCATCTTTGCAGGCTAAGCATGCCCCTCGAAGCCGTGCTGCGAAGTCGCCGGTCGCACTACCACTACTCGCCAGGCGGTCTCGATCTCATGGCGCTCGGTTCCCTGTTGACTTCAAGCTACAGCGTTAACCGGACTGCGGCAGCCTACGGTTGGAGTAGTTTCCCGCTGAACGTCTGTCCCTCAGCCGGCGGCCTGCAGCCGGTGAACATTTACGTGCTCGTGACCCGAGTGACCGAGGTGCCTCGCGGGCTGTACTATTTCCACCCCTATGAACTCACCCTGCAGCTGATCCGAGACGGTGATCTGTCCGACGCCGCCGGAGAGAGTCTGCTCCAACCTGAATTTTGCACAGCACCTGTATTACTAGTGCTCACTTGCAGCATGGACCGGGTCCTGTGGAAATATCCTCTGCGTCACTACCGTACAGTTCATATGGATACCGGAATCGTCGCGCAAAGCCTCTACCTCGTCGCGACCGCCTTAGGACTAAACGCGTGCGCGATCGCCGGCTTCCGTGATCACGAACTGAACAATCTGCTCAACATTGACGGGCACCGAGAGTTCGCTACCCTGGTGTTCGCAGTAGGTGGTGGTGACCACTTGACCGGAAAACTTCAACCGTAAGCGATAATGGACTCACAATGCGTTCATGGTCTTTAAGGATAGGCAGATCGGTTCAGTGGGCGCAGCAGCCGAAGAGGTGGTCAAGTTCTACGGGGCCGTGACAGCTCGGCAGCTACTTCCGGGAGTCCGAGACTTGCAAACCCACGTGCACGACTATACGGGGGTACTGGCTGCAGTACCAGTCCTGGCCGCGGCGCTGCGAGGTGCGCAAGTGCTTGCCGCACTCCGCGCAGACCAGTGGCCAAATATTCGCCGCCCCGCGTTTGCGTAGGGCAATCAGCACATCCGCGACGCGGGGGCTGGAGAGCGCTCGTCGACCAGCACCGTCGGCGCATACAGCAAGGTTTGCGCGAGTCGTCGCCGCTTGGCCCGGTTTCCCACAACGCTGATTACGGTCGCTTCGATGGTCGCGCGATCCAGCACGGGTCGCGGTCGACCACGACGCCGGATCGGGTCGCTGAGTGCCGGTACCCGCCTACGAACGACACAGGGGCCTTCACCCCGTGTCCACCCAACCCTGCCCATCGTTCCTCCTTCCGTGGAGCGCCATGCTCCAGCGAAAGAGGTCTAAGGTCACGGCGGAATTATCCCGACCACGAGGATACCCACGAATCCACAAAGCCTCCTATCCACCCGGATCTACGCCCCCGACCCGAGGGCGTGTCGGTATAATCGCGGAA
>DATEMN010000600.1:0-6060 GCA_035275565.1 Pseudonocardiaceae bacterium | reverse complement strand
GAACTTGGCGCGGTCGCTGGGCTTGTAAAGCTGCGGGCTGATCGCCGGCCCGCCACCGTAGATCGAATCGAGGTCGAGCCTGGGGTCGCGGAGGTTGGGGGTCTGGCTGGGTTCGGTGACCACGCCGAGCCGCGAGGTGTTGTCGAAGGTGATGTCGTGGTCGAGGAACTGCCCGACGAACGTGGTGCCGGTGGTCATGTTGCGGACGTCTTGGTCGCGGTTACGCGGGCTGAGTTCCGGGTTGGTGATCAGCCGGATTGGACCCTCGTGCAGCGGATCTGCCGCATCCATCATCCCGCCCGGCTTGCCGATGTCGATCATTGCGTTCCGGACGGCCGGGGACTGCGGGTCGGCGAATGCCGGAAGCTGGAACATCCGGCTGAACCGGGGATCCGGGGCTGAGTCGGGGACCGGTCCCTCGACCGTCTCGGCGAGCGCTTCGACGTTACTCAGGGTGAGCACACCGGCCGCACTAACGCCGAGTCCGGTGAGGAATCGACGCCGACCAATTCCCCTTCGTTGCCCGACGGCATGCTCATGTGCGCTGGCCATGCGTGTCCTCCGGAGTTTTCGGTGGGTTTTCTTCGGCGGGTCGGCCGCTCCGGCCGGACGGGCGAAACTGCACAGCGAGTAATATCCGATGGTGACGGCCCTGTCGTGCGACACGCCGTGAGTGCGGGTCAGCTCATGACGTAAAGTCCCGACTCAGTGGGCCGGTGCCGGCAGACCAGGGGGTTCAGAAGCCGCGACCGAACGGGTCCTTTGCGGCTACCTCCTCGGCTGCGAACGCGGGTCGGGTCGCGGTCACCTCCCCGGTCACCGCATCGCACCAGGCGTGCAGGAGGGTGCGCTGGCCCCGGGTGAGCTCGCGGGTGACGGGCATGTAGCCGTAGTCGTCGAACCGTTCCCGGCTGGTCAGGCGGCGCACCAGCCGGGCGTAGGTGCGGCACTGCTGCTCGTCGCCGAGCCGCAGCCAGTTGTCCATGCACGGAGCTAACGCTTCCCAGTTCCGCAGGACGTACTGGTGGACGTTCTCCCAGGTCGGCGCGAGAGCGGCGATCTCGGCGTCGGCCGGCGTGACGCGCAGAGCCAGGTATTCGCTGACGGCGGTGTCCAGGCCAGTGGGCAGGGTGGGGGCCGCACCCTGCCAGGGCACCAGCACCCACGTCCAGCTGCCCGACTTACCGCCGTTGAGGGGGATTGTGACCTCCCCGTTCTCGTCGGTCTGCACCTGCAGGGGTGGGAGAGGCCCGTCGACCTCGACCATTGTGACCGACACCGGCGCGCCCGGTCGTTGCCCTCGCAGCAACGCCCGCAGCGACACGCTGGCCTGCTCTCCCTCCTCCAGGTAGAGAGTGGGCGGGTCGGCCACCACCGTGAGCGGCTGCTCGGTGAGCAGCGCGGTGCCGTCTGCCGCCCGCACCTCCAGGTCGGCGGTGTTCGTGGCCGCCACTAGGGCTGAATCGAGCGGCAGCGTCACGATCCCGCTGGTGGCCGCATAGGCCGCAGCATCATAGGCGGCGTAGTCGAGGGTGCCCAGCGGTACGTCCTTGCCCTCAGCTTTGGCCACCACGGTGAGCGGGCCGAGGTCGAGCTTCGGGACGTCGAAGCTGGTCTCGGGGACGCTGTTACCCAGGTCAATGGTCAGCCGACCGTCGCTCACCCTGGCGAAGGCGGTCCACACCGGGCCGTCGCCCACCCGAGCCAGCACTCGGTCACCGGGTACGGCGGGCGCCTCGCCTGCGCGCCACAGCCCGATGACCCCCACGATCAGGCTGCGGGCCGGGTTGGGGTGGAAACCTCCCTGAGCGATCTGGTCGGCCAGGTCCTGCGCCTGCTGCGCGGTAGGCGCCTCGGTGTCGTAATAAACGGTGCGGTAGGCGTTGAACCGCACGGTAAGGCCGATCACCTCGTCGTCGCTGAACAAGTCGTGCAGGCCCGCGAGCACGTCCGACCCGCGGGGCTGCACGGACAGTCCCCCGCCGGTGTAAAACGACGCCTGCCAGATCACCGAGGCCCGGCCTGCGATGACCTGGTAAACGGTGTTGCGGGCGAAGTTGATGCGGCGAGCCACCATCGGGGAGCCACGATGGGCGAGGATCTGGGATCCGCCCTCGATGCCGCAGCTGAACTCGTCGAAGAAGAGCTGAGAGGTGGTGGCACCGTAGGGGTCGAGGTCGACCAGCTTGCCGCTGAACGACACCGGCACCCCCACCAGCGCATCGTCGACCTGGAGTCCGTCGCCGAGGTCGACCCCGGTGACGGTGGTCTCGAAGAACGTCGAACGGTGGGTGCCGTGCATGTTCCAGTTCCCGGCTGGCACGGCCTGGCGGGCACGCTCCCGGTAATCGGCCACTGTTCCCATCCCGAGTATGGGTTTGCTGGTGGCCACGTCGTAGAGCTGCGGGTAATTGTTGGTGACGATCGGATCCCAGGTGATCTGACCCCGGAAGTAGATCCGCGGGGTGTCGAGGACGGACACGGGTGCTCCTTGTCAGGCCAGATCGAAGCGGAACGCGGGCCCAGCGGAGGTGTCACTGCCGGCCAACGGGGTGGCCAAGGCGGCTCGAGCGGCTAGGCGCAGGTCGAACATGGCTCGCACGGCGTTGCCCAGCCGTCCGGGCTCACCGTTGACGGCCCGCTCGAGTTCCTGCAGCATCACGGTGAAGGCCCGGTCACAGTCATGCTGGGCGGCCTGGGCGGGAGGATCGCCCGAGAAGTCGTGCTCACCGGGATCGGCGATGGCGGGCACGACCGCTGACCAGTCGACGCCCAGCCGGTCCCCCCAGCTGAATCCCTCGGGCGCGCTGGGATCTTTCTGGAGCACCTGGTCGCGCCGGATCTCCTCGAAGCGGTAGTAGTGGGCGAGCTCGCCCTCGAAGTCGAGCGGGCTCTTGGTGTTGCCCTCCCCTTCCGACACGATCCGGTGGATCGCCTCCGATGCCTTGTCATAGCCGGTCACCGGGAACAACTCGCCAGCGAAGAAGGGGTGGTCGGTCAACTGGTTGCGGGGAGTCGTCGACCAGACGTCGGTCGGGAGCTTGCCGAGGGCCTCGTCGAGAGCGCGGTAGAACTGCCCAATGGTCTGGTACGTGGGCTCCAGGCCCAGTGCCGCTACCTCCGGAAAGACGAGCGGGTCCTCTGGCTCCTCAATGTGCATCGCCTGGTCCATCGCCGCTGGGGAGAAGGGCAGCAAGGAAACCTGGAAAGGTTCGCAACCCTCAGCGCCGATGTCGTAGGGGAGCGGGCCGGGGTAGGAGGGGACTACGGACGCCTTCGCGAGCACCGGTGTGCCGCCGATCGCGTTCAGCACGTTGCAGGCCAGCGCCATGTGGATCATCTCCTCGCGGGCGATGGAGCCGATGCGGCGGCGCGCTGCTTCGTTGGTGCCGTCCCTGATGGTGAACGCAGCGTAAAGGTAAGGCGGCAAAGTCGAGAACTCGAGTTCGATCGCCTTCTGCAACGCCTGCTTCAAGTCGGCGACGGTATCCATGGGCTGGGGTTGAAGCCGGATCATGTGGCTGTCCAGTCAGTTTCCTATATGAATGGAGAATCAAATCCCGATATACGCCCCCGCCGAACCTGCCAGTAATTAATAGCACAAGGCATCGCGTCCGTATAGGCCCAGTCGTACGGTGAGAATCCGCGGTACCGTGCGCGAGCCATGCACCACTCTCCGCCAACCGCACGACTGATCACGGAGAGGTGTAGTCGTTCGTGACGATCACGATCAGACCAGGTCCGGCGTGCGCGATACCCGGAAATCGAGGCTCGACACGCATCGCGAACTCGTCGCCGAGCGCCTCGGCCTCGGCGCGCTGGTCAGTGTCCTGCTGGTAGTACGCGGTCGTGGTGGGGATCGTCCCCCGGGCATAGTTGCCGACCTCAACCACCGTCCAGCCGGCGGCAGCCAGATCAGCTGCGGCGCGCGCGGCCAAGCCGCGAATCATGCTGTTGTTGTAGACCCGAACCTCGCCGTTACGGGAGCTTTTATCGCCGACCGGGGCGCGGACGTCAGCCTCGGGCGGAGCTACCACGGCACTCTCCGGGATCTCGGGCACGGGAGCCGAGCTCGACGTCACCACCGGCGGATACGGGATGGTGGAGGGTCTGGGGTCGGGAGTCGCACTGACCGGCGGTGGCCCCGTGGCAACCGAGGTCCGCTCTCCGCCGGTGGTGGCCACCGCCACTCCGATCGCGACGGCAATCACCGCCAGCCCGAGCAGGGCCAACCCAGCGATTCGCAACCGCCTGCCGGCCCCGGTTCCGTTTGGGGTACTCATGGCCCTAGCCCTGGTTCTGCTGGCGCGGGTCGACACCGAGCCGGCGAGCGGCCCTCGCTCGCTGGCGAACGGACCGCAACCGGCGTAACCGCTTGACCAGCATCGGATCGGTAGCGAGCGCCTCCTGCCGGTCGATCAAGCCGTTGAGAATCTGGTAGTAACGGGTGGCGGACATGCCGAACAGCTCCCGGATATCCTGTTCCTTGGCGCCGGAGTATTTCCACCACTGGCGCTCGAACACCAAGATCTCGCGCTCCCGGCAGCTCAGGCCCGCGTGATCGTCCTCGATCGGGGGCAGCGCCGCTGCGGCGTCCATCATGCTCCTCGGTTCACGTTCCGGCGGCTATGTCCGGTGGGCCACGGTGCCGAATCACAGGGATGTGATTCGGCACCGTCATTGAACCACGCGGCGGTCCGAGCGGGGCCGGCGACACCTCAAGGGGTGTGGGGGTGTGCACAGCCTCGGGCCTAGCGCGATTAATGTGCATCATCATGACCGTCCGCCCGATCCGCATCGTCGGTGATCCGGTGTTGCACACCCCGACCCGGCTTGTGACGGAGTTCGGCACCACCCTGTACGCGCTGGTCGACGACATGTTCGAGACGATGGCGGCGGCCCAGGGCGTCGGGCTCGCCGCCAATCAGATCGGGGTGGACCTGCGCCTGTTCGTCTACGACTGCCCGGACGGGGAAGGCGTCCGGCATCGAGGTGTGGTGGTCAACCCGGTGCTGGACAGCAGCGAACGCCCGGAGACCATGCCTGATCCCGACGACGACTGGGAGGGCTGCCTGTCGGTACCCGGTGAGTCCTTCCCCACCGGGCGGGCCGACTGGGCACAGGTCACCGGATTCGATCCGGACGGCGCACCGATCACCGTCGAGGGCACCAGCTTCCTGGCCCGATGCCTGCAGCACGAGACCGACCACCTCGACGGGATCCTCTACCTCAACCGACTGGTCGGCCGGTATGCCCGCGAGGCGAAGAAAATGGTGCGCGCCCAAGGCTGGGGCGTGCCCGGCCTGAGCTGGGATCCCGCCGCCACCCCACCCGAGGACTGAGCACGCGCGTCTCCCCTGTCGGGGGCACGTGGTAGACCATCCGGATGGCCACCGACTCGAGTTCATCGACCGACGAGCTCAGCCAGCTGCTGCGTCGTCTTGCTGATCGCGAGCGGGTGCGCAGTGAGGCGACCGTGCAGGCCGACGTCCGCCAGTTGCTGCTCACCGGCGGTCTCGGTCTCGGGGACCACGACCTGGACGTCCAGCTTGAGACCCAGTCTAGGAGATCGTCGGCGCATTGATGTCGAGGTCGGCTACACCGTCATCGAGGTCAAGAAAGATCTCCGCAAGCAAGGCGTCATCCGAGCGGCGGAGGAGCAGCTCGCGGGCTACGTGGCGGCCCGCGCTATGCAGACCGGTCAGCGTTATGTCGGTGTCCTCACCGACGGGCGAGAATGGCACGCATATCACGAACGGGACGGCAAGCCCGCACGGCGGCGACTTCGTCCGCACCCTCGCCCGACGGCTGTCACGCTTTGATTGGACCAATGTCGAGCACGATGTGCTGAAGGTGCTCTACGAGTCGGTGATTGGGTCGGAGACCCGTAAGCAACTCGGCGAATACTACACGCCCGACTGGTTGGCCGAGCAAGTGGTCAGCACCGCGGTCACCGACCCGCTGAACCAGCGGGTGCTGGACCCGGCCTGTGGCTCAGGCACGTTTCTGTTCCACGCCGTGCGCCGCTATCTCAATGCCGCGGCCGCGGCTGGTATCTCC
>DATEMN010000599.1:0-2439 GCA_035275565.1 Pseudonocardiaceae bacterium | reverse complement strand
GCCAGTACCGCGCGGCGGACCTCGAGCATCGTGGCGTCGGGGACTTCCTTGGTGATGAGCCGCCGCGACAGCAGGTCGGTCTCAGGGTCGACGAGGATTCGCTGGGCCGCTGCGCTCGCCGTGGTCCGATGGGTCTCCGGGAGCGCGTCGACCACCTTGCGCATGGCCGAGGCGAGCGCCGAACTGAGGCCGAAAACCTGCTCACCGCGCGCCGAGCCGGCAGTCAGCAACGCCAGCGCCTCGTCGTGATTCAGCCCGGTGAGCTCGGTCCGGAACCCAGGCAGCAACGCGAACCCGCCGTGCCGCCCGCGCTCGGCATAAACCGGTACGCCGGCCGCCGACAGCGCCTCGATGTCGCGCAGAACGGTCCGCGTCGACACCTCCAGTTCCGCGGCCAGCACATCCGCCGTGAGCTGTCCCCGCTGACGCAGCAGCAACACCAGCGACACCAACCGGTCCGCACGCACCCGAAAAGAATACGTGACGAAGGGTGTCGTGATTTCTTGGAAAGCTCGCCGCCATGACGATCGAACGAACCGCAGTCAACCCGGTGCCCTGGTCCCTGGCACTCGGCTTCAACCAGGGCGAGCTGGTCACCGGACAGACCCGAACCCTCTACTGCTCCGGCCAGACCGCGATGGACGCCGACGGCAAACCCCAGCACGACGGCGACCTGCCCGCACAACTCGAGCTAAGCCTCGCCAACCTGGAAGCAGTACTCCGAGACGCCGGCATGACCCTCGCCAACCTCGTCCGCCTCAACGTCTACACGACAGACGTAGACCTTCTCTTCCCCCACTACGGCGTACTGGCAGCCCGCCTAGCCACCGCCGGAGCAGCCCCGACCACCACAATGCTCGGCGTAACCCGCCTAGCCATCCCAGGCCAGTTCGTAGAACTAGAGGCCACGGCAGTGGCGTGACCCGAAGTTGGGGAGGATTACGCACCCAGAACGGCATGTGTTCTGAAGGGACATGTCTGACAGATATGTGTAGGGACATGTCGGACACTTGACGGTCGTGGCCCAGTGTCTGGGTTGTGGCGGATCTGGTGGTTCCGATGGAGGTTCGGTTCGCGATCGGTGCGCTGGTCGTGCTGGACGAGGTGCCGCGGGGAGCGGTGTCTGGGTTGTGCCGGGAGTACGGCATCAGCCGGGACACGTTCTACCGGTACCGGGCGCAGTTGGAGGCCGAAGGGCTGCAGGGGCTGCTGCCGAAGTCGAGGCGGCCGCGCCGGTCCCCGAACGCGACGCCGTCGGCAGTGGTGGAGTTGCTGGTGGCCAAGCATCACCAGCTGGTTGCGGACGGCTGGGACGGCGGGGCCAGGAGCGTGCGGGACTGGTTACGGCTGGCCGGGGTCGAGGGGCTGCCGTCGGCTCGCACGGTGCACAAGATCCTGGCCGTGCACGGCTGTGTGGAGGTGTCGCCTGCCAAGCGGCCACATTCCAGTTATCGCCGGTTCGAGGCGATGTCGCCGAACGGTATGTGGCAGATCGACGGCACCGAATGGCGCCTGGTGTCCGGGGCGAAGGTCGTGATCGTGCGGGTCATCGATGATCATTCCCGCAAGATCTTGGCGACCCTGGCCGCCGATGGTGAGACCGGCCCATCGGTGTGGGAGTGCATGAAGACCGCGCTGGACCGGCACGGGAAACCCGTGGTGGTGCTGTCCGACAACGGTGCCGCGTTCAGCATCCGCCGCCGCTGGCCGGGCGCCTACTCGGAGTTCGAAGCACGCCTGGCCAGGATCGGGGTCTATCACGCGACCTGCGCGCCCTATCACCCACAGACTTGCGGGAAGAAAGAACGCGACTGGAAACCGCTCAAAAGCTGGCTCGACGCCCGGCCGGCAGCCACCACCATGCCCGATCTGCAACGCCTCCTGGACGGCTACGACGTCATCTTCAACACCCAACGCCCCCATCAAGGCATCGCTGGTCAGACTCCCGACCAGCGCTACCACGCCACCCCCAAAGCCGGCCCTGACCCCGACCAGCCACCCAACCCCCGCACCACCTTGACCCGCCACACCGCCTGCGCCAAAGGCCGCATCGACATCTACGGCGGCTACCGCATCGCACTCGGCCGCGAATGGGCCGGCGCCCACCTCCACGTCCTGCACGACAACCTCCAGGTTGTCATCTTCCACGGCCACGACCTCGTCAAACGACTCACCCTCGACCCCGACCACAAAGACATCGGCTCAGGCCTGCCCCGCAGCCGCCGCCCCACCAAACCCCTACCCTCGACCTAACACACGCACTGTCCGACATCTCCCTTCACGGACTGTCCGACATCTCCCTTCACATCACATGCCGAATCGGGTGCAAAATCCTCCCCGACCTCGCATCTCTTGCTGTGCGGAAGGAAGTTTGCAGTCAGTGGCAGTTATGTTCCGGAAAGCTGGTCCGTGGGATGACCGCTGAAGCCGGCCGCCTCT
>DATEMN010000598.1:0-6403 GCA_035275565.1 Pseudonocardiaceae bacterium | reverse complement strand
GCGTAAGGCCGGACTGCCCGCGGTGGTCTCGGTGCAGGGCGGTGACGGGCACTGGGTCGGCACCTGCTGCGACACCCACCGCACGCTGGTGCGCGCCGTGTTTGCGCACGCCCCGGGGCTGCTCATCGGCTCGCCGTCGTTCGCCGCGGAGGTCGCCGAGCGGCACGGCGTTGATCCCGCGCGGTTCACCGTGGTGCCGGGCGCGACCGACGTCACGCGGTTCACCCCCTCCCACGAGCTCGCCCGACTGTCCGATCCACCCGTGCTGCTCTATCACGGCCGGGTCGACGTCCGCAAAGGCGTGCTCGACCTGCTGGCGGCGGTGCGGCTGCTGCTGGCGGCGGGCACCCGGGTGCGGCTGCTGGTCTCGGGGATCGGGCCGGACATCGCTCGGGTGCGCGAGCGGATCACCGAGCTGGGCCTCGATGAGGCCGTCGACGTGCTGGGGGCGGTGCCGTATGAGCGCGCGCCCGAGGTGTACCAGCGGGGCGAGGTCTTCGTCAGCCCGACTTACGCCGAGGGGTTTTCCAACACGATCCTCGAGGCGATGGCAACCGGGCTGCCAGTGGTGTCGACTGATGTGGTCGGCGTGCGCGACTGCGTGCGCCCCGACGACAACGGCGTGCTCGTCGCCTCCGCCGATCCGCCCGCGTTGGCGGCCGGGATCCGCCGAATCCTCACCGACGACGCGCTGCGCCGCCGGGTCGCGCAGCGCGCCTACCGTGACGTGCACTCGCGCTGGTCGTGGTCCGTCGTCGCGGGCCAGATCACCGCGGTCTACGACAAGCTGCTGGTCGAGACGCCGGATGTCCCGGTGATCCCGGACCCGCCCGTCGACCTGTCGTGCCGCTTCCGCGCGGCTCCGCACCTGCTGTGAGGGCACCTGCTGTGAGGCAGGCCGTCGCGGTCAGCCCACACCTGGACGACGCGGTGTTCTCGGCGGGCGCGACGATCGGCGCTCTGGTGGCCGCGGGGTGGCGGGTCCGCGTGGTGACCTGCTTCACCGCCACCGTTGCTGATCCGTCGCCTTTCGCGCTGTCCACGCAGCTGGACAAGGGTCTCGGCCCGGACGTCGACTACCTGGCCCTGCGCCGCGACGAGGACGCCGCCGCGTGCGGGGTGCTCGGTGCCGAGCCGGTGCACCTGCCGCTGCCCGAGGCTCCACACCGCGGATACACCAGCGCACGCGACCTGTTCGCCGGCGTGCACGACGACGACCGGATCGACGACGACCTGCGTGTCGCGCTGGCCCCGCACCTGGCCGGCGCCGATGTCGTACTCGCCCCGCAGGCCCTCGGCGACCACGCCGACCACCGCGTGGTCGTCGACGTCGTCGCCGCCCTGGCCCCGCGGGTGTGGTGGTGGCGCGACACCCCCTACGTGCTCCGCCGCCCCGACGCCGCCCCCTGGGTGGGTGTTCCGGCCGGCCGTGAGCAGGCTGCCCACATTGCCGGGCACCTCCCGGCCAAGATCGCCGCCGCCCGCTGCTACGCCACCCAGCTCGGCTTCCAGTTCGGCGGCGCGGAGCACGTCGAGCCGCAGCTGCGACGGCTGGCTGCCGCCGAGGCCGCCCGCGTCGGCTCGGAAACCCCCAGCGAGGTGTTCACGAGCTGGTGAGTGCGGCGAGCAGGACCCGCACGGACATCGTTCGGCGGTGGGCGGCACCGTCGAGCTCATCCAGGGCGCACTCCGGGTCGGCGGGCGGGCCGAGGTGGGTGCAGCCCCGTGGGCAGTTCACGATCGCCTCGGCCAGGTCGCCGAAGGCGCGGACCACATCGTCGGGTGTGACGTGCGCCAGCCCGAAGGACCGGATGCCCGGGGTGTCCACCACCCATCCGCCGCCGGGCAGCGGCAGCGCTACCGCGGAGCTGGAGGTGTGCCGGCCCTTGCCCACCCCGCTGACCGTCCCGGTGGCCCGCACCGCGTCCGGCACCAGCCGGTTCACCAGCGTGGACTTGCCCACTCCGGAATGCCCGACCAGCACCGACACCTGGCCCGCCAACCGCTCCCGCACCGCGTCCACCCCGGTCTCCGGGGCGGTGACGAGCACCGGCAGGTCCAGCGCGGCGTAGCGCTCCAGCACCGCGTCCGGCGCGGCCAGATCCCGCTTGGTCAGGCACAGCACCGGCGCCAGGCCCCCGGCGTAACTGGCTACCAGGCACCGGTCGATCAGCCCGGTACGCGGCGGTGGATCGGCCAGCGAGGCCACGATGAGCAGCTGCTCGGCGTTGGCCACCACGATCCGCTCGTAGGGGTCGGTGTCGTCGGCGGTGCGGCGCAGCACAGATGACCGCTCCTCGACCCGGACGATCCGGGCCAGCCCATCCGGGGCGCCGCTGACCTCGCCGACCAGCCCGACCCGATCCCCCACCGCCACCGGGGTGCGCCCGAGCTCCCGGGCCCGCATCGCGGTGATCCGAACCTCAGGGTCGCCGTTGGGTGCGCAGGTCCACCGGCCACGGTCCACTGCTACCACCATCGCGGGTGTCGCGTCGGCGTGCTCGGGGCGGCGCTTGGTGCGCGGCCGGGAACCACGCCGCCCCGGCCGGACCCGGACATCGGATTCATCAAGGCTGTGACCTTTACGGGGACCACCGTGGGGGCCGCTCCCGGGCCGGCTCAGCCGGCACCACCGGCCAGCATCGCTGCCCAGCTTGCACCGAACTCCGGCAGCGTCTTGGTCGTCGCGGCGATGTCGTCGACGAGGACCCCCGGCACCACCAAGCCGAGGATCGCGCCTGCGGTGGCCATCCGGTGATCGGCGTAGGTGGCCCAGGGCCGGCCGGGATCGGCCCGCAACGGCCGGGGTCGGATTTCCAGGCCGTCGGGGGTCTCGCGAACGTCGCCGCCCAGTGCTCCGATCTCGGTGGCCAGCGCGGCCAGCCGGTCGGTCTCGTGCCCGCGCAGGTGGGCGATCCCGCGCAGCCGCGATGGCCCGGTGGCCAGCGCCGCCAGCGCCGCCAGCGTCGGGGTGAGCTCTCCGACGTCGTGCAAATCGGCGTCCACGCCATCGAGGTGGCCGGCTCCGGTGACGGTGAGTCCGCGCTCGTCGAGAACCACCCGGGCGCCCATCTGGGCCAGCATGGGACGGATCGCGTCGCCGGCCTGGGTGGTGCGCCGAGGCCAGCCCGGCACGGTGACCTCCCCCCCGGTGACCGCGGCGGCTGCCAGGAACACCGTTGCGTTGGACAGATCCGGTTCGACGTCGTGATCACCGCCTGCTACGGGGCCAGGGGCCACCCGCCACCATGTGGCGCCGTCGGTGTCCACGTCCACCTCGCGGTCGGCCAGCATCTGCACCGTCATCTCGATGTGCGGCACGGACGGGACCGGCGGACCGTCGTGACGGACCGTGATGCCGGCGTCGTACCCGGCGGCGGATAGCAGCAGCCCGGAGACGAACTGTGACGAGCCGGACGCGTCGATCCGCACTTCACCACCGGGCAGCCCTCCGGTGCCGTGCAGCACGAACGGCAATGCGTCTCCGTCGAGGCGGCAACCCAGCGCACGCAGTGCCCCGAGTACGGTGCCCATCGGTCGCTGCCGGGCTCGCTCATCGCCGTCGAACCGAACCGGGCCGTTGGCCAGCGCGGCTAGTGGCGGGACGAACCGCATGACGGTGCCAGCCAGCCCGCAGTCCACTGTGACAGCGCCGCGCAGACCGCTGTGTGCGGCCACCTCCAGCCCGTCGTCGCTGCTGGTGACCGGTACCCCCAGGGCGCGCAGTGCACCGACCATCAGATCGGTGTCCCGGCTGCGCAGCGCCCCCCGGACGGTGCCACCGGTGCCGGCCAGCGCGGTCAGCAGCAGCGCCCGATTGGTGATCGACTTCGAGCCCGGCACGGTGACCGTGGCCCGGACCGGTCCGGTCGCCAGTGGCGCGGCCCACGGTGCTTGCGCCCGCGGCATCTCAAGGGAGGTCGCCATGGTGCCATCATCCCGTACCCGGCATGCCACGATGGCGGCTATGTGCGGCAGGTATGCCTCAACCAGGAATCCCGCGACGCTGGCCGTCGAGTTCGACGCTGTCGACGGCACCGACGGCGCGGCGCCCGACGCTGACTACAACGTCGCCCCGACCACATCGGTACTCGCGGTCGTGACCCGGCACCCGCGCGATACGGACGGAGTCCCCGACCGGGATCACACGGTGCGCAGCATCCGGGTGATGCGGTGGGGGCTGGTGCCGCACTGGGCCAAGAACCCCGGCGCCGGTGCGCGGATGATCAACGCTCGATCGGAGAGCGCGGCCACCAAGCCAGCCTTCCGGGACGCGGTGGCTCGACGGCGCTGCCTGATACCGGCCGACGGCTGGTACGAGTGGCAGGCCGCGCCCGGAAGCCGCAAGCAGCCGTTCTTCATCACTCCAGCCGATGGCTCGGGGCTCGCCTTAGCCGGGTTGTGGGCTGTCTGGCGGGGTACTGAGCCCCCGCTGGTGACCTGCACGGTGGTCACCACCGACGCGGTCGGTGCGTTGGCCGAGATCCATGACCGGATGCCGTTGATCCTGCCCACCCAGGCATGGGAGGCGTGGCTGGATCCGGACTGCGACGATCCCAGCGGGCTGCTCGCCCCACCTCCCGGGGAACTGGTGGAGCTGGTGGCGGGGCTGGAGCTGCGGCCAGTGTCCACGGCGGTCAACAATGTCCGCCACCACGGCCCTGAGCTGGTCGATCGGATCGAGCCGGAGCAGCCCGCGCTGCTGAACCTGGACAAGGCCCGGTGACCGAGCTGACCGTCGCGACGCCGCACGGCCCGGCCCACGTCGAGTTGCACTTGATCCGAGCAGCAGCTCCGCGCTGGAGATCACCGGCACCCGGTGCGGCGCTGTTGCTCGGGCACGGTGCGGGTGGCTCCACCGACGCACCCGATCTGGTGGCCGCCACCCGGTCGGCGATCGCCACCGGAGTGCAGGTGGCGCTGATCACCCAGCCCTACCGGGTCGCGGGCCGGCGTGCGCCAGCGCCGGCCCGGCAGCTCGACGAGGCGTGGCTGACCGTTGCCGCGCACCTGGCGGGCGGGGTCTTCGCTGGTCTCCCGTTGATTTTCGGGGGCCGGTCGTCGGGGGCCAGGGTGGCGTGCCGCACCGCGGCGGCGGGGGATGCCGTGGCCGTGTTGTGCCTCGCCTTCCCGATGCATCCGCCGGGGCGACCGGACCGCAGCCGGCGGGGTGAGCTGGACCGGCTGGACGTTCCGGTGCTGGTCGTGCAGGGCGAGCGGGATCCGTTCGGTCGCCCAGAGCCCGCCGCCGGGCGGGAAGTCGTGCTGCTTCCCGGTGATCACTCGCTCAAGGCCGATCCGGGCGCGGTGGAATGCGCAGTGGCGCAGTGGCTGCGCCTCGTGAGTGCGTAACAGACGCACAAGGACACGAGATGGAATGCGGGCGCCGGGTGGGGCGTTGCTGAGCCCGTGACATCCACAGTCCCACCGGTCCGTCACCGACCGCGCGACCGTGGAGCGCGGCAGCGCATACTCACTTCGTCGGGCCGAGTGTCTAGTTGGCGCGTACCCTCGACCACTAATGCACATATGGGCATGGGGGTGGTCGGAGCGATGGCAGCCGACAGTACCGAACCCACCCGGCCTGGGCAGCCCGACCTGAGCCCTGTCACTGCCCCGGAGAGGACTACGGTGCCGCCACCGGACAGCAGGGAAGGGGGTGTCGCGGATCGGGGGAGCCAGGAAACGCCCGAGCAGCGCACTGCGCGCTTCGAGCGCGACGCCATGCCCTTGCTCGACCAGCTCTACGCGGCTGCGCTGCGGATGACCCGTAACCCAGCCGACGCCGAGGACCTCGTGCAGGAGACTTATCTCAAGGCATACGGTGCTTTCAAGTCCTTCCGGGTGGGCACCAATCTGAGGGCGTGGCTGTATCGCATCCTGACCAATACCTACATCAACGGGTACCGCAAGCGGCAGCGCCAGCCAGCTGTCCAACCCACCGAGGAGATCACCGACTGGCAGCTTGCCCAGGCTGAGCAGCACACCTCCTCGGGTCTGCGTTCGGCGGAGATGGAAGCACTGGACCGGTTGCCCGACTCCGATGTCAAGGATGCTTTGAGTCAGTTGGCGGAGGACTTCCGGATGGCCGTCTACTTGGCTGATGTCGAGGGTTTTGCGTACAAGGAGATTGCCGAGATCATGGGTACCCCGATCGGGACCGTGATGTCGCGGTTGCATCGGGGCCGTAAGCAGCTGCGCGACATGCTCACCGGAGTGGCTCGCGAGCGGGGCTTTCTGCGCGATGCGGAGGTCGCGTCATGAGCCGTGGAGATCCGCACGACACCGATTGCAACGAGGTACTCGGCGAGTTGTGGTTGTTTCTGGACCACGAATGCGATCACGAGCGGCGCCAGCTGCTGCAGCGCCATCTGGATGAGTGCGGTCCGTGCCTGGAGGAACT
>DATEMN010000597.1:0-6426 GCA_035275565.1 Pseudonocardiaceae bacterium | reverse complement strand
ACCCGAAGTTGATCACGAGGTAACCGTCTCCGTGGTCACGACACGCCGACCGAGATCACACACTGCGGCTGCCGTACTAGACCCGCTGCTGGGACGCAATCTGCTGCTCGAGGGCCGTTTCTTCGCGTTGCGGTTCTACATGGGCGTGCGTATCACCGTTCTCGTCGATGAGACCCGAGACCAGCAGAAGAGGGTGTGGGGGTGGTCCTATCAGACCCTCGAGCACCATCTCGAGCGCGGCAAAGTGACCTATGAGGTGGTCAAACACCTGGACAGCGGTCAGGTCGAGTTCGTTGCCTCCTGCCACTCCCAACGATCACCCACCCTCGGGCCCATCCTCCGGCTGGGCTGGCTGTTGTTTGGACGCCGCACCCAGCTGCGGTTCTACCGTCGATGCGGACAGCGGTTGCGGGAGCTGGTGCGGGCGTCACTGACCGGTACACCGGTCCCGGCTGCTGCGCGGTCACCGTTGAAAATCGACGACTTGGTGCTGGTGCCTTCCGGGGTGAAACCACACCCACTCGATCGCTTCACCATCCGCCAACACGACCCGGCCCGATGAGTCCAGGTGGGGAGAAAGGCTCGCGCCGCGAGACGCACGGTGCCACCTAAGGTTAAAGCTGCCGCCATCGGGTAACTGATACTGATGGCGACACAAACTTTCCCGTTCCGGTTCACCACCCCCTACAGGCTCGCCGGCCTGCTCTTCGGCATCACCCCGGCCACCGCAGTGGTCCGAGTAAGCGACGGTGAGCTTGCCGTCCGATTCGGACCTTGGAGAGTACGAACAACCCTTGCCAACGTGACGTCAACCACTGTCACCGGACCATTCGGCTTCCTCAAGACCGCGGGACCGGCACACCTCTCCCTTGCTGATCGAGGGCTGACTATGGCCACCAACGGCGCGCGCGGCCTCTGCATCACCTTCCACGAACCGGTCCCCGGCATCGAGCCAACCGGCATCCTGCGCCATCCCGCCATCACCCTTACAGTCGCCGATTGCCAGGGACTGGCAGCAGTACTGACAACAAGGTGAGGCACATCCACCTGTACCGCTGGCGGACTGGGCGCCGTCGTATCGCGCTATACCTCGTCCAGCAGGACTCCTCGCGTTCGGGGTGGTGCGGGAGGGTAGGCAGTCCCGAAACGAGACGGCAGCAAGCGCTCGTGCCAACGTGGACTTTCCCGCACCACCCTATCCGTCAATGCGACCAGACGGGTCGGTGTCGGGCTCGGGCGGGTCCTGATCTCCCGGGCGAGGGCAGCCAAGCTACAGAGACGCTCACCCATCATCGAAACTTTACTTACCGCCTCGGCAGACGATCGACCGGTTCCGCAGTCAGCAGGTTAGAGAGGGTGATCACCGTCGGTTATGACGACGGCGACCGACATCGAGTACGCGGCCGATGGCAGGACGATGATCGGCCAGCTTGCTTTGCCTGCGGGTGAAGGTCGACATCCAGCGGTTCTCATCGCTCATGAGGGCCCGGGGCTTGATGACCACCAGCGCTTCCGAGCGGATCAGCTCGCCGAGTTGGGTTACGTCGCGTTTCGCCCTCGACTATCAGGGCGGAGGCAAGCCCATGACCGACTGGGAGGCCATGATGGCCCGACTCGACGACCTATGGCACGACCCGGATCGCACCCGCGGTCGTGCCCGCGCGGGCCTGGACGTCCTTCTCTCACAGCCTCGCGCGAACACCACGCAGGTGGCAGCCATCGGTTACTGCTTTGGCGGCCACCTGATCCCCACTGGGAGTCGTCCCGGAGGGATCTGGCAATCGCAAGCGCACGATCCGCGACACCGAGCAAACGCCAAGCCGAACGGATCCGTGCAGGTGTCTCTCGGCACAGCCAGGTGCCTGAACTATGCGTTGCGCAGTGCCACGAGCAGCGCCTTGAGCCACGGTCCCAGGTCGTCGGGCCCCCGCGCCGAGATCAGGTTGCCCTCGACCACCGTCGCCGCATCGACCCAGTCAACGCCGGCGTTTTCCATGTCGTCACGGATCGCGCTGAAGCTCGTCGCGCGCCGACCTTTGAGTATCTTCGCCGAGATCGGGACCCAGCCGGCGTGGCAGATGAACGCGATCGGCTTGCCCTTGGTGTCAAACGCCTTCACCAAATCGAGCACCCGCTGCGACCGGCGCAGCGTGTCGGGGGCGAACCCACCGGGGATGATCAGCGCGTCGTACTGCTCCTCGGAGACCTCCTCGATGGTGGCCTGGACCTGGACTGGACCGTGGCCCTTCTTGCCGGTGACCGGTTTGTCGTCCAGTCCAGCCACGGTCACCGACACGTCCTCTTCACGGAGTCGGTAGACCGGGTAGAGCAGCTCTATGTCCTCGAACAGGTCAGCAGCAAGAACCAGCACCTTCTTGTCAGCAAGCGACATGAGATAACAGTAGCCGCCAAGCGGAGAACACACGACGCGAACGGGGGCTGGTGTGGGGTCTGCTGCACCTCGGCGCGGGGCCGCCCCACGAGACCGTCCGGACGTACTCTTCTGCCGATGAGCAGACGTTGGTCTCCTCGCGATGGAGTCATCGTCGTGGCCACGGTCGAGTCGATGTCGATCCGTTCGGACGCCGATCGTATCGATGCTCCGACACTCACAAGTGCGCAGTTCACCGGTGCTTGGCGACGGTCAATAACACGACCGCGTCTTCGGTAGCCTCCAATCCGTGGACCGCCGCAGGGACTAGCAGCAAGTCGCCCTGCCGGCCATCCCAGGCATCGTTGCCGCTGTGCAGACGAACTCTGCCGCGCAACACGTGGACGGTGGCCTCTCCAGGATTTTCGTGGTCGCCCAGTGCATGGCCGGCCAGCAGAGCAATCACGGTTTGACGCAGCACACGCTCGTGCCCACCGAACACCGTCCGCGCGCTGCGACCACTCGAGGCTTGGCGGGCTGCCTGCAGTTCCTCGCGGGCCAGGGCGTCTAAGGAAAGCTTCTGCATGATCCGACCGTAGCCCCCGTACCAGACGGTACGCATACCGAGCAGCGGGCAAACCCGCTCACCAACGCATCCTGACCGTGCACGCCGGTCAGCAGGGCATAACAGCGTCAGCGCCGCGTTGAGGGGGGCGGCACGACGGGGCCACAGTCCCCGTCCGGGGCCTCATCAAGGTCCACGATCACCGGCGCATGATCGCTGGGCGCGGTGCCCTTGCGGGCCTGGCGGTCCACCCACGCCGCGCGTGCCCGTGGCGCGACGTCGGCACCGGCGAGCACCAGGTCAATGCGCATTCCCAGGTCCTGGTGGAACATGCCGGCCCGGTAATCCCAGTAGGTGAAGATCCGCTCACTGGGCCAGCGCTCCCGTACCACATCGTGCAACCCGAGGTCGCGCAGCGCGGCTCGTTCCGGTGGCGTGACATGGGTGGACGTGGCATAGGCGGCCGGGTCGTACACGTCGTCGTCCGCAGGCGCGATGTTCAGATCCCCGCAGACCACGGTCGACGCAGGATCTCCGGCAGCCACCGTGGCCCGCAGCGCGGCCAGCCAGTCCAGCTTGTAGCGGTAGTGCGGGTCGTCGGGAGCCCGGCCGTTGGGCACATACACGGAGCTGACCTGCAACCCTGCGCAGGTGGCGGACACCGCGCGAGCTTCTGGATCCGGGCTCGAGTTCAGGGGATTGCGCGGTTCGTCGAGCAGCCCGGTGACGACGTCATCCAGCCCGACCCGGGAGGCGATCGCCACCCCGTTCCACCGCCCCTCACCGTGATGCGCGATGGCGTACCCGCGCTCGGCCAGCGCGGGGCGGACCAGCTCGTCGAAGACGTGTACGGGCAGCTTCGTCTCCTGCAGGCACACCACATCCGGCGCACGCGCATCCAGCCAGGGCAGCAGCCGCGGCAGCCGGGAGCGCACCGAGTTCACGTTCCACGTCGCCAGCCGCACCCCGATCACGCTACCGGTCGTGAGTGGCGGTGCTATCGCACCATTCAGCACTCACAAGGTGCGCTGGCACCCTCTGCGAGGTGGACGACCCGGGTGCGCCGGTGGCGTAGGACCACCTCGCGGAACTGGTACAGCACCGCGGCCGTCGGAGCGTGCAACCACTCTCCGTGCAGCGGTAGGCGAATCACCGAATGGCCGGACTCCGCGCTGGCCACGAACATCGGCTCGACGTCGAGGTCGGCGAAGGGGATGGTGAGGACCTGGGCGTTTCGAGAGTGCTGGGGCTCGCTGCGCGCCCCGGCCCAGACCACCACCGGCGTGATCACGAAATTGGAGCGGGTCTCGTAGTCGTCCAGCAGCCCGAGTACCGACTCCGGTGGCAGCAGCATCCCGAAATCTTCGGCAAGCGCACGGCGCGCCGCGGCGGGTGCTGACTCGCGGGGATCGGTGCACAGGCCCGGCAGCACGTGCTGTCCCAGGTACGCGTGCTGCCCTAAGTACTCGTGCAGCCCACCAGCACGTCGGGTGAGCAGCACCGCGAGACCGCTACCGCTGGTGACGACAGTGATGGCCACCGCGGCCCGTGCGAACCCGCCACGCCAGGACGCCCACCGCCTGATGCCCCGCCGCGGGAAGCGCCGCAGCGCATCCTGGATCTCCTCAGCCGAGTTCACCCCAATACCTCCGCGCCCCATACCGCCAAGTCCGGCATCCCGACCGTTGCCCCGGTCGGGATGATCGTGCATCTGCACGTGACGGTGCACTGTAACCCGCCCCGGAGTGGCATCCCTCCACGTGGGAAGCCATCACCGGACGGTCCAGCGCGCCATCAGGACGTCGCCCCGGGGGTCTGAAGAGAAAACACCTGGAGCCGTCGACATCGGACGGACGGCACCAGCGAGTTTTCCCGAGATCACGCCGACCCGGCAGGGTCCCCAATGGCTGTCACAGCAGGTTCATGGAGCTGGGGGCAGCCTAATCCGGGTGATGCCGGGGAGGGTGGGAGCAGCCCTGACAAAGCCGGGACGTGTCAGTACTGCCAGATGATGCGGGTTCGGCGAGCGAGATGGAGAGGAGTACGTGAGGAACCGGGGCTATTCGGGTGGGTCATGGGGAATGCCTGCGGCGTACTCATGGCGTGGTCGCTGGGACACAGTCAGGCTCCTCTTTCATCGAGAGAATCACAGTGAACACGGAAACCGCCCGGTCACAGTTCCCGCGGGTGCCGGCAGCCGGCTGGCCTTGTGGAATAGGCACATCGACTGCTGAATGGTCCGGGTGGGGCGGAGCCGCTGTAGTACTCCGAGCCGGGGAAATCCTGTGCGCATGGCGAAGGGCGGTAGCGATATCGAGAAGGGATGGAGGCTGTAATGCCCCCGTGTTCCGGTGGGTCCAGCGCTTCACACCGTTGTTGATCGATGCAGCACGACCGTGCCGACGTGCGCCAGGTGATCGCTGATTCGCTGACGAAACCTACGTCAAGATCGCCGGTCGGTGGGTCTACCTGTATCGCGCGATCGACCAGTTCGGGCAGGTCATCGACGTGCTGGTGTGGAGAAGCGGGATCTGACGGCCACCTGCCGGTTCTTCACCCACGCGCTGCGCACCGCACACCTCCCACTGAGGTGACTACCGACCGCGCGCCCGCCTACCCATGGGCACTGGATGAACTGGTGCCCGCCGCATGCCATGTCATGGAGAAGTACGCGAATAACCCGCTCGAAGCCGACCACGGCCGACTCAAGTCCTAGCTGTGGCCGATACGCGGCCTCAAACAGCTCCGCTGCGCCCGGATGATCAGCGCCGGGCACGCATTCGTGCAGAACCTCCGCCGCGGCCACTACGAACTCGGAGTCGAAGAACCCACGAAACTGCGGATAGCGGCTGCCTTCACTGAGCTGGCCTGGCGATCTGATCAGATCAGACCACGCGAACGTGATCCAGCCTGCCACCACTTCGCACAATACAACAGTGCCTCCCTGCGCGGTGAGCGCGTTGGCGTGCCCGACCATGTTGTCCAGGCGCCTAGTACAATCTCGGAGTGCGTCTGGCGTTGTCCAGCACTGGGGTAAATCCGTAATCGTGCGACGCGTGTCCTTGCAGATTTTTTTGCAATCATGTACGCGTTTTACTTGATTTTCACTCAATCTGGTGACAGTTGTCGACGTGTCTTTTGTTGAGTGTCTGGCGAGCGTAGATTCGTATCCAAAGCGAGGGGAACACTCTCAGACCGCAAGGCACCACTTGCCTACTTTGGCGCAGTGACACGTGACACAAGAAAGGAAGGTCGATGCCTCTACGCACAAAACTTGCCGTTTGTTGTCGGTAGCGCCCTACTGGCAGGTTCTTTTTCTGTCGCCAACGCTTATGTCATTGATGACCTATGGGTGCAAGACTCAAGAAACTCTGCTACCGCAAAAGGTTTATCTACCGATAGATACGGAAAATCCCCACGCAGGGGTGTGGTTCAAGTTATGACAACTGACAGCGGTGGCTACCTACCTCCGCACACAGAGTACTATCGA
>DATEMN010000596.1:0-3664 GCA_035275565.1 Pseudonocardiaceae bacterium | reverse complement strand
CCGCGCCGTGCACGCCAACGGCGACCTGGACGACTACCTCGCCTACCACCACACCCGCGAACACCAGCGCACCTACCCCGACCAGCACGACCACCAACTCGACGCCTGATCAACGACCTTCCCCGGAAAGGATCCGCACCCCATGCCGTTGGCCATGTAGGTGGCGGCGAACCGGACCTCCGGTACCAGGTGGTACAGCTGCCAAGCGCGGGACTGCCACGCTTGGTCGACGGCGCGCTGGCTGCGGGATGCCAGCTTGCGATCGACGTAGCGGGAGGCCGCTGCGGCGATGTCGGCCCGCGTCACGGGGCGACCCGGCCGAGGGTGTCGTCGACGCGGTTGATGATGACGGCGGCCCCGGCGACGGCGAACCATTCGATGCCGTGGACGAGCAGCGGGGCGTCGTGCCACTGGCCGGAGACGAGGAGCCAGGTCGCGAGGAGCGCACCGCTCACCCACCAGCCAGCGCAGTACGCGCAGCTGACGAGCGTCACCAGGGCGGTGCGGATCTTGCTGTCGGTGTTGCGGCCGTGCCAGATGAACAGGCAGTCGCGAGGGACGTCCAGGATCGAGTCGTGGACCACGAGTTGCGTGCCGCGGTAGCCAGCGGCGGCGAGGACGGCGAGCTCGGGAATGCTGATCATGTCCGCCCCTTGCAGAGGTTTTTGCGGTTGCGAGCGGGCACTATAGGTCATTCGCCGCAAATCCTGCGGCGCAGGCGATCGCTGGACCGAAGAGCGGCTCTTGCCAGGCAAAGACCCTGGTAGAAGGGGCGTGGCATCGTTGGCGTCCGCAGCCGTATGGCCGCTGCGGGTCACTGCGACGAGAGGAAGACGTGGACGGAATTCGGTGGCTGGCGACGGCCGAGGAAGTGAATCTCGGCTATTGGGTGCTGTTCGCGCGAGGGCTGAGCCCGGCTGACCTGCTGACGCGGCTTGGGCTGGACGTGGACCCCGGTCAGGTGCTGACCCGGGTGGAGGCCGGAGACCTCGCTGACGAGACCGACGATGTGGTGGTGCGTGCCGGGGCGAGCGCGGGGTGGGCGTACGCCTTCGTCGAAGGCGGCCCCGCGGGCCCGGACCCGCTGGATGGCGTTCGACGGCTCTCCGTCGGCACCGAGGCGGTCGACTTCTGGCGGACGGTGAATGCGGACAGTTCACTCGGCTACGCGAAGGACGGCCAGATCGCGTGCCGGTTCGAGCCCGGCCGCGAGCACGAGCGTACCGGCGCCGATCCCGACCGGCTGGCCGGAGCGATGCGGGAGGCGGGTTTGCTTATGCCGGACGGCAGGTCGCCGTATCAGCACGGCGTCGACGTTGACAGGCCCTATCTGCGGGCCCTGGCGTTGGCCGAGTCGGTGTTCGGGCTGGATCTGCCCCGCGCCGAGGTGCTCGAAGGGCCGCTCCTGGCCGCCCACATCGAGGAGTAACCGGAGCCCAGCAGATGGCGTCTCGCCAAGTGGTGTAGCCGATCAAAGCAGCGGAATCCGCAGGTCGGGACGGTGGCTCCGTCGCGGCGGAGTGGTCAACTCGCCTCAGCAGGGCGCCTCGTGGACGGCTGCGTCTGCGGAGATTGTCAGCGGCCTCGTACCGGAACCTGCACCGCTTGATCGCCTACACCACGAGGCGGGACGCGACCAGCCAGCCCGACGGCTTCCAGTGCATGCGGGGCTGGCTTGTACGTGGGACTCGCCTACAAGTGGTGTGGCTCGTCACGTAGAGCCACGGGGCCCAACACCCAGGAGGTGCTGGGCCCCGCATCACGCGCACACGATGTCAGGGACGTACCTGGCAAAACGTCTCCGGGTCGCAGTCCTCGAACCCGGGCAGGTCAACGTAGTACGCATCCCCGTCGATCACCCGCGCCTTGGGCGTCCACCGGCCCAGGCCGCCGCCGGCGGCGGTGTTCTGGCCGTTCGGGATGTTCCCGCGTCCGCACACCTCGTTGTACGTGGGAAGGTCGTAGCGGTCGTCGAGGTAGAGCTTCCAGCCGGTGCTCCCCTTCGTCGCGAAAAACTGCGCACAGTCGGCGCCGGACTCTACCCCGGGCTGCAGACCGCCGCTCTCCCGGGACGCCGCGAACGCGTACTCATCGCAGCTGGCGTCAGGGGTGTCGGGGTGCTTCTCGAACTTGGCAGCGGCCGATTTACACATGATTTTCCGGTTTTCCTCCTGGAGTCCTACGTCCGCGAGGCGGTGCAGCGGGCTGTTGTGCTCCTTGCTGCCCGGGTGGTTGGCCAGTTTCTGCTGGAGCACCCAGTACAGCGCCGCCGCGGCGGGATACTGCTTCCTGTTGACCGGGTACGACGGGATGTACTCCCGGAAGACGCAGCCGGCCCTCTTGCCGGAGAACTCATTGTCGCAACGCACCTTCAACTCGGGTTCGTCGTAGCCGACGCCCTTGAGGTCCTTGCCGTCGATCTTCCCCGACAGGATCCAGTTGAGGTGGTGGTTGACGTGTCCAACGTCGCCGTCCCAGTCGAACTTGATGGTTGTCGTGGCCTCGTGGAAGTCGGTGTACGTCGTCCACTGCGGGGACCCCGACCAGGTTTGGTCGGCAGTGGTGCAGTCCGGCAGGCAGAAGCCCTGGATGTTGAGGCTGAACAGGAACGCCGAGACCGTGGGGTCGTACCGGGTCGGCTTCAGCGACACCCGCTGGGTGATGGTCTTGCTGTTGACCGCGAGGTCGATCTCGTGCCGGTAGGCGAGGTAGGCGTTGCCTTGAGGGACGCCGTTCTTGATGATGCCGACCGTCACCTCGGAGGTCATGCAGGCTTCGAACCGTGTGTAACTCTTGGACCTGGGGCCTATGGAGCAGCTGGCGTTTTCCTCGGGCGTGACGGCATCCGCCGCCTTTGAGGTCTTTGCAGTCTTGGGTGTGATACCGATGCACACCTCGGTGTCGTCGCTGCCGGGTGTCTCGCGGCAGGTCATGCCCTTCATGGTGCGGGCGGCTTGGGACAGGCTGGCCGATTGCTTGGCGCTCGCCACACTGGTCGGGAAAACATCACCCGGGATGGTTTGCGGCGTGTCCAGGACTTCCGGGTCGGGTGCATCGGGGTCGGCGTCGGGGAAGGAGATTTCCCCGAGGCCATCGTAGTCGCCCGGCACGAACGCCACCGCGTCCCAGGCGATGTCTTTGTCGCCGGTGCCGTCGCTGGTGAAGTTGGACAGGCTGACCTCAGGGGCGGTGCCGTTGAAGCGGTAGGCGCCCAGGTCCACCCACTTGTTCGACTCGTTGGCGGCCTGAGAGATCGTCTTGCTTCTCGTGCCGAATGCTGTCTTGATCTTGTACGTGGCCTGGGCTGTCTGTGCGCCGTGGTCAGGGATGTGCGCGTAGACCTTGGCCTGGCCAGAGATCGTCCGGCCGAGCTTCCACACACCGATGGCTTGCATGCGGTTGGCGGTGCCCATCGTGGACTCCGGCTGGCGAGTGTGGGCGAACCAGAAGTGGTTGCCGTATCCGGCCCCGATCTGGTGGGTGTCCATCTTTCCCGGATACGTTCCGTTCCACATGCTGTAGTTGAGCGTGAACGTGCCGTCGGACTTGGCTGCTCCGCAAGTGCGCGAGGCCGAACCGGTCGGGACTACACCGTTGCGTACGTCGTCGACGATGAGCGCGCCGGTGGGCAGACCGCTGCTGCAGCGCGGCGGGTAGGAGTTGG
>DATEMN010000595.1:0-4895 GCA_035275565.1 Pseudonocardiaceae bacterium | reverse complement strand
AGGCCGACCAACCCCCCGGTTGGTCGGCCTTGAAGAGCCCCCCACTCGGCGGTCAGCCCCCGATGTGGCTCATCTCGACCTTGGCGAGTCCGGCCGTCGCGGTCGTTCGCTGGGCCGAGTAGCGATCAGCCCGACCCTGCCAGAGATCACTGATCGCGGTGTGGAGCTCGTCGTCGCTACAGCCACCGCGCAGCAACGCCCGGAGGTCGTGGCCAGCGCCGGAGAACAGGCAGGTGTACAACTCGCCCTTGGCGGACAGCCGGGCCCGGGAGCAGGTACGGCAGAACGGCTTGGTGATCGAGGCGATCACGCCGACCTCGCCGGCCCCGTCCAGGTAGCGGTACCGGGTGGCCACCTCACCGACGTAGGTGGGGTCCAGCGGTTCGATCGGCCAGACGGCGTTGATGCACTCGATGATCTCGTCTGCGGAAACGACGTCGTCCAGGCGCCAGCCGTTGGTGACACCGACGTCCATGTATTCGATGAAGCGGACGACGTAGCCATGCTCGCGTCCGAAACCGGCAAGATCGACGAGTCCCTGGCCGTCGTTCATGCCACGCTTGACCACCGTATTGACCTTCACGGGGGTCAGGCCGACGTCGGCAGCGGTCGTAATACCGTTGATCACCCGCGCCAGTGGGATCTTCACGTCGCTGATGGCCCGAAACGTCGGCTCATCGAGTGAGTCCAGACTGACCGTGACCCGGGTCAGCCCGGCATCCCGAAGCGCTCGTGCCTTCGCGGCCAGCAGCGACCCGTTGGTCGTCAGGGCCACGTCATCCACACCCTCAATGCGGACCAACTGCTCGACGAGCCGCTCAATGCCGTGCCGGAGCAAAGGCTCCCCCCCGGTGAGCCGCAGCTTCCTGACCCCCAGCCGGGCGAAGACCGCCGCGAGGCGTCCGATCTCCTCGAAGGAAAGCAGCGCGGAGGGATCCATGAAGGGGAAATCAGTCCCGAACACGTCGCGCGGCATGCAGTAGCAGCAACGGAAGTTGCATCGATCGGTCACCGAGATCCGCAGGTCTCGCAGCGGGCGGCCGCACTTGTGGCTAACCGGGGTCATAAGCTCCACACTCGATCTTCGCATTGCGCCGTGAGAAAGTTCAGTTCAACCATCCAGGCTACCCGCTACCCCATCGGTGAAACCGGGACGACCACGAACTGTCGAAGGTACAGATCAGCGAAGGTGACCGGTCCGCGTGGACCGGGTACCCGATCGAGGTTGATCCCGGTCTCGGGGACCCTCCGTAGTTTGAACCCGTCGAGCAGGCGGGTACTGGCGTTCCAGAACGCCCCAGTACCGGTGTAACCGTCCAGAAACTCGCGCGCGGCGACGGCGTCGGTGGTGACGATCGTGGCGGCCAGCCCGGAAGTCTCCTGGTTCGCGACCTGGGCGGCGTGACCCGGACCGGCGACCCGGCTCACGGTCAGTGTCGCCTCCCGTCCGCTGTCCAGTGCCCACTCATGCCCGAGCGGGTGGTCATGCGGTGGTACCGACAGCGCGATTCCATGCTGCCGGGCGGCGGTGAGCAGCGCGTCATACAACCGGTCCGAGGCATCTGCGGCGATCAGCAGCAGGTTCACCCGGTTGCAGACACCCAGCCGGTCCAGCCCGGCGACGAGCAGCTCGACGGCCATCGCGGGGTCGGCTGCGGCATCGATGTAGAGCACGCCACCGCCGTCGGCGTGGGCCAGCACCCGCACCCCGTGGCGAGCGCCCTCGGCGGCCAGGATCCGGGTGGTCTCCCCGCTGCCCCGCACGATAACCAGCGGGATCAGCTCAGGCAGCTGCACCAGTGCGACGGCGCAGTCCCGGCGTGGGTCGGGCACCAGCTGCACGGCGTCCGGATCCAGCCCGGCGTCGGCCAGCGCGGGGGCGATGACCTGCTCGCCCAGCGCCAGCGCAGAACGCAGCGCCGCCGACCCGGTCCGCAACACCCCCGCGTTGCGGGACTTCACCAGTTGCGAGGCGACATCGACGGTAACGTTAGGCCGGGCCTCGAAGGTAGCGCCCACCACGCCGATCGGGCGGCGGCGCTCGATCAGCCGCAACCCATCCGGACGATCTTCGAGCACCTGGTCCCGCGCCGGGAACGGAACCTTGGCGAGCAGGGCGAGCTGGCCGGCCATCTCGGTTAGCCGGGTCTGGCCTAAGCGCAGCCGGTCGATCAGCGCCTGGGTCATGCCGGACTGCTCCGCTGCGGCGATATCAGCCTCATTCGCGGCGAGCACCGTGTCGGCGGAGGTGCCCAGCCGCTGCGCCATGGCGTGCAGTGCAGCGTCAATCGCCTCGTCGGACGCGGTAGCCAGGGCAGGAGCGGCCTGCTGCGCCTGCCGGGCGCACCCGGCGACGACATCGGCCGCGGACTCGGTGGTTGTTCGGAGCTGCACGGCTCCCGAGCCTACGGGGCGGTCGTCGCCGCGGATGGGAGAGCATGGCGCCATGACCACCACCGATCTGCCCGCAGATCTACGCAGTAGTGCCGAGGCGATCCTCCAGGAGCTGGCCGGATCCGGCGCGCGGCTCCGCGACGACCAGTGGACCGCGATCGAGGCACTGGTGGCGCACCGGCGTCGCGCACTGGTCGTGCAGCGCACCGGCTGGGGCAAGTCTGCGGTGTACTTCGTGGCCACCGCGCTGTTGCGAGCCGCCGGTGCGGGGCCGACGGTGATCGTCTCACCACTGCTGGCATTGATGCGCAACCAGATCGACGCCGCCGCCCGAGCCGGCGTGCAGGCTGCGACGATCAATTCGTCCACCATGGACACCTGGATCCAGGTGCAGGATCAAGTGGCGGCTGGCCAGGTCGACGTGCTGCTGGTGAGCCCGGAACGGCTGAACAACCCCGACTTCCGGGACGCCGTGCTGCCCGCACTGACCGCCACGGCAGGGATGCTCGTGGTCGATGAGGCGCACTGCATCTCCGACTGGGGACACGATTTCCGCCCCGACTACCGCCGACTGCGCACCTTGTTGGCCGAGCTGCCAGCCGGGGTCCCCGTGCTCGCCACCACGGCGACCGCGAACGACCGGGTGGTACACGACGTCGCCGAGCAACTCGGCATCTCCGCTGGTGGGGCCGCGCTGGTGCTCCGCGGATCACTGGATCGCGACTCGCTGCATCTGGCAGTGCTGCGGCTGGCGACCGCCGAGCAGCGGCTAGCCTGGCTTTCCGCACACCTTGAGGAGCTACCCGGTTGCGGGATCGTCTACGTGCTCACCGTGGCCGCCGCCGAGGATGTCGCAGCATTTCTGTGCGCGGCCGGGCATGCCGTGGTCGCCTACACGGGGCGCACCGACTCAGCGGAGCGTGAGTCGATCGAGGCCGACCTGCTGGCCAACCGAGTCAAGGCGGTAGTCGCCACCTCGGCGTTGGGGATGGGTTTCGACAAGCCGGATCTGGGATTCGTGGTGCATCTGGGCGCGCCGGCCTCTCCGATCTCCTACTACCAGCAGGTCGGCCGGGCCGGACGTGGGGTGACCCGCGCCGAAGTGCTGTTGCTGCCCGGGCCCGAGGATCGTGCCATCTGGGCCTATTTCGCTTCACTCGCCTTCCCTGCCGAACGGGTGGTGCGGCAGATCCTGGACGTTCTCACCGGTGTGGAAGGTCCACTGTCGACTCCAGCACTGGAGTCCCGTGTGGAGCTGGGGCGAACCCGGCTGGAGATGGTGCTCAAGGTGCTCGACGTGGACGGTGCGGTCCACCGGGTCCGCAGCGGATGGGTCGCGACCGGGCAACCGTGGCACTACGACGAGCAGCGCTACACCCGCATCGCGCAGGCCCGCCACGCCGAACAGCAGGCGATGTTGTCTTATGTGAACACCGCAGGGTGCCGCATGGAGTTCCTCCGCAGGGCGCTAGACGATCCCGCCGCCGCCCCGTGCGGGCGCTGTGATAATTGCGCCGATCGGGACAACTGCAACGACCGGCACTGGTCCCCCGACGTCCCGGTCGCCGCCCAGGCCACCGCCCGCGATCGGCTACGGCGTCCCGGCGTGGAGATCGTGCCGCGGCGACTGTGGCCAACCGGCTTGGCGGCGTGGGGTCTGGACCTCGGCGGGCGCATCCCGGCTGCCGAGCTGCCCGAGACGGGGCGCGCCGTAGGCCGGCTGACCGACCTGGGTTGGGGTGCGCAGCTGCGGGACGTCTTCTCGACAAGCACGGGCGGCGATCCGGTGCCGGGTGAGCTGCTCGACGCCTGCGTCACCGTGCTAGCCGGCTGGGACTGGCCGGCGCGCCCCGTGGGCATCGTCGCGATGGGATCCCGGTCCCGGCCCAAGCTGGTGCTCGACCTCGCCGAGCAGATCGCCGCACTGGGCCGGCTACCCCTGTTGGGCACGATAACCAGCATCGGAGACACTCCCTCGACGGCGAACTCCGCCCACCGCGCCGCAGCGTTGCTGAGTTCCCTGCGAGCGCCCGAGCTTCCCGCACTGAACGGTCCGGTGCTCCTGATCGATGACCGGGTAGACACCGGCTGGACACTCACCGTAGCCGCACGCGCCTTGCGTCGTGCCGGAGCTCCTGCCGTGCTCCCCTTCACCCTAGCAACCCACTCGTGAGTGGCATTGGGTGCTGGAACACTGTTACGCACTCACGAGCTGGGGTCACACCGGCACCAGATCGTCGGCGTGCACGACTTCGCGGCGCAGTTCGGGAGGCAGATCACGGGTGGAGCGGCCGATCAGCTCGGGCAGCTCCGTGGCGTCGAAACCGACCATCCCCCGAGCGACCACCACGCCCTGCCCGTCGATCAACTCCACCACGTCGCCTGCTTCGAAGTCACCCTCGACGCCGATGATGCCGGCCGCAAGCAGCGAACGCCGCCGGTGCACCACCGCACTCACCGCTCCGTCGTCTAGGTGCAGCCGGCCGGCTGCACCCGCGGCG
>DATEMN010000594.1:0-3291 GCA_035275565.1 Pseudonocardiaceae bacterium | reverse complement strand
AATAGTGCTAGAGCGCTATTCCCCACTCACGGCTCGGGCTGGGCTCACGGTTGAGGCCGGGCCGGTGTCGCCACAGCTGCGGTGGTATTGCGCTCCGCCGGTGGTGCTGCGCCAGACCGGCCCGAACCGGATGCACTTGGTGCAGGCCGCCGGTGGTCCACTGGGTGGCGACGAGCTGGCGTTGGACGTCCGCCTCAGCGTCGGCGCGTCGCTGCGGTTGCGTTCGGCAGCGGCCACGGTGGTCCAACCGGGCCGCTCTCCGGCAGCGGCGCGGTGGACCGTGACAGCCGACCTCGCTGACGGCGCGATGCTGGCCTGGTGCCCGGAGCCCACCGTCATCTGTGACGGTGCGGAGCTGCGCAGCAGCATGACTGTCACGATGCGGCGCGGGGCTCGGGTCATGCTGCGCGAGGTGGTGGTGCTCGGCCGGGCTGGTCAGCGCGGCGGGCGCTGCCACGGTGAGCTCACCGTCGAGTACGACGGTGTCCCGCTGCTGGTGCATACCCTGCTGCTCGACGGCGCCGATCCGGCGCTCACCGGCCCGGCAGGCACCGGCGGGGCGTGTGTTGCCGGGATGCTGGTGGTCGTGGGGGAGGGGATCGACGGCCCGCCTCAGGACGCCGGTGAGCAGCCGGGACTGCGCTGGGCGTGCTCTGTACTCGACGGCTCCGGCTGGCTGCTGCTCGCCCTCAGCGACCGAGTCACCGACGTCACCAGTCTTCTCGACCAAGCCGCGCAGGAGGTCAGCGCATGCGTAGCCCTGAACGACTGGGGCTAAGTGAACCGCTTGTGACGCATGGGAAAGAAGTCCATCGAACTCCACCATATGGAGCAGTCCTGATTGAGCATAGCTGAGCTCAGCTATGCTATCACGGAGTGTAACGTCTTGGTAACAACGTGTAACGCCGGGCTTCTCCTCAGCGATATGTGCCTTGCCAATGGTCGAACTGGACCATCACTGGAGATTGATGAAGGGGCACCCGAGTGAGGATCGCAGAAATCTTCGGAATGAGCGTCCGCAGCCACGGTGGTCACGGCTACGGAGGCCGTGGTGGTCACGCCGAGGGTGGCCGCGGCTGTGACGGCCACCACGGCCATGATGGTAGCCATGGCCACGATGGCCATGGCTACCACGGCTGTTATTACGGCTGCTACTACGACTGTCATCACGGCTACTACCGCTACTGATAACACGGCCACGGCAGCTCAATAGCCCTGCGAGCGGGTGGGCGGTGGCCTCCACTCCCGTTAGCGGAGTGGAGGCCACCGCCGCGGTGGCCACCACTCCACGGTGTATCGGTGGCGTTGACTGTCACGAGGTGAAAGATCATTTCTTGGCGTACTGAATCGGCGCGTCTGGCCGATCGTGGCCCATCCCGATGTAGCCTCCATCGACGAGTAGGTCGGTGCCGGTGATGAAGCTCGCGCCCGGCCCGCACAAGAACAGGATCACGCTGGCGACCTCACTCGGCTCGCCGACGCGGCCCAGCATGTGTTGCGGGGCGAAGATCGGCTCCCAGGCGGCGCGGTCGCCGCCGGTCATGTGGTCAAGCTCCGGCGTCCAGATCGTGCCTGGCGAGACACTGTTGACCCGGATGCCGTCGCGAGCAAGATCGAGTGCTTGGCAGCGAGTCAGGGCCAGCACCGCGCCCTTGGTGGCGTTGTAGGTCCAGCGGTTCGGCTGAGCGATATAGCCGGAGATCGAGGATAGGTTGATGATCGCGCCGCCGCCGGCGGCCCGTAGTAGTGGTGCCACGCTCGAGGCCATCAGGGCGGTGCCCTTCACGTTGACGCCCAGACTGAGATCCCAGTCGCCGGGTGTGGCGTCCTCGGCCTTTGCCAGAAACGTCGCGGCGCAATTCACCAGCGCCCGCACCGGGCGGCCAGTCGCCTGGGCGGCGCGGGCAGCCGCTTGACAGTCCTCCCAAGACGACACATCGCCGTGTATCGCGGTCGCGGCGCTCAGTGCGGCCGCGGTGGCTGTGAGCCGTGGGGCGTTACGGTCGAGCAGCACCACGTGGGCACCCGCAGCCACGAAGGCTTCGGCCGTCGCGCGGCCGATACCCGAGGCACCGCCGGTGATCACTACGACTGCCCCGGCAAACGCGTCGACAGGGACGGGGAGCGTAGACATGAGCATCCTCGCGATTCCTCGGCCTGGCCGGCTCGCGCTGGGCGGTGTCGCGGACCAGCGGCAGCGAACCGGCCTGGCGCACGTTCTTACCCGGCGGTGTGGTGCAGGGTGCCATCGAGGACGGTGACAGCGTGCCCAGCGAGGTGGACCCGGTCGCCGTGGAGGGTAGTGCGGACCAGGCCGGTGCGGGCGGACACCTGCAGTCCGGTGAGGCTGTCCCGGCCCAGACGCGTCGACCAGTAGGGGGCCAGCGCGGTGTGGGCGCTGCCGGTGACCGGGTCCTCGAGGATGCCCGCAGCTGGAGCGAAGAAGCGCGAGACGAAGTCGTAGCCGTTGCCTGGTTCGGCCGCCGGGGCGGTGGCGATGATCCCGCGGATGCTGTCGCGGCGGGTGAGGTAGGCCAGCGCGGTGAAGTCGGGGGCCAGGGTGCGGACACCTGCCTCGTCAGGGAATACGGCGAGTAGGTCGCCGAGGGCAGCGGTGCCGTAGGCGGTGTCGGGCTTGGCGTTAAGCGCTTCAGCGAGGCCGTGGAGGACAGGAATCTCGGCGGTGGGCGCGGCAGGAAAGTCCAAGGTGATGGTGCCGTCGTCGTGGGTGTGAGTGATCAGGACTCCGCTGCGGCTGCTGAACCGGACGGTGCCGGTGGTTCTGCAGTCGCTGCGCAGAGCATGTGCGGTGGCCAGGGTGGCGTGCCCGCACAGATCGACCTCGACGGTGGGGGTGAACCAGCGCAGCGCCCAGTCGGCGTCGACGCCCTCGAGCAGTGGGTGGGCGAAAGCGGTCTCGGCCAGATTCATTTCAGCGGCGACCTGCCGCATCCAGCCCTCATCGGGCCAGGCATCGGCGTCCAGCAGGCAGACGGCTGCGGGGTTGCCGGCGAACGGCCGGTCGGTGAAGGCGTCGATAATCCGGATACGCACAACAACACCGTAAGAGGGCGGCGAGGGAGAAGCCACCGTCAGTTGCGAGCGATGCTAGCATTGATAGCAGCGAGGAGGTGGTCCCGCTGGCCGCAATCAGTGTCCGGAACCTGGACGATCATGTGAAGGAGCGACTGCGGATCAGAGCAGCTCGCCACGGCCGGTCGATGGAGTCCGAGATCCGGGCTATCCTCATCGAAGCTGTCCGCGAGCCGAACGACACGCACGGTCTATTCC
>DATEMN010000593.1:0-5602 GCA_035275565.1 Pseudonocardiaceae bacterium | reverse complement strand
TGGCAGGCCGCGTTGATGGCCAACTACGGCACGCCCCCGTTGGCGTTGGCCCGAGGCGCCGGCGCGGAGGTATGGGACACCGACGGTCGCCGCTACCTGGATCTGCTCGGTGGCATCGCGGTGAACGCGTTGGGCCACGCTCACCCGGCCGTCGTGCGTGCCGTCAGCGAGCAGATCGGCACCCTCGGGCAGGTTTCGAACCTTTACCTCAGCGAGCCGGCGCTCACCCTCGCCGAGACCCTGCTGGAACTGCTCGGGACCACTGGCTCGGGACGGGTGCTGTTCTGCAACTCCGGTGCGGAAGCCAACGAGGCCGCATTCAAGATTGCCCGGCGCACCGGGCGGCGGAAGATGGTCGCCGCATATGGCGCCTTCCACGGCCGCACCATGGGTGCTCTTGCGCTAACCGGGCAGCCCGCCAAGCGGGATCCTTTCGAGCCGATGCCGCCCGGTGTGGTCTTCGTGCCCTACGGCGACCACATGGAGCTGGCGTCGGTGGTCGACGAGGACACTGCCGCGGTGTTTCTCGAGCCCATCCAAGGCGAGAACGGCGTGTTGATACCCCCGGCGGGCTATCTGCAGACCGCTCGGGAGATCACCGCCGCGCACGGGGCGCTGCTGGTGTTGGACGAGGTCCAGACCGGTATCGGTCGGACCGGTACCTGGTTCGCTCACCAGTCCGTGGGGGTGACTCCCGACGTGGTGACGCTCGCCAAGGGCCTCGGCGGTGGGCTCCCGATCGGTGCGTGTATCGGCATCGGACCAGCCGCGCACCTACTACAGCCCGGCCAGCACGGCAGCACTCTCGGTGGCAATCCGGTCTGTTGCGCGGCTGCGCTGGCCGTGTTGGCGACCATCGCTTCGGACGGGTTGCTCGACCACGCCGCCCGGCTCGGTAAGGAGCTCGCCGCTGGAGTGGCGGCGCTGCATCACCCGCTTGTCGCATCGGTCAGTGAAGCGGGCCTGCTGATCGGGATCGGGCTGACCTCGCCGGTTTCCGTCGCGGTCGCCACCGCCGCGCGAGAGGCGGGTTTCCTGGTCAACCCCGCTGTGCCGGACCGGATCCGGCTCGCTCCGCCGCTGGTGCTCACCGAGGCCCAGGTGCAGGAGTTCCTCACTGCACTGCCCGCAATCTTGGATCAGGTGCACTAGCGATGCCGAGGCATTTTCTGCGCGACGACGATCTCACCCCGGCTGAGCAGCGGGAAATCCTCGACCTGGCCGACGAGTTCAAGGCCGATCCGCTCGGGCACACCCCGCTGGCTGGCCCGCGATCCGTCGCGGTGATCTTCGAGAAGAGCTCGACGCGAACCCGGCTGTCCTTCGAGATCGGCATTGCTCAACTCGGCGGCCACCCAGTGATCATCGACGGGCGCAGCACGCAGCTGGGCCGTGCGGAGACCATCGAAGATACGTCGCGGGTGTTGTCCAGATATGTTGACGCCGTAGTGTGGCGCACCTTCGCGCAGCGTCGGATCGACGCGATGGCCGGTGTTTCGCGGGTGCCGGTGGTCAACGCGCTCACCGACGAGTTTCACCCCTGTCAGGTGCTCGCCGACCTGCAGACCGTCCGGGAGCGGCATGGCCACCTGGCCGGGCTCACCCTGACCTACTTAGGCGACGGAGCGAACAACATGGCGCACTCGTTGCTCCTCGGCGGTACCACTGCCGGGGTGCACGTCCGTATCACCACTCCGGACCGGTTTCAGCCGAGTCCCGACGTGCTGCTCGCGGCGAAGTACCGCGCCGCGGAGACCGGCGCAAGTGCCACCGTCCTTACCGACCCGCACGCGGCGGTCGACGGGGCCGACGTCCTTGTCACCGACACCTGGACCTCGATGGGCCAGGAGAGCGACGGGCTTGATCGGATCACCCCGTTTCGGCCGTTGCAGATCAACGCTGAGCTGCTGGAACGCGCTTCCGGAGGAGGCGCTAAGAAGATCACAGTGCTGCACTGCCTGCCCGCGCACCGCGGGGCCGAGATCACCGACGAGGTGCTCGACGGTCCGGCCAGCGCGGTGTGGGACCAGGCGGAGAACCGGCTGCACGCGCAGAAGGCGTTGCTGGCCTGGTTGCTGGATCCGGAGCGCGCGGCGTGACACCTACCCGGGCTGGGCGGCAGGCCCGCATCATCGAGCTGGTGACCCACCACGCGGTGCGTAGCCAAACGGAGCTGGCTGCCCTGCTCGCTGGCGACGGCATCGAGGTCACCCAGGCCACCCTGTCCCGCGATCTTGACGAGCTCGGCGCGGTGAAGTTGCGTGGCGTGGACGGCGGTGCGCCGGTGTATGTCATCCCCGAGGACGGCAGCCCGGTGCGCGCGGTGGAAGGCGGCACCGCACGGCTTGCGCGGGTGCTGTCCGAGCTCCTGGTCTCCGCTGACGCCAGCGCGAACTTTGCAGTACTGCGTACCCCGCCCGGGGCGGCACACTTCGTGGCTAGCGTACTGGACCGGGCGGCGCTGACCGATGTGGTCGGCACCATCGCAGGTGATGACACCATTCTGGTGGTCGCCCGCGAGCCCCTCCCCGGGGCGAAACTCGCGGAGCGGATCATGGCGCTGGCGCGCCCCGTGAGTGCGAATCAAGGCTATGACACTGTTTGCCACTCACGAGTCCGACCGAAGGGAGAACAGGAATGACCGAGCGGGTGGTGCTGGCCTACTCCGGTGGGTTGGACACCTCAGTGGCGATCGGGTGGATCGCCGAGGAAACCGGAGCTGAGGTTGTCGCCGTGGCGGTTGATGTCGGCCAGGGCGGCGAGGACCTGGAGACGATCCGCAAGCGGGCGCTGGCCTGCGGGGCGGTGGAGGCCGTCGTCACCGACGCTCGTGATGAGTACGCCGAGCAGTACTGCCTCCCGGCGATGCAGGCTAACGCGCTGTATATGGATCGCTACCCGCTGGTGTCGGCATTGTCCCGGCCGCTGATCGTTAAGCATCTGGTGGCAGCCGCGAAGTACCACGGTGCCACCATGGTGGCGCACGGCTGCACCGGCAAGGGCAACGACCAGGTGCGTTTCGAGGTCGGTATCGGTGCGCTCGCCCCGGACCTGCAGGTGATCGCCCCGGTCCGGGACTACGCGTGGACTAGGGAGAAAGCGATCGCCTACGCCGGTGAGCGCGACCTGCCCATCGACGTCACGAAGCGCTCGCCCTTCTCCATTGACCAGAATATGTGGGGCCGGGCGGTCGAGACCGGGTTTCTCGAAGACCTGTGGAACGCCCCGACCAAGGACGTGTACTCCTACACCAGCGATCCGATCGAGTGGAAGGCCCCCGACCAGCTGGTGCTCACTTTCGAGTCCGGGGTACCAGTCGCCATCGATGGCGCCCCGGTGACGATGCTCGAAGCGATCCAGCAGCTCAACGAGCGGGCTGGGGCGCACGGCGTCGGTCGACTGGACCTGGTCGAGGATCGGCTGGTCGGTATCAAGAGCCGCGAGATCTACGAGGCGCCCGGAGCGATCGCGCTGATCACCGCGCACCAGGAGCTGGAGAACGTCACCATCGAGCGCGATCTGGCTCGGTACAAGCGCAACGTGGAGCAGCGCTGGACCGAACTAGTCTACGACGGGCTCTGGTTCTCTCCGCTCAAGCGGGCGCTGGACGCCTTCGTCTCCGACTCCCAGCGCCACGTCACCGGTGAGATCCGGATCGAGCTGGCCGGCGGCCGTGCCACGGTGACCGGGCGACGCAGCACGCAGTCGCTCTACGACTTCAACCTGGCCACCTACGACGCGGGCGACAGCTTCGACCAGTCCCTGGCCAAGGGGTTCGTGCAGTTGTGGGGATTATCGTCGAAGATCGCCGCAAAGCGAGACCTGCTGGGCAGGGGCGAGCCATCGGCACCGCGTGGGATTCAGTCGTGACCGCGCTCTGGGGCGGCCGGTTCAGCGGTAAACCGGCCGATGCGATGACTGCGCTGAGCCGGTCGACGCACTTCGATTGGCGGCTCGCCCGCTACGACATCTGCGGCTCTCGGGCGCACGCCCGAGTGCTGCACGGAGCTGGATTGCTCAACGACGATGAGCTCAACGCCATGCTCGATGCACTGGACCGGCTCGACGCCGACGTCGACTCCGGCGCGTTCGTCCCCATGCCCGAGGACGAGGACGTGCACACTGCTCTGGAGCGGGGCCTGATCGAGCGCGCCGGACCGGAGCTCGGCGGCGCGTTGCGGGCTGGTCGCTCCCGCAACGACCAGGTCGCGACCCTGCTGCGGATGTGGTTACGCGATGCTGCTCGCCGGATCGCGGCCGGCGCCCTGGATGTGATCGACGCGTTACTCGACCAGGCGCAGGCGCATCCGGACGCGCCCATGCCGGGCCGGACCCACCTGCAGCACGCCCAACCCGTGCTGCTCGCCCACCACCTAGGAGCCCACGTCCAGGCCCTGCTGCGCGACGTCGAGCGGTTGCGGGACTGGGATGCCCGGGCTGCCGTCTCACCCTACGGCTCGGGTGCCCTGGCCGGCTCGTCGCTCGGCTTGGACCCGGCGGCGGTGGCCGCCGAACTCGGCTTCGATGCTCCGGTGGAGAACTCGATCGACGGCACGGCATCGCGGGACTTCGCCGCCGAGGCCGCGTTCGTGCTGGCGATGCTCGCCGTCGACTTGTCCCGGATCGCCGAAGAGATCATCCTGTGGTCCACCGCCGAGTTTGATTACGTCGCCCTGGATGATGCTTACTCGACGGGTAGCTCAATCATGCCGCAGAAGAAGAACCCCGATGTGGCCGAGCTGGCTCGGGGCAAGGCGGGCCGGCTGATCGGCAACCTCACCGGGCTGCTGGCCACGCTCAAGGCCCAGCCGCTGGCGTACAACCGGGACCTGCAGGAGGACAAGGAGCCGCTATTCGACTCCGCCGACCAGCTCGAGCTGCTCCTACCCGCGATGGCCGGGATGGTCGCTACCCTGACTTTCCGGACCGACCGGCTCGCCGAGGCGGCACCGGACGGGTTCACCCTGGCCACCGATCTGGCGGAATGGCTGGTCCGTCAGGGCGTGCCGTTCCGCACTGCGCATCAGGCGGCCGGGGCCTGCGTGCGGCTGGCCGAATACCGCGAGGTGGGGCTAGTGGACCTGTCCGAGATGGAGCTCACCGCCATCCATCCGGAGCTCACCCTCGACGTTCACCGGGTACTCAGCGTCGCTGGGTCGATCGGCTCCCGCGACGCCTACGGGGGTACCGCCCCGGAGCGCGTCGCCGAGCAGCTGCAGCGCGTCCGGCACGCCGTCGGCGAGCACCGGGACTGGATCGCCTCGTGACGGTGGGGACTTTCACCCGCGAGCACCTCGCCGTAGACGTCCTGCCGGCGGCTCGGCTGCTGTTGGGCTGCCATGTGGTCGCCGATAGGCCGGGCGGCCAGGTGGCGGTCCGGCTTGTCGAGCTGGAGGCATATCGTGGTTCCGACGATCCTGCGGCGCATTCCTACCGTGGTCGTACCGCTCGCAATGCTGTCATGTTCGGCCCGCCCGGACATCTGTATGTGTATTTCGTGTATGGACTGCACTTCTGCGCCAACATCTCGTGCCTGCCCGAGGGGCAGCCTGGGGCGGTGCTGCTGCGTGCCGCTGAGGTTGTCTCGGACCTAGACGTCGCC
>DATEMN010000592.1:0-32387 GCA_035275565.1 Pseudonocardiaceae bacterium | reverse complement strand
CCCGAGGAGGCGCTCGACTACTGGCGGGAGGACCCTTTCGCCAACGAGCACCACGAGCACTGGCATCAGGTCTACCCGTTCGCCGGCCTGCCGCCGGAGGACTGGACGGTGTGGGCGGAAACGGCCGACCGGGCGGGGCTCGCGGCACTGCTGTCCGCGCTCGACCCGACGCAGGACTGGCCGGCGTTTCTCGCCGTGGCCGTCCCGGATGAGATCCTGGACCGGTTCTTCGCGCTGGCTAACGAGGTGCCGGACTTCTTCGCCTTCGCCAACGGGCTCCAGCCGCTGGCATACCGCGTGCTGTTCCGGCTCAACGACCGCCAGGGCGAGTTGTTCTTTTACATGCACGCCCAGATGCTGGCTCGCTACGACGCCGAGCGGTTGTCGCTCGGCATGCCGCAGGTGACCGCCTTCGGCCCCGGTCAGTGGAGCTCGCCCATCCCCGAAAGCTACGTTCCAGGGCCGGACCTTCCGGATTTCACCAGCCGCGGGCCTGATGAGCAGCTCCCGCAGCGCGACGTCGACCGGCTCGTACAGCGCCAAGCGGCGCTCGACACGGCCGTCGCGAGCGGTGACCTGATCCGCACCGCCGGCCCCCCGCAGTCGGTGCACAGTGACACCTTGGGCGCCGCCACGGAAGCGGCGCAGTCCCAGCTGACGGGGCTACGGCGAACGAGCTACCCCGGGATCCACAACAACGGCCACATCATGATCGGAATTTTGCCCGACGGCCAGGGCAATGGCGTGATGGTCTCCCCGGTCGTCGCGATCCGGGATCCGATCTTCTGGCGCTGGCACAAGCACATCGACGACATCAACACCGGCTGGCAGGACACCCAGCCTCCCTACGACTTCTCCGACGCACCGCCCGTCATCCTGCGGGACGCGCTGGTCGGCGCCGCGACTCCCTGGGCCAGCCCGGACGTGCTGCTGGTGTCGACCGCGGATCTGGTGGAAGGGACGGACCCCGCCGCACTTGTCGCGGCAGCGGTGGGCGGTGCGGCGTTCGACACCGCCATCGCGGCGGGGCCGCTACCGGACGCGAAGGGACTCGTCGTGGTCGATGAGCTGACCACCAGCATGGTGGACAGCACGCTGTCCGACGGGCGGACCATCACGCACCTCACGCACGAGCCGTTCGCGCTCGTCGTGCGGGTCCGCAACGTCGCGGCGCAGCCCACCGCGATCACGTTGCGGGTCTTCCTCGCGCCGGCCGACGTCGCCGACGACCGCACCGGGTGGATGGAACTCGACAAGTTCCTCGTCGAGGTCCCCGCTGGTGGGCGCAGCGTCGTCTACCGCCCGGACACCGAGTTCGCCGTGGTGAAGAAGCCGGCCGAGACCGATCCGCAGACCGTGCTGGACGGGGCCGCTGACCCGAACGATCCCGACTACTGCGACTGCGGCTGGCCCTACACGCTGCTGCTGCCGCGCGGCACCCGGGAGGGGATGGCGTTCCGGCTCGTCGTGTTCTGCTCGAATGCGGCGCGCGACCTCGTGCGCCCCTCCGCCGGCTGTGGCTCGATGAGCTTCTGCGGCGCTGTGGACCGCTACCCGGACACCCGCGACATGGGTTACCCCTTCTCGCGGCCCTTCACGACGACCTCGGTGGCGGAGACCGTGCTGACCGTGCCGTCCGCAACCGGGCGGTCCCTCACCATCCGGCACACCTGAGAGGAAGACCGTGGGAACCGTCTACAAGATCCATCCCGCGATCGGCATCGCGCGCGTCGGCAACCACGAGACGGCGTTTTTCATCGGCCCGGAGGCGCCTGGCTCACCCGGCGTGGAGATCAACGCCGGTGGGGTCGAGACCCCGCTGGTGAGCTACAAGGCGGATGGCCGGGTCAAGCGCCAGGCGGCTCGCTTCCGCGTCTTCTGCTACGAGCAGGATGCGGGCGGGAACCTGCTGCTCGTCGGCGAGGTCGGACCGGAGGTGCACGTCGAGTGGAACGTTGATCTGGTCAACCGCAAGGCGGCGCTCGACCGCAGCGTGCGCCCCGCCCAGCCGCGCAACCCGGGTATCACCGATCGGGACAGCTTGATCATCCGGAGTCCGCAGCCCGCGATCGTCACCGGTCCCTCCCAGGCACCGGTGGTGCTGAGCGGAACGTTCCTCGGCAAGGACGTGTACCTCGGAGAGATCCAGACCGACGGTGCCGGCCGGCTCATCGTGCTGGGTGGCCGTGGCCAGAGCGGATCGGTTCCACCCGGAGCTGCCCTGACGAACTTCGCCAACAACAACCTGTGGCACGACGACGTGTCCGACGGACCGGTCTCGGCGACGGTGACGCTGCCTGGCCAGGCTCCGGTGGTGGTGCACGAGCCGGCCTGGGTGGTGGTCGCACCGCCCGACTTCGCGCCGGCGATCGACGCTGTCGTGTCGCTCTATGACATCGCATTCCAGTGCGGGATCGACAAGGGTGCCATCCAACCCGACGCCAGCCCGTCGTTCACCCGGCACATCAAGCCGATGATCGAGCGGACGATCGCGCTGCGCTGGGTCGACGACTGGGCCGAGTGGGCTGACCTGCTACCCGTCGACTGGGCCACGCTGGCGGATCCCAGCCCGGCCGCGCAGCCGGCGCGCGCCCAGATGGCAGACGAGATCATGACTCCGGACCTGGCCTTGTTCGAGTTGCCCGCCTTCCTGCAAACGTACCTGGACCAGTGGGTGGCCGGGCAGTTCGTCAGCGACCTTGGCACCGCGGTCGCCGGCGAACCCGTCTCGCAGCAGCTCGACCGGGCCGCTCTGGAGCGCTGCTCCGGGAACAACTTCTTCCCAGGCATCGAGGGCGGCCAGAACCTCAAGGACAAAGACATCTACGCCCGCCCGTTCCGCCTCGACCCCACCAACGTCGGCAAGGTCTACCCGGGGTGCCTGACGGAGATCATGGCCTTGCCGTGGCAAGCCGATTTCTACGCGTGCGACGGCGGCGTCTGGTGGCCGACCCAGCGCCCCGATCTCGTGATGACCGACGGCGGCAACGTCCCCGGCAGCGTGGCCGAGTGGGAGAAGCCGATTGTAGGGTTCCGGCAGATGGTCGACCACGTCTTGCAGCTGGGGTTCATCGTCCCGCAGCAGGTGGGCGGAGAGACCGTGTTCGTCGAGGTCGATCGGGACCCGCAGTTTCCGCGCTAGCCGTGCCGCTGGGTAGTCCGGGAGCGGGGTCGTCCGTCGACGTGCTGGTCCTCGGTGCCGGCCCGGCCGGTGCCGCCACCGCCCTCGCGCTGGCCCGCCGTGGGGTGTCGGTCGCCGTCGTCGGCAGATCCCGCGGGGATCGTCCGCGCATCGGTGAGACGGTGCCACCGGCCATCATGCGGCCGCTCGCCCAGCTGGGGGTGTGGGACGCCTTCGTCTCCGACGGCCACGCCGCGGCACCCGGCACAGTGGTGCGCTGGGGCGCTGACCAGCCGTACGAGAATGACTTCATCGTTGATCCTTACGGCCATGGCTGGCACCTGGACCGAGTTCGGTTCGACGCGATGCTGATCGATGCGGCCAGCCGGGCCGGTGCCCGGATCCAGGAGCTGCCGCCCGGCGGCCGCGTGGAGCACGACGACCGCGGCTGGAGTGTGCGGATCACGAACCGGATGCACCTGCGTGCCCCGTTCGTCATCGACGCAACCGGGCGGGCCGCCCGCGTCGCGCAGCGCCAGGGGTCCACCCGGCATCGGGTGGACCGGCTGATCGGGCTCGTCCGCTTCGGGACTTCGGCCGGCACCGAGACCCGGACGCTCCTCGAGGCGTGCGCGGCGGGCTGGTGGTACGCGGCGGTGCTGCCGGACGGCCGGGCCGTCACCGCTTTGTTCACCGATGCCGACCTGCTCCCGGTCGGAGCGGCGCAGCGGGACCGCCGGTGGACCCGGCTGCTGTCGAGAACGCGGCTGGTACCGGAGATCATGGCGACGGCCGGAGCATCGCGGATCTACGCCGCCGCGGCGCCCACCGGCACGCTGTCCGAGTGCACCGGGCAGGACTGGTTGGCGGTCGGCGACGCCGCCCGGACCCTGGATCCGCTGTCCGGGCAGGGTTTGACCACAGCATTGACGTCAGCGATCCGGGCCGCGGACGCGATACTCGACGCGCGCCAAGCGGACGCGCTGGTCGCGTTCTCGCGCCAGACCGCCGAGGAGCACCGCGCTCATCTGTCGACGCGGCTGGCACACTACCGACGCGAAAACCGTTGGCCGCTCAGCCCCTTCTGGCAACGGCGCCAGTGCTCACCGCAGACAATCCGCTGACATCGAGGAGTTCACCGTGGATAGCCGTTTCTTCTCCCCGGGCTCGATCACCGCACTGCCGACTCTGGGTGCGCTGCGGGCCGCCGCGGCACCGATCGATCCTACGGTCCCCCTGCACGACCCGACGTTGGAGCCACGCGACGAGGCGGTCTTCCTGCTGACGGCCGCGGCCGAGATCGAGCACGCCCTGATGGTGCAGTACCTCTACGCCGCCTACTCGGTACGCGTCGTCAACGGTGACCCGAACCAGGAGAAACTCGAGGAGGTGCAGGAGTTAATCATCCAGATCGCGCGCGAGGAGATGGGCCACCTCGCGACCGTGCAGAACCTGCTGCACCTGGTGGGTGGTCCGCTGAATTTCAACCGGGAGCACTCTCCCTATGCCAGCGAGATCTACCCGTTCCGGTTCACGCTCGAGCCGTTGACGCTGGACTCGCTGTCGAAGTACGTGACCGCCGAGAGCCCGGCCGAGCTCCCGCCGGACATGTCGCAAGAGGAACGGGAGCTGGTCGAGCAGATCCACCGTGATGCCGACCAGGCCAACGGCGGGCAGGAGGTCCGCCACGTCGGGCCGATCTTCGCGCGGCTGGAGCACTTGTTCGCCGAAGGACTGGCCGATGCCGACCTCCGCCTGGACACCTTCGACCTGCACGCGAAGTTCTCCGACTGGGGGTTCGAGCCGCGCAACGCCGACGCCGGGGAACCGCTGATCGTCGTGTCGTTCCCGGACACCGAGGTCGGTCTCGTGCGGGAGGCTGCGGTCGCCGCCGTGCGGGCCATCGGCGCCCAAGGGGAGGGCTTCGACTCCGGCCCCGCTGGGACCGAGTCGCACTTCGAGCGGTTCTTCGACATCTACCAGCGGGTGTCGACGCTGTCGTCGGCCGGGGCGGTGATCACCTGGCCGGTGGCGACGAACCCCAACACGACGCCGGTGCCGTCAACGTCGCACAGCGCACCGAACGAGGTGGCGGCAGCGCTGGAAGCGCACGCGAGCACGGGGCGCATCACCCATCCGCGAGCTCGGGCCTGGGCGCATCTGTTCAACCTCCGCTATCGCCTGCTGCTGGGGCAGCTCGGGCATTTCCTGCGGCTGGACCAGGCCCTGTACTCCGACGCTCCCGGTCCCCAGCTCGGTGACCGGACCGCGCGCGGTCTGCTGCTGATCGGAACCTTCGACGAGATGCGGCACCTGAAAAAGATCGCCGGCAAGCTCGCGCAGCTCCCGAAGGACAACCCGCCGGGTCCGGTCCACGCGGGTCCGACCTTCGAGCTCCCTTACACCCTGAACCTGCCTGACGGCGAGCCGCAGCGCTGGCGGATGCACCTCGACGCCTCCCGCGCCGCCGTTCGGATCATCGAGGAACTACGCCAGTCCGAGACCGACGGTTTCCTCGACGATCTTCTGGCCGGTGATGGCAAAGCCCAGGTCGTGATGCAGTCCCTGGCCCAGGGCAACGGGATACCACCGGAGAGCTTGCCGACCGGCTTCGGGAAGGCGGTGCGGATTCTGGAGGAAGCGGTGCGAGGGTTCACCGTCAACGGCCGCGTGCACGACAACTTCTGGGCCGAGAAGACCCGCGACCAGTTCATCAACGAAGCCAGACCACGGCCGGTGCAGCTGAACCCGGACGGCAGCGTCGTCCGCGATCCGAACACCGCACCTCTGGTGCAGCGGCTGGAGGGTACAGCGCCGGGGAACCGGATGCCCCGGTTCCGCCCACCGGTACCCGCCGCCCGCATCGGGTTCATCCGGCAGTGGATCACCGAGGGGTGCCCGGACGACTCCCCGCCCGGGCAGGTCGGTGTCGATCACGAACGGAATCCGGCGCCGGAGGCCCTAATCACGCCGGATCCGCAGCCCACATCGCTCAGCTTCGAGTCCGACATCAAGGTCCTCTTCCGCACGAATCCGGACCGCAGCTCGATGCTCTTCAAGTTCGATCTGCACCGTTACGAGGACGTGCGGGATCATGCGACGGACATCCTGGCCAGGCTCGAGGAGGGCACCATGCCCTGTGACGGTGGCTGGCCCCCGGAGCGCATCGCCACGTTCCGCCAGTGGATCGCGGACGGCAAGCAGCCATGACCGGACCGGCGGTTCGGCACCAGCCGGGCGCCGTTGCGGGAGGCGCTGCGTAACACGGACGTAACAAGCTTGACCATCGTATGACATCATCTGGTCGACAATCGACAAAGTGCGCTACGTAGCACTTCCCTCTAACGTGGGTTCACCAATCCACACGATAGGGGTCGGCGAGCTGCAAGTCGCCTACGCAACGGAGCAGCTGAGTCCGCAGCAAGTTCTCGATCTCGTCCTGGAGCGGATTGCAGCCCGCGGCCAGGACTCGGTCTGGATCTCCCGCCGGCCCGACCACGAGCTGTACCAGCGGGCCGCGGACCTGGACCGGATCCGCCATGAGCACGGCACAACGGGACTGCCCCTGTTCGGCGTCCCGTGTGCGGTGAAGGACAACATCGACGTGGCCGGCCTGGCCACCACAGCGGCCTGCCCGGCCTTCAGCTACCAGCCGGCTCGCGACGCCGGCTGCGTGGCGCGGCTGATCGACGCCGGCGCCATCGTGATCGGCAAGACCAACATGGACCAGTTCGCCACCGGGCTGACCGGCACCCGCTCGCCCTACGGAACCTGCGTGAGCGTCTTCGGTGGTGGTCTGATCGCCGGTGGTTCCAGTTCCGGCTCGGCCGTCGCGGTGGCCGCCGGCCTGGTGTCCTTCGCGCTAGGCACCGACACCGCCGGCTCGGGACGCGTCCCGGCCGCGATGAACGGGATCATCGGCTGCAAGCCGACCCGCGGCCTGGTCAGTGCCGCGGGCGTGGTGCCCGCCTGCCGGTCGCTGGACTGCGTGAGCATCTTCACCGCCGACACCGCCGACGCCACCACGGTGCTGGCCGTGACCAGGGGTCCAGACCCCGCCGACCCCTGGTCACGACCCGTGAGTGGCAATGCGAGTCATAGCGCTGATTACCACTCACGGGTCGCGGTGCCTGTCGCGGCAGAGCTGGACTTCGAGGGCGACGACGCGATGCGGGACGCGTTCGACGTCGCGGTAGCTCGCGCCGGCGAGATCACTCCGACCACAATCGCCCCCCTGCTGGAGGCAGGTGAGCTGCTCTACCACGGGCCGTGGGTCGCTGAACGGCTGGCCGAGCTGGAGGAGTTCTTCGCCGAACACCCCGAGGATGTCCTGCCGATCACCCGGCAGGTGATCGAGGGCGGCAGGCGGTTCGACGCGGTGGCCACCTTCCGAGCTTGGCACCGCCTCAAGGAGCTGCAACGCTGGACCGAGCAGCTCTGGCAACGCGCCGACCTGCTGATCATGCCAACTGTGCCGACCACGTTCACGGTGGACGAGATCGCCGAGGAACCGGTGCGCCGCAACACCGTGCTCGCCCGGTTCACTCAGTTCGTCAACCTGCTCGACCTGGCGGCGGTCACGGTGCCGGCCGGGCGGACCGCGGACGGGCGACCAGCCAGCATCACGGTGATCGGTCCGGCGTTCTCCGAGCCCCTGCTGCTGTCCGTCGCGACCCGGCTGGCCGAACCGTAGGAGAACGACATGGCCCGCACCCTCACCCGTCTCGCCCGGATCGGACCGGTTGCCGCCGACCCGTACCCATGGCCCTACGACGGCACCGTGCCAGCCGACCGGATCGCTTTGATCTGCATCGACTGGCAGGCCGACTTCTGCGGCCCCGGCGGTTACGTCGACCGGATGGGCTACGACCTCGAGCTGACCCGGGCCGGCCTGCCCGCAGCGGCGCGGATGCTGGCCCACGCCAGGGCCATCGGCATGCTGGTGATCCACACCAGGGAAGGCCACTCCCCCGACCTGTCCGACCTGCCGGCCAACAAGCGGTGGCGCTCAGCACAGATCGGCGCCGAGATCGGCGGCCTCGGGCCGCAGGGCCGGATCCTGGTCCGCGGTGAACCGGGCTGGGAGATCGTGGCCGAGGTGGCACCGCTGCCGGGCGAGGTCCTGATCGACAAACCGGGCAAGGGCGCATTCTACGCCACTCAGCTCGATCTGGTGCTGCGGACCAAAGGCATTACACACCTCGTGCTGACCGGGATCACCACCGACGTCTGCGTGCACACCACCATGCGTGAGGCCAACGACCGGGGCTACGAATGCCTGGTCCTGTCCGACTGCACCGGGGCCACCGAGCTGGGCAACCACACCGCGGCGCTGCGGATGGTGACCATGCAGGGCGGGGTTTTCGGCTGCGTCGCCACGTCCGAGGCGGTGCTGGCCGCCACCGCTACAGGAGATCACGATGCCGGGTGACCTGGTCCCCATGAACCATGTCACCGTGCCCGCCGATCCCGGCCCGTTCGGCTTCGACCCGGCGCGGACCGCGCTGCTGCTCATCGACATGCAGCGGGACTTCGTCGAGCCAGGAGGTTTCGGCGAGACATTGGGCAACGACGTGAGCCGGCTGCGGGCGGTCATCCCGCCGCTGCAGGAAGTGCTGGTGGCCACCCGGGCGGCCGGAATGACCGTCATCCACACCAGGGAAGGCCATCGCCCCGATTTGTCCGACTGCCCGCCGGCCAAGCTGCACCGCGGCAACCCGACACTGCGGATCGGCGACGTCGGCCCCAAGGGCCGGATCCTGGTTCGCGGCGAGTACGGCCACGACATCGTCGACGAGTTGTCTCCGTTGGATAGCGAGATCGTGATCGACAAGCCAGGCAAGGGCTCGTTCTACGCCACCGAACTGCATGAACTGCTGACGGCTGCGGGCATCACCAGCCTGATCGTCACCGGCGTCACCACCGAGGTGTGCGTGCACACCACGGTGCGGGAGGCCAACGACCGCGGCTACGAGTGCCTGGTGCTCGCTGACTGCGTCGGCTCCTACTTCCCGGAATTCCAGCAGGCCGGGTTGGCGATGATCGCCGCCCAGGGGGGCATCTTCGGTTGGGTCGCCCCGTCGGCGGCCTACCTCGATGCACTGAGTGCACCAAGCCCAGCCCCGAACGGAGTTGATCACTGATGAGTACCCGGACCAGACAGGACATCGGGCGGCTGCCCTGGTGGGTCAGCGGTGACCTCAACGCGGCGTTCGGCCTCGGGTTCAACGTGCTGGTCAACGTGCTGGTGCTGACCACGCTGTGCGTGGGCGTCGTGCAGATTCCCCAGGCCGCAGTGTTCGGGATCATCCTGCCCGCGCTGGGGATCCAGCTGCTGATCGGCAACGGGTACTACACCTACCTGGCCCGCCGGCTGGCTCGGCGTGAGGATCGCAGCGACGTGTGCGCGATGCCGTATGGCCCGAGCGTGCCGCACATGTTCATCGTCACCTTCGTGATCATGCTGCCGATCTTCCTGAGCACCCGGGACCCGATCCGGGCCTGGGTGGCGGGCCTGGCGTGGTCGTTCATCATCGGGCTGATCGTGCTGATCGGCGCCTTCGTGGGTCCCTACATCCGCCGGTTCACCCCGCGGGCGGCGCTGCTCGGGACGCTGGCCGGGATCTCGATCGCGTTCATCTCGATGCGCCCAGCCGCGCAGATGTGGGAAGCCCTGTGGATCGCGCTGCCGGTGTTCACGATCATCGTGATCGGCTTCTTCACCGGCCGGCGATTGCCCGGCAACATCCCGATCGGGTTGGCGGCGCTGCTGGTCGGCACCGCGATCGGCTGGATCGGCGGCTATATGTCCGCCCCGGACGTGATCACCGCGGCGCGCGACATCGCCATCAGCCTGCCGACGCTCAACATCGACCTGCTGATCGACGGCCTGTCAGCGGTGGCGCCGCTGCTGGCCACCGCGATCCCGCTGGGCATCTACAACTTCTGCGAGGGCATGACCAACGTGGAGAGCGCCGCAGTCGCCGGGGACAACTACAACCTGCGCAGCGTGCTGCTCGCCGACGGCACTGGCGCGGTGGTCGGCGCCGCGCTGGGCAGCCCGTTCCCACCCGCCGTCTACATCGGGCACCCCGGATGGAAGGAGGTCGGTGGTCGGACCACGTACTCGCTGGCATCCGGCGCGGTGATCGCGCTGATGTGCTTTCTGGGGATGTTCGGACTGCTCGGCGCGCTACTCCCGCTGCCGGCCATCGTGCCGATCCTGCTCTACATCGGGCTGCTGATCGGCGCGCAGGCGTTCGTGTCGGTCCCCAAGGCGCACACGGTGGCCGTTGTCCTGGCGGTGATCCCCAACGTCGCGGCCTGGGCCACCGGTCAGATCGACAACGTGCTCAACGCGGCCGGCACCAGCGCGACGACGGTCGGTAACGACGCGCTGGCCCAGGCCGGTGTCATCTACGACGGCCTGAAAAGCCTCGGCGGCGGGGCGATCCTGGCCGGCATGGTGCTCGGCGCGATCGCCGCGTTCCTGATCGACAAGCGCTACTACTGGGCGGCGGGATACTGCGCGGCCGGGGCGGCACTGTCGTTCATCGGCCTGATCCACGGCGAGCAGGTGACCTGGGCGGCTGCTCCTGGCGTCGCGCTCGGTTACCTTCTCGCGGCGGTGGTCTGCCTGGCGTTCTCCGTGGGCAGCACGCCGGAACCCGCGGAGCTGCCCGACGAACACGCACCGGCACGGGTCGTAGCGGAACCGGCGCGGTGACGACTGGCGGCGCCGACACGGCGGGGTGCCAGCATCCTAGGCGGGACGGCTGGCTACGGAGGATGCCATGGGACTTGAAGTGGCCTGTCCGGCCAAGTGGTCTTGCAAAGTTGCGTGCCGGAACTGGTAGCCAGCGCCGACCGCACGCAGGACACCTCGGGTCCGGGCGTCGTCGAGGAAAGGCATGAGGCCAACGGCGGGAACGTGGCGGGAACGTTGTAGTTGGAGCCAGGCAATGGTGGTCGGCCAGCTCACCGAGGACGTGACCCCGTACACGAGCCCGACCGCGAGCCCGCTGCCGACCCCTGTCCAGGCAATGACAAACACCGACAGTGTTTCGCCACTGCCCACTAATTCAACTAGGCTGAATGCGAGTAGCACTCCGATCCCCATCGCGAGCCCGAAGGTGAGACCGACTACGAGCCCGAACATACGGTCATTACGCCAGCTTTCGCGTGGCCCTTGAGGGCTGTGCTCGCCTTCCTCAAACCCGGCCACGAGCCCAACAACAATCCTGCCTGCGAGCCAGTGCACAAACCCCACCATGAGTGTGACCGCGAATCCGACTATAAGCGCGAAAATCAACAAGTCAACCAGAAAGCCGCTTGCGAGTCCGGCCGCAAGCCCGAACGTAAGCCCGACCACTAAACCCTGACGCCAGCTCTTGGGTCGATGCGGGTTGCTGGCGCCTTCGGCGAGCCCGGACACGAGGTCGCGTTTGAGCCCGAAGGGGAGCCCGACCATCAGCCCGAAGACCAGCCCCAACATCGGTACAGCTACATCCGGGTTGATGTCCGGGTCAATGCTCGAAAGGATCACGGCCACCAGCAGAAACGCGACGAAGAACCCCACGATCCCGACCCCGATCCCGTAGGCGAGCCCGGCAGTGAGGATGCGGCGCACGCTGATGGCGCGCCAATTCTTCACCCGCTTAGGCTCACGACCCCCGCTTCCGTACGCGAGCCCGAACGGGATCCCGACACCGACCCCGAACCCGAACCCCATGAGCGCGAAGTTGAGCCCCGGATGGAATCCGAACCTCAGCCCAAACGCAAGTCCGAAAGCAAGCGTGCCTATAAGACCGCCGAGGAGTGCGCCCGCGAGCATGCTGACGAGGATGCGAGGGGTGGTGGAAGCCCATTGTGGGATGTGCCACAAGGCAAGGTCTCGGGTGTGGTCCTCGTTCATCTGCCCGGCGATGAAGGTCAACGCCTGCTCCGCCTGGGTCAGGCTGTAGCGGGGCTTCGGCCTGCCCGGTCGGGGAGTGTAGGCGTCGGGCAGGACACGGGCGATGAGGTGCTGGTCGATAACGTTGCGGCTGCGGTACTGGGTGGTGTCGAGCAGTGGGCTGATGTCGTCACCGGCTCGGTAGGTATCGCGGATGAGGGTGAGGGCCAGGGGATTGGTGAGGACATTGCCGGGATCTTCCCGCAGCTTGCTGAGCAGCCGCTCCCATCCCGACGGGGTTGGCCCGGTACGGGCCCGCTGCAGGTAGTCGGCGGCCTCGGGCCCGGTGACGTCGTGCAGGTGTAGCGCGACGGCACCCACCAACCACGCAGCACCGGTGGCCTGGACCATCTCGTCGCTGCGGCTGAGCACCACCACACGGAAAGGGGCGTCGCTGAGGGCCTGCAACGCGGCCGGGCGCGCCGCGGCGTCCATCTCATCGAGCCCGTCGAGGATCAGCGCGATCCTCCCGTCGTTGACCAGGGCTTTGGCTTCCTCCTGGCCGCCGCGGTGCTGGAACAGCGGGTAGTCCGCCGCAAGCCGGGCACTGAGCCAGTCCTGCACCGAGCAGATGGTGGGATCCCAGCCGTGCGCGGTGAACAGCACCGGCACCGGAACCCGGGCTCGCTGGGTGTCATCAAGACTGTCTCGGTGCGCCAGAGCGTCGAGCACCAGCAACACTGCGGCGCCGCTCTTACCCGCTCCCGGCTCGCCAACCACAACCACCCGACCGGAGGCGATCCCGCCATACACGGCGAACAACTCACCGCGCCGACCACCGGCCAGCAACTGCTCCTCAGTAGCCGAGACCAGACCCGGCAACGGCGGAAACGGCCCGTCGAGTGCGGCCGTCAACTCCCCGGTCACCGGCAGCGAACTCAGCGACCAGCGGACCGGGATCGGCGCAGGCGTCAACAAGACCCGCTCAGTAGCCGCTGTGCGCCACTGCCCGTGCACCGCCCGCGCCAACATTCCGGCTAGCGTGTCCACAGACCTGGGAAGAGCCGGGCGCCGTAGGTGGCGAAGCTCGCTCACCACTTGAACGAGCACACCAACTAGGCCCAACGCGAATCCGCCGAGCCCGATGAGATCACTGCGCTGAGCTGGTGGGCGGGAGTAGACCCACCACAGGCACACGACGGCACCGCCGACCAAGACCAAGCTCACGGCGGTGAGCACACGGTCGCCCTGCCTGCCCACGAGCAGCATTCTCGCAGTGCGCCTAACTTCCTTCCTGCTCACCGCGAAGGAAGCGCTCGAGTTCCGCGGCGAGCTCGTCACCGGACGGAAGGTCCGAAAAGTCCAATGGGGTGGCCACGTCGCCGTCGGACACCGCTTCGAGAGCACGCACCAGCTCGCGGTGCTCCTCGCTAGTGGCAAGAACCTCATCGATCTGGGTGAGCACACTGGCAGCCGCGGCATGCAGCTCAGCGACATCGAGCTTCAGGCCGGCCACCGTGGCCAGCGCCTCAACGAGCGCGGCACTGGCCGCCGGGTAGGGCAAGGCCGCCAAGTAGTGGGGCACTCGCGCCCAGATCCCGATAGCGGGGATCCCCGCGGCGGCGAAGCCCTCGTGCAGCGCGGTCTGGATCCCAGCTGGTACCTCGATAGTGCCGGTCACCACCCCCACCTGTGCTGCCAGCTCGGCCACCGTGGCGATCGCCGTCAGGCGGACCGGACGAGTGTGCGGGACAGCAGCGGCGTGGGCACCAAGGCTGACCACCAGCCGCACCCCCAGTTCCTCGGCCAAGCCCACGACGGCCTGGATGAACGCATGCCACGCCAGGTCAGGCTCGGGCCCCACCAGGACGAGGACATCCCTGCCCGCACCGTCCTGACCGGCCCGCAGCTGAATCTCGGGCCAGGTCAGTCCGGCGAGAACTCCGTCGGAGATCCGCGCGGTGGGACGGCGCGCCCGGAAATCGAGGAACTCGTCCGCGGTGAAGGTTGCCAGCACGTCGGTCGAAGTCGCCTCGAGAAGCCCGGCGATGGCGCCCTGCGCCCCGAATCCGGCATCGAGCCAGGTGTCCGTGGCCAACAGCAGCACCGGAGACTCCAGCGAGCGGTAAGCGTGCAGCTCATAGTGGCTCGGCATCATCCGGCCTTAGCTCTGGTTCGGGAGGGCGGACCTGGCTGTCCACGCCTCCCAGGGAATGGTCCAATCATAATAGTCGCCGTCTCTGGGTGCGAGTTTTCGGGAGGAACCGATGATTTCGACGGGGTCTCCAGGCAAGACCGCGTCGAAGACCGCCGCCGCGTTGGCCGGGGACAGGTTGACGCAACCATGCGAGACGTTGGTCCTGCCCTGCTGGGCCACCGACCACGGCGCCGCGTGGATGAACTCACCATTACTGGAGATCCGCACCGCCCACCGCGCTTCGACATTCTGATAGTCATATTTCGGATTGCTCATATAGTACACCGGATGCTTTCCCATCACCACGTGGATCCCGCTGTGTGTTACCCGGCCGGGGTCGGAATCCAGTCCGTAACTGGCTGGATAATCAGCAACCTGGACCCCGTTGGCATAGGCCACCAACCGATGCGTGCGGGTATCGCCGCGCAGCAGGTAGGACCGGCCGATGGTGAACGCGGCTGTGATGTCCTCGCGGCCGAAGGCGCCGCCGCCCATGGCCAGCCCGTAAAGCTTCGCGGTCACGCTGACCCGGGTGTCGGGGGCGAAGTAGGTCTTGGGACGCCAGTGCACCGTGGTGTCATTCAGCCACGCCCAAGACCCCTCAGTGGGCACTGAGGAGTGCACCGACAGGGCTTTCTGCACGGCAGCCTTGTCGATGACCTTAGAGTTGAAGTTCAACGCGATCGGCATGGCGATGCCGTAGGTGGCGTTGCCAGCGACGTTGAGTCGTCCGCTGATCAGGCGCTTGGGGATGACCGTCTGGAACGAGCCAGTGATCGCGCGAGGTTGCCGGTCGATTCCGGTGGCGGTACCCGACCAAGTGTAGGTCTTGGCGTAACCCAGAGGTTCAGTGGTTGCCCAACTCGACCTGTCCGGCGAGAACTCCCCGGCCACCGCCTTGCCTTCAGGATTGGTGAGCGATACCACAGTGAACTCACCATTGCTGACCGAAACCCGCACGGGTGCGGTCGGGAGGATACCGGTGGCTCCGTCGCTGGGTTGTGTGACGACCCGAGCCGACACCAGCGGCAACACCGGAACCTGCCCGTACGCCCTTGAGCTGAACCCGACGGTGATGCCTGACGCAAGCACCATGATCACCGTCAACGCCCACCCCAGTAAGCGTTTCGGCACCCGCACCACACCCTTCCGCCGTCGCCCCGCCTCAAGAACGACCCAACAGCACAGCCGGTTCGTCCCTGCGACCGCGATTCGGCTCCGAATCGCACTCGACGGGACGCTCGGAACCGCCATTCGGCTCCGAATCGCGGCGGGCTGGCCTTCGGGTACTACCTGCGCGGTGTTGGTGGGTAGGGTTGGGGGGTGAGTTTGCGGCCGTCGGTCGGGAGGTTGCTGGGGATCAGCGATGTGCACGTGGGCTACCCCGAGAATCGTGAGGTCATAACCGGACTACGACCCGAGTCAGACGATGACTGGTTGATCGTCGCCGGGGACGTGGCCGACCTCGTCTCCGACGTCGAATGGGCGCTGCGGACATTGCGTGATCGGTTCCACACCGTCATCTGGGTGCCGGGCAATCATGAGCTGTGGACGACACCGAAAGACCCCGTCACGCTGCGAGGTCAGGCTCGTTACCGGCACTTGGTGAGCCTCTGCCGCATGCTGGGCGTGCTCACACCGGAGGATCCCTACCCGCTCTGGCGGGGTCGCGGCGGCCCAGCCCGGATCGCGCCGCTGTTTGTGCTCTACGACTACACGTTCCGGGTCGAGGGCACCCACACCAAGGAGCAATCGCTGGCCTACGCGCATCAGACCGGGATCGTCTGCGCCGACGAGGTTCTGTTACACCCAGATCCGTATCCCAACCGGGAAGCATGGTGCCAGGCCAGGGTCGCCGAGACCGAACGACGGCTCACCGCCTGCGATCCGGGTATGCCGCTGGTTCTGGTCAACCACTGGCCGCTGATCCGCGAGCCAACCCGGGTGTTGCGGTACCCGGAGTTCGCCCAGTGGTGCGGGACCAAGCTCACCGCCGAGTGGCACCGTCGCTTCAACACCGCCGCCGTGGTGTACGGCCACCTGCACATCCCCGGCTCCACGGTGCACGACGGGGTGCCGTTCGAGGAGGTGTCGCTGGGCTACCCCCGGGAGTGGGGTCCGCGCGGCCTGCCCCATCCCCTGCTCCGCCCAATACTGCCGACGCAGGAGCCAAGATGATCGAGCGCCGTGACCTGCAGATGCCTTCGTGAAACAATGAACTGAACCTGCTCCGAGACCACAGCGAAAGACTTGTCTCCTGACCCAACTGGACCATGCTGATATCACTGTCCGTGAGATCTGGGAAAGGACTGATGCGTTGTCAGGACGTGCCACCGGTGACAACTTCGGTCCGAAGTTGCCGTCTCCGGCACATCCGCAACAGAACTACATACCTCCCCGCTGGGACTGGAGGGGCTGATGAGACCAGCGTTGAGGCGACGATCGGTCAGGAGGTGACGACACTTCCCGGTCGGGCTCCCTGCACCGGTGCGCCGTCGGCCCACACTGGCACCCCGTTCACGAGCACTAACGCGGCGCCGTCGGCGAGCTGGCACGGGTCGTCGACGCTGGACCGCTCGATGAGCCCCGATGGCGCGAGCACACAGATGTCCGCCGCTTTGCCGGGCGCGAGCCGGCCCCGCTGGTCGAGCCGGTAGGTGTCTGCGGCGTTTGTGGACAGGTGGCGCACCAGCAGCTGATAGTCGGTACCACCGCTGCCGTCGACGTAGTAGCCGGCGAGCCGGGCGAACGCCCCGTACGCTCGCGGATGCGGACGCTGCCCGACGTAGATCCCGTCGGAGCCAGCGCAGTGTCGTGGGTGGGTGACGATCGCCCGTAGATCGGCCTCGGTCAGCGCTGGCCGGTCGAGCTGAGCGCCAACCTGAAGTGCGGCGTCGATGAGGAGATCCAACGTCCACTCCCCCGGCGGCTTTCCGGCGTCCGCGGCGGCCTCGGCGATCGTCCTGCCAGCGTGGTCGGCGAGTCGCTCGGGCAGCGAACCGAGCACGACGTTCGAGAGGCGCTCGGCACTGAACCGTTCGGTGCCCAACAGCGCGGCCCGGGTGTCCGGGTCGTTCAGCCGACGAAGCGTCGCCGGGATCCCACCGTTCTGGACCTCCGCGGGCAACACGAGCATCGCGAGGATGGTGCTGGACCGCACGTAGGGGTACATGTCGAAGGACACGCCCGCGCCGTCGGAGGCGATCTCGGACAGGGCCGTGTCGATGGTCTCGGGTGGACCCCACAGGTGGCTGGCGTGCACCGGAACACCGGCGATGCGGCCGACCTCCCCGAGCTCGGCGAGACCGGCGTGGATACCTGCTCCATACGCTCGCAGGTGCGAGACGTACGGGCGACCGGTCTCGGCCAGTGGCGCCGCTGTGGCGGCGATCTCGGCGACGCCACCGAATCGGCTGGGCACGTAGTCCAATCCACTGGACAGCCCGAGCGCGCCCTGCTCCAGCGCGCGCTCGACCGCCAGCCGGGCTGCCGTGATCTCCGCGTCACTCAGCGGTCGGTCACTCGTCCCCGCCAGTCCGTGCCGGATGGTGCCCTGCGAGGCGAGCACCGCGACGTTGTGGCCTAGACGCCCGGTGACCAGGCGTACGTAGTCATCGAGGCTGCACCCGCACGCCGCGGGCGCGGGGCCGTTGACCGGCCCGAAGTAGTCATTGAGGTAGGAGACGGTGTCGGCCGATCCGCCGAGCCACGACGAGCCGTCCTGGCCGACGACCAGAGTCGTCACACCCTGGGCGAGCGCGCCGGGCAGCAGCCCGTCGAGGGCCAGCTGGCCCTCGGCGTGGACGTGCGCGTCGATGAACCCAGGGCAGACCACGCTGCCGGGGACGAGGTCGATGATCTCGGCGTCGATCCCGTCTCCGACACCGGGTCCGACCGAGATGATCTCAGCGTCCACGACCAGGACGTCACCGAACTGCGTCTTCCGGCCGATGCCATCGGCGACTAGGCCGCCACGCAGCAGCCGACGGGTCGTCATAGGTCAATCTTCCACCACATTCCCACTCACGGCTGGCGGTTGGGGGGATGCTAACGGAGGTAGAGTCCGCTGATGTGGTTCCATCGGGGGCGGCCGAGGAGGGTGTTTGCGGCTTGCAAGCCGCTTACTGCGGCTGCCTCGATGTTTCCTGCGTTGTACCCGCAGTCCGTCCAGTCACCGGCTAGGACAAGGTTGCGATAGCCACTGCCATCCGGCCGCAGTCGGTACTGATCAGTGTCCGGCAGGGACTGTACGTACTGGTCAGAGGGATCGGTGTTGGCGGTCCAATACTGGGTGTCGAAGCGGTCCGGGCCGGTGACGTCGCTCTCCGCGCAGAGGAGGTCCCACCGGAAGTTCTGGGTGTCAGGATCGACCGCGTAGGGCCAGAAGCGCCGGCTGTGGTGCTGGAGGAACCGGATCGCCTGGTCCCGGGTGCAGGCCGCGGCATCGGCTCCGGGAACCTTGGGGAGTGCGCCGCAGAAATACCCGACGGTTCTGGGCGGCCCCACATCACCCCAATCCTCGAATTCAAGCAGGTGGGACATGGACGCCCAGGTGTCGAAGGGCTTGACAAAGGCGCTCATCGTCGTGTCGTGGTGCGCCCAACCGAGGGAGCGTTCGTCGGGCTTCAGCCAGACCTGAAAGGCGTGCGTCGCCACGGTACCGATCCGGTCGAGCATGTTCCGCCATTCAGGCCGTTGGGCCGCGAGTGGGCCGCAGATGTGGCGGGCCATGCCTGGCGGGATCGCGAAGACGAGCAGGTCGAAGTCCTCCCCGCAGGTCAACACCTGGCGTTGGACACTGTGCTGGCCATGATCCGGTTCGGACGGGAAGCAGGGTAATCCTTTCACTGTCACCAGGGGCTGGTACTCCCCAGACCCGACCCCGGACCCAGCCGCGAAGGGCGCTGACCGGTCGATGACCACGGACTTGATGCCCGACCCGTCTGCCGACGGCACGAGCTGCTCAACTGAACTGAAAAACTGGAACTGTACGCCTCGCGCCAGGAGTGCCTGGTAAAGCGGCGCAAAGACGACATCACCCATCCCCGCCCGCATTTTCCAGAAAAAGGCACCCTTATAGTCGAACCAGAGCTTGGTCGACCCGAACACGGCCCACCCGGCAGCGAACTGAGGGCGGGAAGGATCGCCGTGCTCATAGGAGAACGCGAGATCATACTGGCCGCGCACGATCGCGGACTGGAGGGTCGACGGTTGCGCACCGTGCTTCCTGAGCCAGTCACGGAGGTCGAGATGATTGATGGCATCGTAGGCGTCCCGGTCGGCGCCCAGACCATCCGCAGCCATCCCGCTCAGTGTGCCCCGGACGAGGTCGATCAGCGCATGGAGTCGGCGAGCGTTCATGTTTCTGCCCATCACGGGTGCCAGACGTGAGAGCAACGGAGCAAAGGTGGCGTCGATCGCCGCCGCAGCCGCGGGACCCGCGAGCAATCGAGTTCCCTGACCTGCCAGGAGGAGCAATTGCCGGCTCACCGCCAGCAACGTATCGGCAAGAGCTCGGAATGCGACACCATATGGTGACGTCGACGGCGGAGACGGCGAGAGAGACAGCGTGACCGCGGGCGCCAGGGTCGCGCTGACATCGAGTGAGGCGTAGAAATCGCGGAGGAGCAGTCCGCTGCGCGCCACCAGTTCGGCGAGGGAAGGGGCTCGTCCATCGACTCCCGGAGCACCGGGCAGCAGCGGATTGCTCGAGAACGTCGCCACCCACGGCACCCAACCGCTCGGGCCCCGATCAAACAGCCCGAGTTGACCGGCCGGGAAGAAAGCGTCGCGCCAGGTGCGGATCGGGCAATGTGGATCGGACCGTTGTCGATCGAGCTCCGCGTAGCACTCGCGAATAACCCGGAAAGCATTGTCGTAGTGGCCCAACCACACATGCAGGCCGTGTTCCTCAATGCGGCCGTGGCAACCCCGGCTCGACGCTCCTTTCCCGCCGAGGCGATGACCGCGCTCGAGCACGGTGATGGCGGAGAATTGCTGACCCCAGCCAGGCTCGGACAGCCGCCATGCCGCGGCGAGACCAGCCATGCCACCCCCGAGGATCACCACGCGAGGGGTGCCCGTCATGCGCGGCTCGCAGCTTGCGCGAGAACCACCTGTGCCTCGTCAACCTCGGGATACCCGGCCCCCGGCGGGATGCGCTGTAGGACCGCGGCCAGCCGCATCGGCCACTGGGGGTCCTCGGAAAGCCGCGTGAGCTCAAGCGCGGCTCGCAGCTCGAACAGCAGTGCACCCTGCCGATGCGCCAGCTCCCACGCCTGGCGCAGGGTTGCCGACGACTCCTGGCCCGCGGAGTGCAACGCCCGAGCCAGCAGGCGGAGCCGCTCGGCTTCGTAGAAGTACAGTCCGGTCTCCTGGATCAACTTTCCAGCCGCTGCGAATCCGGCCAACGCTTCGGCATGTTGGCCCATGTCCGCTCGCATGTCCGCTTCCGCAGTCAGAACATACGGCAGAAATGCGCGGCCCCCGCTTAGCTCCCAGACGGGGGTATGCAGCTCGACCGTTTCTACGGCGTCAGCTCGCCCACTGATCTGGTATTGGGCGAGGGCCAAATAGATCTCGCCGGTGCTCTCCCAGAAGACGAACCCATGCCGCTGCCCGATGTCCCGCACGTCACCGGCAAGGCGGGCCGCAGTTTCGTGATGCCCTCCGAGGGCGGCTATCCAGATCAAGTAGCTCTTGGCGAGGGCCATGCTGAACGGCCCTTCGGGAAAACCCAACGCCGCCGCTCGTGCGATTGCCTGTTCGCCCGCTTCATACCCCTCGCGGGGTCGCCCGGTAATCCAGCGCACAACAGCGAGAAAGGACAGCATGGCGACGGTTCGATCGTATGGCAAAAGCCAGTTCTGTTCGGCTTGTTCGTTGAACGGACGCGCTTGCAACTGGTCCATCACCAGGCCGAACAACTCGCCTGCTCGATTGTAGTCACCTTCGAAGAAGCTGAGGCAGGCGAAGCCGGACATGCTCTCAGCCTGGAAGTACGCATCACCACTCTCGACCCAGGATTGAAAGTCCTCGGCGAACCGTCGCCCAGCAGCGATGTCTCCGCGGGTGACGTGGTACGTGAACATGCCGCTGATGACTGAGAGATGCTCCGGCCTGGACCCCAGCTTGCGGCACAGCGCATCGCAACGGTTGAAGTCCACGACCGCTTCATCGGTTCCGAGCCCGTTGGCAGCGATGGCGGTCAGCGCTTTCTGGAATCGGCAGCGGATCTCCAAGAGGTCACGCATACCCGGATCGTCGATGTCCTCAATGATCTTGAGGGCATCGCGGTAACCCTGGAGTGCTTCGCGGAAGGCGCCGGTACGCCTGGCCTCGTTCGCGCCGGTGAGGATCGCCTCGTACGCGTCCAGGGGCCGTCTGCCCCGCTTCAGGTGATGACCCACGACGTTCCAGTCGACCGGGTGGCCTGACGCATGCCACTGCGCCAGGGCATCCGCGAGGCTGGCGTGCAGACGGGTTCGATGCTCCCGAAGCAGCAGGCCGTAGGCGGCCTCAGCGATCAGACCGTGGCGGAACCGGTAACTGGAACCGCGACCCCTCGTGTCCACGACCAGATCGCTGGAAAGCAGACCGCCGAGTCGTTCCCGGAGCTCCTTCGGATCCGTTCCGAGGACCGACGCCAGCACCGACTCGTCGAGATCGCGACTGGCCACCGCGAGAGCGCCGGCGACCTCGCGGTCGATGCCCGGCGCAACCAGCCGAGCCTGCAACCGCCCGGTGAGCGTGATCGGCATGCCTGGCTCGTCGACGCCCTCCTGCGCGGCGCGGGCCAACTCCTCGAGGAACAGCGGGATTCCCTCGCCCTGGGCCAGGACGCGCTGCCGGGCGGGGAGCGCAAGCGGCGACTCCACGGTGACCGCGTCGACCAGCGCTTCGCAGACCTCGCCGGTGAGCGGCGTCACCTCGATGATCTCGATCGTGCTACCGGCCAGGAACGGTGGCGGGGCGACATCCGAGCGGGCGGTGAAGACCAGCAGCAACCGCGGCGGCGGGACGGCGGCGAGCTGGGCGAGCACGGTCAGGCTGGACGGGTCGGCATCCGTGATGTCGTCGACCAGGAGCACCGTGGGAGTCGCCACCGCGAGACGTGTCATCCACTCCGCCAGGAGCGCGGCGGTGACCTCGGCCAGCTTGGACGGGTCGAGGTTCGGTGCCGGACCCACCGTTTCCGGGGGGAGACCGAGGACGGCACCGAACAAGGCCAACGCCCGCCGGTCCATGTCCAACCGGTCGAGAAGGTGATCCGCCAGCAGCGCGGCGGCGACGGTGGGTGGATCACCGGGTTTGATGCCGACTGCTTGGGCGAGCAACGTGCGAAAAGGCCGGTAGGCCGTGCTCGACTCCAGGTGATTGCAGGCGCAGTCGAGCACGTTCGCGCAATCGGACTCAGCCGCAGCCAACACCGTCGAGGCCAGGCGCGTCTTTCCGATTCCCCGACCCCCCACGAGTGCGATGACGGCACCCTCGCCTGCCTGTACCGACATCCACGCGCGGTGGAGGCGGTCCCGCTCAGGGCCGCGCCCGACCATCGGCGTCCGCCAGGTGCGGCCGACCCGCCCTTCTGGGTGCCTTTCCTTCACGATCTCATACACCGGCACGACCGAGCCGTCAGCCAGGATGGCGGGCTGGCGAGCTGCTACCTCGAAGGTGTCCTTGACCAGCTGCAGAACCTCGCCGCTGACAACCAACGTGCCCGGCCGGGCCGCATGTTGCAGCTTGGCCGCAAGATTGGGGGTGTGCCCGAACGCCAAGGGGGCATGCTCATGGACAACCGAGGCGACGAGCACCTCACCGGCGTGCACGGCGATGCGTACCGCCAGCGGCTCGCCGATCTCGGTCTCCAGCCTGGCGGAAAGCCGCCGAAGCACCACGAGCAGGTCTAATCCAGCGCGCACCGCGTGATCGGCGTCGTCGCCGCGGGGAACCGGGTAGCCGAACCACACGTAGATCCCGTCGCCCTGATGTTGCGCGATGAGCCCACCGTGGCGCTGCACCACCGGCCGGCACGCATCGTAATAAGAGCTCAGTATCGAGTAATATGCCTCGACGTCTCTTTCCCGCGATAAATGTGTCGCTCCTACCACATCACAGAACATGACCGTGAGGTGCCGACGCTGGCTCGGCTCACGGGGCTGTCTGGCTGCGGTCACCTCCATCGGCATGGTGCCTACCCCACCATCCGTGCGCTAACAGTACAATCCAATTGTCCCCCGTTTGCGGTTGCACCCATCCGAACGTCGCCCATCCGAACGTCATGATGGGGGCCTTGCGGTGTGTGGCATGGTATCCACTCTACGTGGTTCCGGTCAGGTGCCCGGTCCCTGGGAGTGGATCGTGAACCTTCTCGTCGCACCCGCGGAGCAGTCTCGGGGGAGCTCTCATGGTTGAGCACAACGACCACGATCGATCAACGAACGGCTCGTGGTGGGCCGACGCGTTCGACCCGGTGGAGAACGTGCGGGCCATGGTCGATGCGCAGGGGTTGGGCCGCCGCGTCGTCGAGGATCTCGCGGATCAGCTGCTGGCCTCCGGCGACCGGCTTAACGGCGGCGCTGGCGGTACCCGTCTGCCAAACGGGGACCTGAACCAGCTACTGCGTCAATTCCGGGCCGATGCGACGCTCGCCGGCGACGTGGTGGGCAGTGTTCTGGACAACACGTCGAGCCTGCTGAGCATTCTGATCAATCGCCTGCTGGGGTCGGAGGCGCAGGCCGGCGTGACGTCGCTGGTGTTGGACGCGGTCTCGCCAGGCGCGGAGACGGCGGGGGTGTTCTGGGTCCACAACACCTCCCCCGCCGCCGTTCCCGCGGTCCGCCCGCACTGCGCCCCGCTGCGGTCCCACCTCGGATGCGAGCTGGCGCCTGCCGCCCTCCGGTTCGACCCGCAGGTACTCGATCCACTTCCGGCCCGCAGCAGCTGCGGAATCGAGGTTCGTCTTCGCGTCCCCCCGTCGACCGCACCGGACACCTACGTGTCGGTGATCCTGGCCTCCAACGTGCCTGAGCTGTACCTGCCGCTGTGCGTCACGGTGCTGGCCGGAGAGGCGGAGGCATGAACGGTTCCGCACGGGCCACCACCGCGCCCGAGGAGCTCCTCTCCCGGTACCGGCAGCGGACATCGGAGGAGATCGAACGCCATCTTCCCCGCGGCGAGCCGCGCCAGTGGCTGTATGAGCCGATGGCCGACTACCCGCGCCGGATCGGTAAGGGCCTGCGGGCGGCGCTGTGTCTCGCTACCTGCAGCGCCTATGGCGGTGCCGAAGACGAGGCATTGGCCGCGGCAGCGGCGATCGAGCTCGCTCACAGTGCGTTCCTCGTGCACGACGACATTCAAGACGGCAGTGCCTGGCGGCGGGGAAGCCCGACGCTGCACCACCGCGAGGGCCTGCCACTAGCCCTCAACGCCGGAGATGCGCTGGCGGTGCTGAGCTTCGAGGTTCTCCGCACCGCGACCCGCCGGCTCGGTCGGCGGTTGAGTGCGCGGATACTGGACGAGTTCTCGTCGGCGATCTGGCGCACCCTGGAGGGCCAAGCGCTCGAACTCGGCTGGCGCCGCGACGGCGTGACCGACGTGTCTCCGCAGGACTACCTGGAACTGGTTCTGTCCAAGACCTGCTGGTACACGACGATCCTGCCGCTGCGGATCGGGGCGCTGATCGGTTCTTGGGGCGATGCCGACCTGAAAGCCCTCTCCCGGTTCGGTCTGTTCCTCGGCGCCGCCTTCCAGATCACGGATGACGTGCTGAACTTGACCGGTAGCCAGGCCGTCTACGGCAAGGAGGTCCGGGGAGACCTCCGCGAGGGCAAGCGCACCCTGATGATGATCCACCTCCTCTCGGTGGCGGAACCTCCGCTGCGCGACGCGCTGATGGCCCTCATGAGCGGGCCGGAGCGCGCCCGCACGGATGACCAGCTGGACTGGCTCGCCGGCCTGCTGGTGAAGTACGGCAGCATCACCTTCGCTCAGGACTTCGCCCGGGGCATCGCCGACGGTGCCGCAGCGGCCTTCCCCGCGGCGTTCCGGTCGGCCATCCAGCCGGAGAAGGCCGACATCATCCGCCACCTGGTCGACTACATGGTGGAACGGACCCGCTGAGGCCCGCTTCGTATGGTGAGGTGAACGCGACATCCGGTAACCTCGTGGCCGAGATCCGCTCGCTAAGGAGCCCGGCATGGCGCAGGATGATCCGCAGCCAGTCGACGGCATGTCCCCCAGCCGGGTGGCGTTGCTCGGCGCGTATGCGGCACTAAACCCCCAGCTCGAGCACGAGCTCCGGTACGTAAATGTCCGGTTCGCCCAACCGCTCAATGCTTACACCCAGTTGCAGGCGGCAGCGGAGAACGCGGCGGCGGAGTACGCGGATCCGCAGTATCCCCCCATCCCCAGGCTGCAACTGGCTCTCGCCGCGATGGATGTGATCCACGGCGCTCCCCGGCCATTGGAACTCTCCGACCCGCTCCGCCCGGTCGTGCAGCTGCTGGTCGATCCCACCCCACGGTTCAGCGATGTCGAGGAACCAGTCACCGCCGCGCTCGAGAGTGCGGCCGCTCTGCCGAGGAAAGAGCGCTGGGCGCAGGTGAACCAGCAGGTCGGCCCGCTTCTTCTCAGGGAGCTGGCGGACACGTCGCAGGCGTGGTGCGAGCGTGAGCTGCGCTCAGTGGGCAACGAGGTAGTGTCGCGAGTCAAGACCACCCATGTCGTGCGGAACCCGAAGACCCTCGATCAGATCGCCCGCGCCATCCTTCCGCAGAACTGGAAACACTGCAACAACTTCTTCTGCGAGCTGACACCGAGGTCTGATCGGGATCTCTACTGCCCCGGCGCCACCGGTGGGGACCTGGCAACCGGCACCACGCACTGGCGCGGCGTCTACGAGGAACGGGTCGGAACATGCCCCGTCGGCTGGTTTCCCGACACCTTTTTGATCTTCACGTGGGACCTCTCGGAACACCAGCTCATCCTCCGCTACGAGCTGCAGCCACGGCGGGCGAATGACAGAACCGTCTTGAAGATCGATGAGGGCTATATCCAGATTGACCGGCTACCCGACAGGTACGAGGTGACGACACTGAAGTACCTGCTCTTCGATGACAACTTCATCCCCGGCGGCGGCCAAACCCTCGGACAGTCAGCCTGCGCGCTCGGGTGGCTCGACTACGCGATCAGCTGGTTCACCGCCTGCGCGGACACAATACCCAGCACCTTCACGGTGGCCGCTGAGACGCCCCCTGAGCCTCAGACTCAGGCCGGCATCGATGTCGGGTTGCAGCAGGTACTCGACCGTTGCGAGACCAATCTCTGGGAGACCGCGGCCGACACGCAGGCGCAACTCGACAAAGCCATGAACAAGCTACGGTGCGGGACCTACAGCATGGACGACTTAGTGGGCGACGTGGGACAGGTAGCGGTTCGCGGGATCAGGGACGGATCACGAACGCTGCAAAGACAGCTCGAATATGCCCTGGGCACGCTGGAGATCGTGAGGATACTCACCGGACAAAAGGACGGCAGCCCATGAGCGCCCCCGACCCTCCGACTGGCCCGCCACCACCCCAATCGCCGCTGTCCGAGGCAGTGGAACAGGCCGCGGATGCGGCCAAGATATGGTGGGAAGACATCTCGGACTTCGCTAAGAACGAGGCTGACCAACTCTCGTCCGGCGACTACGGGCTGAAAGACCTCGCGTCGGCGCAGGTGAATCTCCTACGCATCTGCGTCAGGAACACCATCAAGTCGGTAGGTGTGCTGTCGGACAACCTCGCGCTCATGTCCTACCCGAGTCCCGGCACGCCACCACCGCCCCGAACGATGAGCGTACCGGTCAGCATTCCCCCGAATGTGAACGTCAAGCTCACGGCATCAGACCTGGTGGGCCAGCTGCAAGCCCAACGCATCTCGAGCACCACTATTCACATTCAACCCGAGGAGCCCTCCAGTGAGGCGACCAGTGTCACGGTCGAGATAAAGTGCCCCCCGGTGCCGAGCGATCTCTACGAAGGCCGTCTGCATTCCGCTGACGGCACTGTCTCGATCCCGTTCTGGGTCGCGATCAACGAGCTGGGCGAGCCCTTGCCCTGATAGGCCGGACAGCAGCAGTGACCGTCTGTGACGCCCCGCGCCCGGCCTGCACACCTCGCGGCTAGACTGCCCTCATGGCCGTACACGGTCCGCTGTCCGTTGATGTGCTGGCCGAGGTCCCGCTGTTCCGAGCACTCAGCCAGGAGGGTATTTCGGCGGCCGCCCGCGCCGGGTTATCCCGGATCTACGTTCCTGGACAGATCATCTGCCATCAGGGTGACTCCGGAGATCATCTTTATGCTGTGATCGACGGGCTGGTGAAGGTCGTTTTCACGTCAGAGCGTGGCGACGAGATGGTGCTGAACATCCTCGGTCCTGGGGAAATCTTCGGTGAGCTGGCACTGCTCGACGGAGCACCACGCTCCGCATCTGTGGTTACGTTGAAGTCCACGTCGCTCTACCTGTTGCCAAGGAGGCAACTGGTAGAGCTGATGAGCTCCAATCCCGGACTGGCAGACGAGTTCCTCAAATTAATCGGCAAGCTCGTTCGAAAGCTCACGGAAAAGGCGGGCGACTTAGCGTTCCTCGATCTCGGGGGCCGGTTGGTGAAACTTCTTCTGCAGCTCTCCACAAAAGACGGCCACGTGCACGGCGTCGTTCTCGATGGCGGTCTGACCCAAACCGACCTCGCCGGAATGATCGGTGCCTCGCGGCCAGCGGTGAACCGCGCCCTGCAGTCACTCGCCACGCGTGGCCTCATCGCGATAGAAGGGCGCACCATAGTGCTCCGCGATCTGGAAGCCCTACAGAAACGAAGCCAAGCGTGAGCCCCGGACACCACTTCGGGATTCTTGGCTGGTCGTCATCCCCGGACCCCCAGTCCCAGCTCGAGTTCATCGATCCTGCGCCGCAGCTGCTCCAGAGCCCGCGCTCGGGTGGGCCCGATCCCCCCGGACGGGATCCCCGCGGCGCGGGCGACCTCGGCGTAAGGGCGAGGATTGTCGCTGAACAGCGCCCGCAGCAGAGTTCGACGGCGAGGTGACAACTCACCAACGAGCTTCCACAGGGTCTGTTTGGTGTCGGCGTCGATGACGCGCTGCTCGGGACCCGCCGAGGGATCGGCAACAGTATCAAGCACCATTCCCATGGCATCTGAGGCAGGCTTGGTCTGGCGCATGATGCGCAGGCATTCGTGGCGGGCGGTGGTCGCCAACCACCCGGACAACCGCTCCGGGGAGCGCACCCGATGCGAGTTTTCGCTGAGCCGCAGCCAGGTCATCTGCTCCGCGTCAAGTGCGTCGGCCTCCTGCAACCGAAACGATCGCACCGTCGCGGACACCAGCTTGCCGTACCGTCGGATAATTTCGTCCCAAGCCGCCGGATCTCCATCGCCGATCCCCAGTAAAAGGTCGGCCACACTACTCGTGGCGTCGGCACGCTCGTAGCTGGTATTGATAGCGGTTGCCGTCGTCATCGCAGTCCCCTGAGCTGTCGAAGTTGCTCTGGAGCGATCGTCACGAAAATAAACCGAGCAAAGGTTACCTTCGGCGGAGACGTGGATTCTGCCTCAACCTCAGTGGGCCTATTTCTGGTCGATCACCTGCGGAAGACGATGCCGCACGAGCGGCGTTGCCGCTGTGCCCGCGATGACAGCACGCCTGTTCTCTTCAGTACACGGCCCTTCGGCTGTTGCCCGCCACCTGGAGCCTTGTGGCAACAGCGTGATCTGGCGGTGCTGGTGCGTGCGGCTCACCGGGAACGGCCGTTGTGGCGCACTCCGCTGCTGGTGGTGGGGCCGTGGGCTCGACGCTGCGGACGTCCCGCCGTACCGGAGACGTCCGCAGCGTCGAGCTCACAGGTAGTCACCGGCCACAGGCTGAGCGGGCTATGTTGTGTCAGCTCACTTCGAGGTAGGTGAAACTGACGCTGTTGCTCTTAGTGCCGTCCTTCTCCTCGACGGCTACCTCGACCGTGCCCGAACCATCAGGAACGGTCGTCTCGATGCCGCCAGTACTGTTGACCTTGAATGGGACTGGCTCGTCGCCGAAGCGGAGCTGCTCCGCAGCCCCCAACCCGTCACCTTGGATGATGATGAGCTGGCCGGCCGGCGCCGGGTTCGTGATAATGTTGTCGATCTTCATCGGACTCCTCTCGAAGAAAATAATCGCAAGGCCCCACACCCCGCATGTCGACTGCAGGATCGCTGCGCGTGCGAGTCCTCCCAGCTGCAAGCCCTGCCAGCCGGAGCACCGGTTTGTCGATCGAGTCATGCCAGGGTGCCCCGAACGACCCCTCAGCAGTCACCGGTGGCGCTGGACCACCCGATCGGTCGACAGGATGACGGCCACCGGCTCGACTGTCGCCAGGTCAGTCCCCTCGCCAGGCTCGTAGCCGCCGAAACCGGAGTGACCAAGATGCCACACTCCTTGCGAGCCTCCGCTCACACAGCGCACCCGCAGCAAGCGAGCTGCCTGGCTGTCGCGCTTACCGCGGCATTGTGACGTTCACAGCGCAGGTATCAGCCACCAGCCGCCGAAGCTCTTCACCACGTCAACCATCAAAGCACGCTCAGGATCCTGCGCACCGCAGAAAGGAATCCCATGACCATCCACATTCCGACGCAGATAGACAACAAGACGATTCACGACATCACGGTCAGCGCCGATCAGTACCTTGACATTGTGACATGTCCCGAATGCTCCATGACCGCCACCCTGCAACGAGCCGACCGACTAGAAAGCACGGACGGCCCTGTCGACCACGTGCGGATCACGTGCGTTAATCGACACTGGTTCCTGATGCCGGCCGACAGACGACGGATTTAGAGTCGTGTGCAGCCGATTGCGCATCCTCGGCGGCCGAAGACGTAGAGATCCCGGCAACGCCACGGCGGTCCACCCGGTCGCTGAGCCAACGGAAGGCATTCTCCATGACCGCCCGATCGAGCAGCGGATCGTCGGGCAAGATAGGCGACCCGCCCCCATGCCACGCACCCTCAAGGTGCGAGCTTGTCACATCAGCCCCTCCTGCCCCAGGGGGAAGGTATGGATCCGTTGTGGATGTGCCGTGGACGGCAACTGAGGACCAGAAGTTGCCGTCCACGGCACATCCGCGCACTCCGACAGTCTTTCCCCATACCTCACCAACAGTGACATCAGGACAAGGCGCTTCGTCACAGCCGACTTTGCCAGGGTACCGCCAAGTCGTTTCCGATCCCGAAGTCACGGTGTCGTTGATGGTGGTCTCGGTGTACTGCGCCTAGTGTCTCGTAATAAATAGACCTTGCCCAGGTGTCGACCTCGGATCAGTTCTACCGACTCAACTGGACCAGTTCTGGATAACGCTTCTCGACCGCGTTGCCGCGACACGATTTCCAATTCCACTCGCCTGCGTCCAGTGAAGTACACAGGGTCGCCGGGCCCAGGTCAGCCGAGACGCGAGCAACGATGGGAGTGGCCCGAACGGTGCTGAACTGAGCGCCAAACTGAGCCCCTGCCACCCACTAGGTGCTCTCCGTCGAGCAGTCTGCGCGCGGGGTGCTACCTGGTGATCGGCCTAGGTCTCACCCTAAGCCTCGTTCGAGGCAGGCACTCTCGAACACACGTCGCAACACAGTTCGCTCGGGACTTGCAAACGAGTAGTCATGCCGATCCTAACGATGTTGGCTTCACTCCTTGGGATCAGGACGAGAACTACGTTTTTCGGCTAGAGTCGCACGTTCAGGCAGAGTCGCAAGCAAGTTTGGAAAGTAGTCAGGAAATTCCATTAACACCTCAATAAATATTGGTTGTTTTGACATAGTGAGCGCATTGTTCTTCCAGCCAGATTTATGGGTCTCGTCTGGGAATTGACTCGCCACTCTCACGGCGTGATCAATTGCGTCTGCAATTATTTCCGCAACAATAAGCGCCCTTGGCCTATTAGGGTCATCTTTTCGGCATGACTGTCGTTCGTAGAAGTACGGTCTTAATTCGGGATGGGCAAATATCAGGCCAAGAGCATGATCGTAGCGCGCGTTCGCATCATGTAGCGTCTGATACCTACCTTGCAGGTTGCTAATCTCAATCTGCCTTCCCAGCTTCTTCGTCTGCCATGCCAACAACATTAACGATACGATTACCCCGCACGCTCCAATTGCCTGAGCTATATCTGACACCAATCCGTAACTCCCAACTGCCTTGTATCGTTTTACCCTCTTCAGGGTAAGTTCTTCCGACAACTTACTCTGTCTCTAGCACACAGCCTGCCGAGACTGTGGGAACAAGGGCGCCGTCGAGCAGGACGTACCGGGCGACCAGCTCTACCTGGTCCCGATGCGCAGCCATCAGACGGACCGCAAGCAGGGGCAGGGGGTAAGTAACCCTCCGGTATCAGCCCCTGGAGTCCCTCCCCCGGCCCGGGAGCGCGGTGCTCCTCGCCAACGCCTCCAGCGCGCGTCAGCATTGCTGGACGGGGATGTGGCGGCTGTGCGGGGCTTCCGGAGCTTCGGCACGTATTTGGCACAACCCCCGTAGACGCCCGGTCAGAGCCAGACACCACCGGACACACGAAAGATCGGCCCCTGACCGCGTAAATCCAGGTCAGGGGCCGTTCATGCTGGTGTGGCGGGTCAAGGATTCGAACCTTGGAAGGCATCAGCCGACGGATTTACAGGACAATGCGCACATCGCGCTGACCAGCGGCTACGCCCCTCCCAGTTCGGTCCAAGGCGCGAAGGGGGCGAAGGCACTCCCATCCGGAGGCCGAGCGCCTCGGCTGATCTGCTCTCGCGCGGCGTCCCCCGGAGCTGACGGAAATTGAGATTTCTGTCGGGTCGTCTGATCGTCTTACTTCGTCCTCTTCGATGGTGCGCGCGCCCTAGTTAGTCCCCGATCGCCCGCAATGTGGTGGCGAGGTTGGCCGCGGCGCTGATCGTGTCCGGGTGATCCTCACCCAGGATCCGGCGGCTCCGAGTCAGCACGTCCTCGTGCAGGGTGCGCGCACCCGCATAGTCCCCCAACGCCCGCAGCGTGGCAGCGAGGTGGGCCGCGGCGGTGATCGTGCTCGGGTGTTGCTCGCCGAGGGTGTGCTGCTGTCGGTGATAGGTGTGTCGGGCCAGGGCGTGGCTGGTGGGGTAGTCACCCGCAGAGCGC
>DATEMN010000591.1:0-3031 GCA_035275565.1 Pseudonocardiaceae bacterium | reverse complement strand
TTGGTAGCTCTTCAAGGCCACCTCCCCCGGGGGAGGTGGCCTTGAAGAGCTACCAACTACATCGACGATAGGTGGGGTGCCGTGGCGGAAGAGCGAGTTCCAGTGCACAAGGACCCAGTGCAGCGGGTTCTGATCGTGGCGGCGCATCCTGACGACGTGGACTTCGGCTCCGGCGGCACGATCGCGGCCTGGACCGACGCGGGCCTTGAGGTGTTCTACTGCATTGTGACCGACGGAGACGCTGGTGGTTTCGATCCTGAGGTGCCCCGCTCGGCGATCGGCGGTATCCGGCAGGACGAGCAGCGTAAGGCGGCCGCCACGCTGGGTGTTGCCGACGTCGAGTTCCTCGGTTATCCCGACGGCAGGCTGGTGGTGAGCTTCGAGCTGCGGCGCGACATTACCCGTGCCATCCGCCGGACCCGCCCGGATCGGATGGTGATTCCGTCCCCGCAGCGGGACCTGCGCAGCCTCTACCGCAGTCACCCCGATCACCAGGCGGCCGGGGAGGCCGCGCTGTGCGCGGTCTATCCCGATGCCCGCAACCCGTTCGCGCATCCCGAACTGCTTGCCGAGGAGGGCCTGGAAGCGCACACCGTGCCCGAGGTCTGGATAGTCAGCGCCGACGACCGGGCCGATCACTATGTCGACATCACTGACACCTTCGACCGCAAGATCGCCGCACTGCGCGCGCACCCGAGCCAGACCTCGCGCATGACGGACCTGGAGGAGCAGATGCGCGGCTGGGGTTCGCTGCAGGCCCGGGCGGCTGGGCTGGCGGAAGGTCGGCTGGCGGAGGGCTACCTCGTGCTCGATACTCGTTGATCCGGGTCGCTGCCGGTGAGCAGAACGTGGGCCACCAGGTCGGGATTGTCGTTCATCGGCACGTGCCCGCAGCCGGGCAGCCGCAGTAGCCGGGCGTGGGGAATCAGGCGCATGACCGATTCGGCCCGGGGCCGCCGGAAGAGGAAGTCCCGAGTTCCCCAGGCGATGGTCACCGGCACGTCGGGCACCCGGCCAATAAAAATAATCTTGGACCCGGTGGCGAGGGTGGGGCCGAAGCCGACCGCGCTGACCATCGCCCGCATGTCATCGAGCAGCACCTGCGGCTCGAGCCGGTCCGGACGAGCAAAAAGGACGCCGCACATGAGTGTGCGCCCGGCCGCAGTCTGGGCCAACCGGGTCGCGAGCTTCGGGGGCATATATAGCGCGGTGCGATGCACCTGCCGCACCATGCCCAGTGACACACGCCGTCCCCACGGGGTCCACAGTCCCGCCGGTGACAGCGCCGTCGCGCTGCGGACCATTCCTCGCTGGGCCAGCACGAGGGACACCAGGCCACCCATCGAGTTTCCAGCCACGTGCGGCCGGTCCAGCCCCAAGTCCGCGAAGAACTCAGCCAGTACGCTCACTGCGCTGTCCAGCTCGTAGGTCAGGTGATCCGGGAGCGGCGGGGACTCGCCAAAGCCCGGAAAGTCGAGAGAGATCACCTCGCGATGCTTGGCCAACAGATCGACGACGGGAAGCCATCCCTGCCGCCGGTGCCCAGCCCCGTGCAGCAGAACCAGCGGCGGCCCCGCGCCGCACCGATCGTAGGCCAACTGCACACCAAGCACTGTATCGATTTGTGACTCACCAGTAACTAGTGCTCTAGGGTGCGCGACGAGGACGAATACCGCGCAACGCCGTTACCGGCATGAGAGGATCGCCACTCGTGCGTGAATCATCGACTGGCCGGGTCGCCCGCCGGCAGGCCGCCGTCCCGCCGATCCGTTACCCGCCGGCTCTGCCGGTGAGCCAGCGTAAGGACGAGATCGCTGCGACGATCCGGGATCACCAGGTGGTGATCGTCGCCGGCGAGACCGGGTCCGGGAAGACTACCCAGATCCCTAAGATCTGCCTGGAGCTGGGCCGGGGGATCAGCGCCACGATCGGGCATACCCAGCCGCGCCGGCTGGCGGCGCGCACGGTGGCCGAGCGCATCGCCGAGGAGTTGGACGTCCCGGTAGGTGGGGTGGTCGGCTGGAAGGTGCGGTTTACTGAGCGCGCCTCCGATGACACCCTGGTCAAGATCATGACCGACGGTATCCTGCTGGCTGAGATCCAGTCCGATCGGTTGTTGCGGCAGTACGACACGCTGATCATCGACGAGGCGCACGAGCGCTCCCTGAACATCGATTTCGTGCTGGGCTACCTCAAGCAGCTGCTGCCCCGCCGCCCCGACCTCAAGGTGATCATCACGTCGGCGACCATCGACCCTGACCGGTTCTCCCGGCACTTCGACGGTGCGCCGGTGGTCGAGGTCTCCGGCCGCAGCTACCCGGTGGAGGTTCGCCACCGTCCGTACGGGGTGGACTTGGCAGACGACCGCGACCAGACCCAGGCGATCTGCGACGCCATCCAGGAGTTGCGCGCCGAGGGACCCGGCGACGTGCTGGTCTTCCTGTCCGGCGAGCGGGAGATCCGGGACACCCGTGATGCGTTGGCCGCGCTGAAGCTGGCTGACACCGAGATCCTGCCGTTGTACGCACGGCTGTCGGCGGCCGAGCAGCACCGGGTCTTCCAGCCGCACCGGGTCCGCCGGATCGTGCTGGCCACCAATGTCGCCGAGACGTCACTGACCGTGCCGGGAATCCGGTACGTGATCGACCCCGGCACCGCCCGGATCTCCCGCTACAGCCGCCGGCTGAAGGTGCAGCGGCTGCCGATCGAGCCCGTGTCGCAGGCCTCGGCCATCCAGCGCGCCGGCCGGTGCGGGCGTACCACTGACGGCATCTGCATCCGGCTGTACTCGGCGGAAGATTTCCAGGCGCGGCCGGAGTTCACCGATCCGGAGATTCTGCGCACTCATCTCGCGTCGGTGATCCTGCAGATGGCGGCGCTGGACCTGGGCGACGTAGCAGCTTTCGGGTTCATCGACCCACCGGATCGCCGGCAGGTCTCCGACGGGGTGGCGCTGCTGCGCGAGTTGGGCGCTCTCCAAGGCCGGCCAACCGGGGGGTTGGCCGGCCTTGAAGAGCCCCCAACCTTGCGG
>DATEMN010000590.1:0-4856 GCA_035275565.1 Pseudonocardiaceae bacterium | reverse complement strand
CTGATTGGCAGCGACGCTATCCTGCGGCGCTGCCGCTGCCACCGTGGGTATACCGGCGGCACACCTGATAGCTCGTCTGGAGGGACACGCGGGAAGAAGCGGGCCATCCAGCGCGCTCGTTGGTACAGTGATACCCCATCTGATCTGCTCCTATGGCTGGGAGGGGATTGGATGCCGCTGGGGTCGATGTGTGGAGCACCGGCCCCAGCTTTCTTAACAACGCTCATCATTTGGGTGAATTCTTGACGATGAGCTAGCTGCTGGTAGTTCAGGTGGCCTCCTTCTCTGCGCCATTCGCTAGGTTGGCGGACGAGGTCATCTCTTCGATCAGCACATTGAGGAATTCGACGCTCTCGTCCAGTGACAGGGCCATCTCCTGTAAACGGACGAATCTCTCGGTATACCGCTCGATCTGGTTATCGCGGATGACGGTGCCGTCCCGGTACAGCAGGTTGGGCAGGTTCGGATCGGCGAACTCCAGCAGGATGAAGCTCCCCTCCAGGCCTGGGTGGGCGCCACGGGCGAACGGCATGATCTGGATGCTGATGTGTGGCTTCGCGGCGAACTCCTTGAGCCGCGCCAGTTGCTTGAGCATCGTGTGCGCCCGGCCGACGGGGCGCCGCAGCGCGGCCTCGTCCAGCACGAAGAGCATCTCCGGGGGCCGCCCCCACTCATGTACCTGCTGGCGGTGCTCCCGGACGGCCCAGCCCTTGTCCGCGGCATCGGGATCGTCTCTGTGGTATCCCGCGAACAGTCCCCGGGCGTACTCCTCGGTCTGAAGCAACCCGGGAATCAGGACGGGCTGGTACTGGCGGGTGACCGCAGCCGATGCCTCGTACGCCAGGTACTCCTTGAAGCCGGCCTTCATCTGATCCGAGTACTGCTCGTAGAAAGAGGCCCTTCTGGCCGACCTGGCAAGCTCGAGCAGTCCGTTGATCTTCCCTTTGTCTCGCACGCCGTAGTAGCTGAGCAGGGCCTTCAGGTCGTTGGTCGAGATGCTGACATCTCCACGCTCGATGCGGATGAGCTTGGACGCCGACCACTCCATGGCGTGGGCGACGTCGGCCTGTCTGAGATCGGCGGCGTCACGTGCTCTCCTGAGCTCGTCGCGGAGTCGATGGCGCTGCACCGTCGGATCTTGCATTCTGATCATTCCGGCTTCTTCCCCGCCTGTGACACCTGCCTCTGTGCTCATCGCTCTCGTGCTCCCTGTCGTTTAGGGGGTGGCATCATGATGGTCGACGTAACGATAGCATGCTGACTGCAACCAGCGTAAGAAAAGATGTCAAAATGCCATGTGTCACCTCGTGAGACACCCTGAACTGCATGGACTTGGTCCAGAGAGAGCAGGCTGGTGGTTGTCGAACTGCCAACTGGCGGGCCGGTGATCTCTTTCTGCTGGATGCTGGAGTGCTGGCTTGTAGTTCGCCCGTTACCTCCCTGCCACCTTCAGGGGTTGAATCTTCTCGTCAGCGGCTCGGCCGGGAAATTCTGCATCCGTTCAGACGCTTCACCTGGCTATAATGTGATCGTTACAAAAGTGTTCCAGGGCAGGTCAAGGGCGCGGACTAGCTGTCTGACATGCACCGCTGCCGCCGGTCCTGTCCGTACTGTCTCCGAATGAGCGTTTTATGGCGCCTGACAGCGGTGTCACCGACAGCGCAGAGGCGTGCCGTCCCCGCAGAAGAAGGAGTACGGCATGGTCGAGGTGCCGCCGCCCCCCACCGCGGCTGCCTGGCGCAAAAGCAGCTTTAGTGCAGACGGGGTGGAGTGGGACTGTGTCCAGGCCGCCGGCAGTCGGGGGCGAGTCTGGGTCCGGGATTCGAAGAACCCGCTCGGTTCGGTGCTCGGGTTCACTCGCGAGGGGTGGGCGGCGTTTCTCGTCGGGGTGCAGTGTGACGAGTTCGAACACTCCAGGGCGCTGGCCTGACTCCCGGCCGTGGCCGCTCGTGATTCGGTAACTCTCCCGCGTGGTCTAGACCTGTCCCCGTGAGTTGCAGTTCACCGGCCAGGTGCACCCGTGCTGGCTGGAGTCCGTGAGCCGTGAACTGCCGAGTTCAGCTGCCATCCTGTTGGTCCTCCACGGCTATCGGTGCGATGGACCGTTCGTAATCGGAAACGCGCAGCGTGGGCACGTTTTCTGCTGCTGGCGGGCGGCGCGAACCGCGACCCACTCCGCATTCAGCCGGCGACGTTCCTCAGCCTGCCGGCGCAGCTTGGGTTGCAGGGCCTGCACGGTCCAGGTGGCTCCGAGTAGCAACCCGAAGCAGAGCAGCAGGACCGCGACCAGGATCATCAGTGCCACCGTGTACAGCGGTGTGCTCCGCCACAACGATGTCTCGCTCCGACGCCGCGGCTTGCCGGCCGGGGTTCGGGGAGGCGCGTCGCGCTCCGGTGAGAGGTCAACACGACTGCATACCCGCCTTTCTCGTCAGCTCGCGGGTACCCGACACCATGTCAGATGCCGAGTTCTGCACTCCCTACACGTACGTGTCTCGTCAGATACGTGATATTACTGATAATATATAGGTGTGATCTCGTGCAAGCAAGCCTGTATTGAGAGTTAACACTTACGTATCATGGACGCTCTGCGTAGGAAGCGACTGCCGAGGAGTGACCTGTGGAACGGAGCGAGCTGACCCGTCGCGAGGATGAAGTACTTCATCTTGTGCTCGACGGGCTCAGCAACGACGAGATCGCCGCTCGGCTGGCCATCTCACGCCGGACGGTGGAGACGCACCTGCGCACGCTGTTCCGTAAGACAGGGGTGAGCCGGCGAGCTCAGCTGGCAGTGCTGTACCAGGGCGGCGACGTCAGCGCTGGGCCAGGTGCACCGGATGCCTCCGACGCCCTGGCTCCTCCGCTGTCGCGGCACCGCCGTGACCTAGCGGACTGTGAGCGAAAGCTACAGGCATACGCCGCCGCGGTGCGGGGGCTGGTCGATCGGCAGGTCCCGTTGTTCGAGGACCGCGTCGAGATCACCCTCATGGTCGGTGAGCAGGACGGGCAGGACATCATCATCGAGCGGCACTGGACCAGGCCGCGGCCCTACCTCGTCTATCGGATCCTGGGTCCGATCATGACCTGGCCCGACGGTCCGCCGTTCGAGTTCGGCGACCTCGCCCTGAACTGCGATGTGGTCGGCCGGGACACTCGGGCCGACGTCCACCCGGTCCAGGATGTGAACGGCAGGCCGCTGTTATTGATCCTCTTCCAGCCGGGACTGCACGACGAGACCGAGTGGGTGCTGCGTTACCACTCGCCGGGGTTGTGGAACCCGCTGCGTGAATCGGGCCAGGATTCCCTGACGTGGGCCACCTCAACGTTAGATCAACGGCACCCGGCGACCACCAGAGAACTCACCCTGAGGGTCGTATTTCCAGCCTCCTGGTCCGGGGAGCAGCTTACCGAGCAGAGCAACCTCGGTGTGATCCACACCGAACGCCTGCCGACCAGCCAGACCCAGCTGACCTGGCATCACGACACTGAGCACACCGGGGCGTACCACTGGGTCCTGCAAGGATCACCCGGCTGAGGGCCCCGGCGTGTCCCATGAGCGTTTCGCGAGGACCTCGGGGAGGTCGCCCGGGTGGATGATGCAGAGGCGGTGCGTGCTGCGGGTCAGGGCGACGTAGAGATCGTTGAGGCCGCGTGGCGACTCGGCCAGCATCGCCGCCGGGTCGACCAGCACCACCGCGTCGAACTCCAGGCCCTTGGCCTGGGTGACGGTCAGCACCGTCACCGGTGCGTCGAGCTCGTCACCGGTCGCGGTGGGGACGATCTTGCGAAGCTCGTCCACCTGCGCAGCGGGACCCAGGACGGCGACCCGGCCGGCACCCACCGCAGCGGCCTCCTCAGCGACCACCACCGGCAGCTCGTCGGGTAGCGCGGCGACCCGGACCGCGCGAGGCGCCACGCCCGTCCGGCGCACCGACTGCGGTGGGGCGATGTCAACGTCGAGAGCGGCGAGCACCGCGTCGGCCAGCTCCGCGATCTCGGCAGGGTTCCGGTAGTTGATCGTCAGCTGCTCCAGCCGCCACCGCTGCGCCACGTAGGGACCGAGCACGTCCTGCCAGGATCTCGCGCCCGCCCGGTCCCCAGTCTGGGCCAGGTCACCGACCACCGTCATCGAGCGGCTGGGGCAGCGTCGCATCAGCACTCGCCACGCCATCGGGGACAGCTCCTGCGCCTCGTCGACGATGATGTGACCGTAGGTCCAGGTCCGGTCGGCTGCCGCGCGCTCGGCGGTACTGTCGTGGTGAATCCGGCGCTGGCGATCGGCCAACCGGTCGGCGTCGATAAGGTCGGTGGCGCGCAGCAGCTCAGGGTCCAGGTCCTCGTCCAGGTCCAGGATGTCCAGTACGCCTTGCGCGTACTGCAGCTCCGCGCGCAGTGCGGCGGCCTCCCGGGCGGCCTCGGCGCTGCCGTCGGAGCCGAGCAGCTCAGCGGCCTCGTCCAGGAGCGGCACGTCGGCGGGGGTCCAGATCTGCCCGGGGTCGGTGTCCGGCGCGGGGGCGGGCCGGGCCAGCAGGTCGCGATCCTCCGGGCACAGCACCCGGTGGGTGGCGCCGGCCAGCCGCTGTGGGTCGGCGTAGAAGTCAGTGAGCAGCTGCTCCGGCGACAGCGTTGGCCACAGCTGGTCCAGCGCGGCGGTCAGCTCGGGACTGGCCCGCAGCTCGGCGCGGATATCTGCCAGATCGCCCCGATTCAGCACACCCGCACCCAGCCTGCCGACGATCTGCTGGGCCAGTGCTGCCACCACCTCGCGGTGGAAGATTTGCTTCGCCTCATTGTGCGGCTGGCGGGAGCGCCGCGCCCGGATGCGGGCCGGCAGGCACACCTCCTGGTCCAGCCGG
>DATEMN010000589.1:0-4238 GCA_035275565.1 Pseudonocardiaceae bacterium | reverse complement strand
GTTCCGTCCGGCCTGGTGATGCAGCGCTTTGATGGCATCGATCCGGTCTTTCTATGGCAGCTCAACGCCGAGGCCGACCGGCCCGACCTGGCGGTGATCCTGGAAGCCGACCCCGACGTGATCGTGCAGCGACTCACAGACCGTGGCCCGCACAACCGGTTCCAACTCTCACCCAGTAGCAGCCACGCTGAAATTCATTTCTACAACCAAGCGGCCGAGCGTCTGATGCAAGCAGGCTTCGACGTGCTGCGCGTGGACTGCAACCAGCCGACCGCCCACCACGTCGCGTCCCACATCCTTGACCGCCTCACCGGCGAAGTCGTCACCGACCGGGCAACCACTGAACGCCTCGCGAGATCAGTCGGGGCGCTACAGAGGTTGCACGATCAACACCGGCTCAATGACCGGGGCAGGTGCACGGTCTGCTGGCCGATGCCCCGGACATGGTGGCGCCCCCGGCCGAAACAGTCGCTATGCACCGTACATAACGCGCTGGACTTCTACCTACGCCAACCCGCCCGGTTCGTGCTCCTCAACCTCACCGACAGTGCCGAACGGGTGGCAGTGGAACTCATCAGCCGCGCGGTGGAAACGGCCGGCATCCCGCAACTTCACCCGCTGTGGATCGAACTCGACCGCCTGCAACTGATCAGCATTCAACTCCGCTGCACAGGGCGTAGCCTGCTTATCCACGTGTGGGACAGCGACACAACCCCGCCAATCCACGAGCAGCAACCGCGCGACCTCCGCCTCGACGATCACCCACTGACCGTGGAGGAAATAAGCCAGTGATGGGACTACTACTAGCCAAATAACGGCGGAAAAGTCATCTGGGCCGAACTCGCCCTACCGTCCCCACACCCCATCGGTTCGCTGCCTATTCCCCATTCACAAAGGATCGAGGAATCATGAAAACGTGGAGGCGACTTGTGGCGCCGCTGCTGCCGGAATTCGAGCATGGTTATCTGTCCGAAAGTAGGTGCTGCCAGGGCCGAACACCGTCCGCGCCGCGTCGTTGATCGCGAGCAGATTCCAGTACCCGTCCAGCAGCATTGCGGGCCGCAGCGTCCACGCGCCGAGCAGGCGCCGCAGCTCCGGGGTGACCGCGGCACCGCGTGCCCCGCCGACCCTTGGCGGGTTGAGACCGGCCAGCAGATACAGGTGCGCACGCTCGGGCTCGGTCAAACGCAGCGTCCCGCTACGTGACCCGGCTGCTTCATCCTTTGTCACCCTCGCCACGCGGATCCTTGCGGTTCGTCGCGCTGGCGGTCAGCGTATCGGCCAATGGGCGTTGTACAGTCGTCCCCCGTAGTCGATCGCCGAGCCTCCCGGTAAGGCGTACCCGAGGTGGAGGTGACGATGACCAGGGACGTACCCCAGGCGCCACACGAGACGCCAGAGAAGGACCCGCAGGACTGGACCACCGGCGAGGAGCCGATGACGGGTCCGCAGCGCAGTTACCTGCAGACGCTTGCGCAGGAAGCTGGGGAAGACGTTCCTGAAACACTAACCAAGGCCGACGCGTCCCGTCTCATCGATCGGCTCCAGCAGCAGACCGGCCGCGGACAGTAGAGCAGGCTGGATCGCCATCTCCGATTTCGATCTTTGGGTGCGGCGTGCGTGCGCGCTGGCCGTGGCGGCGAACCTTAGTCGGTCGATTGATTACCACGCAGCAGCGCCACGACGTCGTCCAGCTTTGTGTTCAGTGTTTCGTTCTGCGCGTTCAGTGTCTCGTACTGCCGCCGCTGAGTGTCCTCGATCCGGTCCATCCGGCCAACAGTGAGGTCGAGCGACTGCTGGATCTCTTCCAGCCGGGTGCCGTGCCGTTGCTGGGTGCCAGCTATCTTGGTGACCAGCTCGTTCGTGCCATCCAGTAGCTCGTAGACGTCGTCAACGTCGTGGCGGAGCTGGCCAATCTTGCGCTGGATCTCCGGTGAGGCCACGCCGAGGAGTGTACCGACTTGATCGTCTAAGGCTGTGGCAGCTCCAGGCGTCGTCGACCAGCGGTGCCGGATATCGGGAGATGTCCGTGCCCCCAGGGATCAGCTGCCGATCAGGCTGGGTTGGTTGCTGCCGGTTTTCCAGATCGACACTACTGAGGGGCGGGGTTGGGTGCCTGGGCCGTCGGGCCAGCGGGACGCGGGTGCGGCGGCGGATGCGCCGTCGAGCTGGCCGGGGTGCTGCACGGAGACCAGCACCAAGCGGTCCTCGATCACCGGGCCGCACGTCTCGGCGCCGCGGGGCACGGTGAGGAACTGCTTGACCTGCCCGCGGAACGGGCCGTCCAGCGGCACCGCGAACAGCCCGTCGTTGGAACCCAACGCGTTGCCGTCAGTGGCGATCCACAGGTTTCCCGACGGGTCGAAAGCGAGGTTGTCCGGGCACGAGATCGGGCTGACCTGGTCTTTCGGGAAGCCGGCGAAGTAGGTGGCGGGGTCGGCCGGGTCGCCGCAGACCAGCAGCAACGTCCAGCGGAACGTGGTAGCCGCCGGGTCGTCGCCGTCCTCGGTCAGCTCCAGGACGTGACCGTGCCGGTTGACGTTGCGCGGGTTGGACTCATCGGCCGGGGCGCCATCGACCCCGCGCCGGTTGTTGTTGGTCAGCGAGGCGTACACCTTGCCGGTCCGCGGGTGCGGCTCGACGTCTTCGGGCCGGTCCATCTTGGTGGCGCCCACCGCGTCACCAGCCAGCCGGGTGTGCACCAGCACGTCCGGCACGGACATGCCCGCCACGAAAGATTCCCCGGTGCCGTCGGCGTTCGACCGGGCCAGCGGGATCCACTGCCCGGTCCCGTCGAACTCGCCGTCGGACGGTAACCGCCCGGAGCCGTCGATCTCGCCGGGTGAGTCACCGGTGAACCGGGCGACATAGAGCGTGCCCTCGTCCAGGATGCCCAGGTTGTGAGCCGGCTCACCCGGACGCATCGGGCGCGACGACACGAACTTGTACAGGTAGTCGAACCGCTCGTCGTCGCCCATGTAGGACACTACGGTCCCGTTGCCGCCAATACGCACGGTGGCGGCCTCGTGCTTGCAACGGCCCATCGCGGTCCGCTTGCGCGGGACGAAAGCCGGATCGAACGGGTCGATCTCGACGATCCAACCGAACCGGTGAGGCTCGTTGGGTTCCCGGGAGACGTCGAAACGCGGGTCGAAGCGCTCCCACCTGCGGCCCGACGCAGCTCCGCTGATGCCGTAACGCGCCAGCTTCGCCTTCGCCGTGGGGTCGGTGAGCGAGTCGGCGTTGCCGAAGTACATGTTGATGTTCTCCTCGCCGGTGAGCACCGTGCCCCACGGGGTGACACCGCCAGAGCAGTTGTTCAGAGTGCCCAGCACGACCCGTCCGCTAGGGTCAGCCGTGGTCTGGACTAGTGCACTGCCTGCTGCTGGACCGGTGAGCTGCATCGGCGTGGTAGCGGTGATCCGGCGGTTAACCGGGTCCTTCAGCGGAGTGAGCCGGCCCGAGGCAGGGTCGCGCGCCACCGTCACGATGCTCAGACCATGCGCCGCCCAGGATGTCTCCACCTGCTCGCGGGTGGGGTTGGCCGGGTCGTAGCCGAGGAACATGAACGGCTCGGTGGTGTACTCGTGATTGACCACGAGCAGCGACCGATCGCCCGACACCGGCAGTAGCGCGGCGAAGTCGCAGTTGTACCCGAACTGGCCGGCTTGTGCCTGCGGGGTCTGGGCGGCGAAGTCGAACTCCGGCGCGCCGGGGATGATCGGATCACCCCACCGGATCACGACGGCGTGCTCGTAGCCCTCGGGCACCACGACGGCGTCGAGGGTGTTCGGCGCGACCGGTCGGAAATCTAGCGGCCGCCCGGAGCCGCGGGGCGCTGTGGCGCACCCGGTCAGCGCGACCCCGCTAGCGGGAATGACGGCGGCGGCGACCAGCGCTGCCAGTATCCCGCGACGGCTCACCACCCGGGCCACGACAGCACCGAAGTACTCGTTACCGGAGGTGTTGGGCGGCTCGTGAGAGCAGGCGTCGCCGCACCGGTACCGGCAGGTGACAGCCTGACGGGAGGGGTGCAGCCAGAGTGGGACGACCGGGCGGGTAGTCACGAAACCTCCAGGCGCGCGCAGTCGGGCACGTGACCGACGCTACGCGGTGTCGGATCAGCCGCTTCCGCCGTCACCACCAGTTGCCGCGACAACGACTACCGCGCCCATCACCGCCGCCTGGATCTCGCGCACCGCGTCGGACACCGCGCTACCGGCGATCCCCTGGGCGGC
>DATEMN010000588.1:0-4914 GCA_035275565.1 Pseudonocardiaceae bacterium | reverse complement strand
TGTTGCAGGGCTGATGTCGGTCAGCCGAGACCCCGATGACGCCCGCGGTGGCTGGGCCTCGCCGGTCGCGGCGCTCAATGGCGGGCCTGGCGTGCCGGAGGAACTGGCCCGACTCGGCCGCGAGATCCTGGCCCGCAACCGCGAGGTGTGCTGGCGTCACCGCAACATCTGGCAGTCGGTGCTGCCGATTCCGGGGGCGGAGTTGCTGGCCGACCGGGAGTGGGACGGCGCTGAGGTGGACCCGGACTCGGCGCAGCCCTCGGTGATGCTGCGTGCCGAGTTTCGGGTGGTGCCCTACCGCTTCCGGGACGCCGAGCTCAGCGCCCTCGTTGACTGGTGCGACGGTAAAACTCGATTCGCGGTGAGTTACCTCGATGCGGTGGGCGGAGCGGGCAAGACCCGGTTCGCCATTGAGGCGTGCTTGGCGGTCCAGGCCCGGGGGTGGGTGGCCGGGCTGCTGCCCAAACCTGACCGCGGCGGCGATGAGGTGTCGCTGCCGCGGTTGTTCGTCGTGGACTACGTGGAGGAGCGCGACGCAGCCGTCCTGGAGCAGCGGCTGTCGGCACTGGCGCGCTCGGCGACGGTGATGGCTCCGGTGCGGGTGCTGTTGCTCAGCCGTCCGGCGGCCGGGGTAGGAGCCGGGTGGGCACTGGAACCACTCAGGAAGCTGGCCTCCGGGGCGACATTGACAGCGCTGGAGACTGCGAAAGACCGCTCTTCAGCTGTCGCGGGGCTCGCTGTGGCCGAACGCCGCCCGCTGTTCGATGACGCACTCCGTGAGTTCGGACGGATCTGGCACGGCCCGGGATGGACCTCGTCAAGTGCGGCTGGGCTGGACCTGTCCGCTGGCCAGTACGCCCAGCCGCTGGATGTGATCTTCGAGGCTTACGACGTTGCGCTGTCCGGGCTGGGGTGGCAGCCGGATGGCCGGCCCCCGGTGGACCGTGCGCTCGATCATGAGATCCGGCACTGGTCTTCCCGGATGCCCGAAGTCGATCCTGGGCTGCTGACCCGGTGCGTGGCGCTCGCCACTCTGGCCGGCGCCCGCGATGACGCCGAAGCTCAAGCGCTCCTCGCGCTTGTTCCCGAGTTGGCTGACGGTCAGTTACGGGGCGTCGAGTCCACCGCTGGCTGCGAGGCCTGTATGAGGGCCCCGACCAGTGGAATCCGCTCCGGCCGGACCGGCTCGGTGATGCCCTGATCGCTCGCACGCTGCGGGCGGACGAGGACCGCGGGCAGGCACTGCTCGCCGCCGCGCTGGACCTGCACTCTGACGCCCAGCTGGAGCGGGTGCTGGACGTGCTGGTCCGCCTCGCCGTCGACCGCGCTACCGAGGACGTGATGGCTGTGGTCGTGACGCAGCGTCACGCCGCTCTCGTGCAGCGCTGCACCGGGCACACCCGGGGCACGGCGCAGCGGCCGGGCCGGACCGGGTTGCTCGACGCCCTGACTCGGCTGCACACGAAACTGTTGACCGACCAGCGGGTCGCTGGCCTGCCGTTGTCGGTGCAGCGTGCACTCAGCTCCTCGGCGGACACTTTGGGTGACCTAGCCCGCAGGCACGGCCGCAGCACGCAGGCGATGATCATTTTCCAAGGCGCATTCGCGATCGACAAGCGTAAGCACGCCCTGGAGCCGGAGAACACGACTTACCGTCGGGACCTGTCGATCTCCTATGAGCGACTTGCCGATCTTGCTCGTGAGGCTGGGCGTTCTGGTGAGGCCGACGCGCTACCGTCAGGCCCTTCAGGTGGCCGAGGACCTCATTGAGCTGGAGCCGGAGAACACGACTTACCGTCGGGACCTGTCGATCTCCTTTAACAAACTTGCCGATCTTGCTCGTGAGGCTGGGGAGCTGGAGACCGCGCGGGGCCTTGTCGACCGTGCGGTTCACATTCGGCGTGCTGTCCACCGATTGGAGACGCGGAGGGAGGATGTGGCCGTTGAGCTCGCCTACACGCTGTATTCGAGCGCACAGATCGCGGCTGCTGAAGCGCGAGAGAACGCTGGACAGGCCGAGCGTAAGGAGATTATGGAAGTGCTCACCCCGTTCGAAGACGCTGGCTTGCTCACCGCCCGAGGTCATACGTTGCTGATGTGGGCAGTGGAAGAAGACACATGACATCCGGAAGCCGCGTTGCGGAGGCCGTTAAGATGTTGATCATAATGTAGGGATCGGCGCGGTTCGACCTATCGCCGGCGGTAGTCAGTGGTCTCGGTCACGCCACGCCGCTGGTCGGCGTCCAGCGCAGCCCGTCGATGCCGGCGCCCCGCTATGAGGACGTTGAGTGCCAACCAATAGGGTCGCCCGATGCCGATTCGACCTAGCATTCACACGATCAAGGTCTCGCTGCGGCACATGAAGCCGCCCGTCTGGCGACGCCTGCAGGTTCCCTCCAAGACGAGCCTGGCGCAGTTGCACCATGTCATCCAGACCGCGATGGGTTGGTACGACTGCCACCTGCACCAGTTCGAGGTGCGTGATCTGTACTACGCCGCTCCCGAACACGAGCTCGATGACACCCGCGACGAGTCGCGCCGGACACTGGCCAATCTGCAAGTCGGAGAACGCTTCGTCTACTGGTACGACTTCGGGGATGACTGGAATCACGACATCCTGGTGGAGGCCGTCGACCGGGCCGACCCGGCGCTGACCTACCCGCGATGTATCACCGGGCGTCGGGCCTGCCCGCCTGAGGACTGCGGCGGCCCGTGGGGCTTCGAGGAGCTGATGCGCGCTCTAGGCGACGAGAAGCATCCGGAGCACCAGATGTGCCGCGAGTGGATACCGGTCGACTACGACCCGGCGCGCTTCGACCTCAATGAGATCAACGAAGCGCTCGCGCAGCTCGGCACCGGCGTGCTGCAACGCTGAGATGCGGCGCAGTCCGAGCGCGCCAGCCACCCATCGATTTGTTGATCTTCCTCGGGCAGCTCTGTAACTTCGAACTAAACCAGCTCCACGCGCGTTCTCGAAACCGCGATCCGAATGGCGATCGACTGGTGTGCTGCGACAGGTTAGGCGAGTTCGTCAGAACAGATGTTGCGGACGAAGGCTCGCCATTGGGCGTGGGTGAACGCCAGGGCGGGTCCGGTGGGGTCCTTGGAGTCTCGTATCGCAACCCGGCCGGGCAGCTCGGCGACCTCGACGCAAGCAGCTTCACCGCCGTCGTTAGTGTGGTTGCTTTTATGCCAGATGGCGTGGGACAAGTCGGACGAACGCACAATGCTCGCCTCGTTCGGTTCAGCGGTCACAGGTCAGCGGCCAACCGCTCGATGAGGGCTGCCGAGTCGTATGGGCTCAGTGCCTCGGATCGCAGCTGGTCGAACACCAGTTTACAAGCCTGGACCTCGGCGTCCTTGTCCAGGTGCAGCGCGCCAGCGGGGTGCTCGATATAGGCGATCTCGGGCTCCTCGAGTTCAGCGAACCTCAGCACGATGAACGAGCCGTTCAGCCCGGCATGCACGCCCAGCGAACATGGCAGCACCTGGAAGCACACCGACGGCAGGGTGGCCCGCGCCATGATGTGGTGAAGCTGAGCACGCAGCACCTCGACCCCGCCCACCGGGCGACGCAGCGCGGACTCGTCGACGATGGTGACCAACTCCAGCGCGGGTTCCTCAGTCAACCGTCGCTGCCGAAACAGCCTTGCCTGCACGTCCTGATCGATCTCGGCGTCGGTGAGGCGTCGCCGGGAGTTCCGGAACAACGTCCGCATGTAGTCCTCGGTTTGCAGCAGCCCCGGCACGTAGGCGAGCTGGTACTCGTGCACCACGGCGGCGTCTATCTCCAGCCTGAGGTAGCCATGGTCGCTGATCCCGTAGGCGTGCCACTCGTTCTTCTTCCGGGCCTCCCGGGTTAGGTCGATGATCTCGGTCCACTGGGCGCCGCCGACGTTGTAGAGGTCGAGCATGCTGCGCACGCCGTGCACGTCCACACCTTGCTTCGCGGTCTCGATGCGACTGAGCTTGCTGGTCGACCAGTCCAGCCTCGGCGCCGCCTCCTCCAGGCTGAGCCCGGCGTCCTCGCGCAGCCGGCGCAGCGTCCTGGCGAGCTGACGCTGCAGCAGCGTCCCCTTGATGCGCACCCAACCCCCATCCTCGGTGCAGATCATGGTCGTGGGAAAGCGGATGTGGGAACCCGGTTCCGGTCACCCAGCGGCGTTCTCCCGCCCGGACTCTAGGACGCCGAGAGCACTGATCACGGGAGGGAACGACGAGATGACCCCGCGCGCAGACACCCGAGCTCATCGCACTGGGCAGCCGGTGAGCCGCTCGCCCTACGACAGGTGGCGTGACGCCGACGGCACCCACATCCCCGACCGGTGCCGGGTCGAGCAGATCGCGGTGGCCTCGGAGCACGGGGCGGTGCCATCGCGGCTGTCCAAGCAAGGCGAGGTCACCGGACGCCGAGGCTACCGCGTTCAGGTGCAGTTCGACCGCGAGAGCAAGGTCGTCGGCGTCCGGCCCCACCTGCTTCGCGTGGTGAGTACCCCTGAGCCGGAACTGTGAGCTGGTACCAGCGGTCGCATCAGAACCACGGACACCCACCGGGGCAGGCGCTGCGCGTCCAGCAGCCCGGAGCGGAGTGCCTGCACAAGGTGAGTGCCCAGTGAGCCCCTGAAGCCCGGGCGGCCGCCGGTCGAGCCTTCTGCGTCGACCGCTTGGGGCTCCCGGCGGCCGGCCGGCCCCACAACTGAACAAGGTGATCGACCTCGCGGTAACGACGGGAGGCAGCGCACCAGGCGAGGGCGGGGTTACACGCCCCCTGCCCTGATCAAGGGAGGAACAACCAGATGCGGCACGGTGCTCCGGATGGTGCGGCGGGCAGCGGTACGGTGCGCTATGCCGTCAACGGGGCTCCTCACCATTGATGATCTCGACGAGATCGGCTCTTCCGCGCTTGAGGCTGAC
>DATEMN010000587.1:0-6473 GCA_035275565.1 Pseudonocardiaceae bacterium | reverse complement strand
CCCGGGCGGCGACCGCCTCACCCAGAGGCGCCTGGAAGCGCACGCTCAGGAAATGACCCAGGCCCGCCGGACCCTCCATCACAATGCCCGCGCCAGTACGAACCGTGCTCTCGGCCCCATCGCAGCCGACGAGCCAGTCGGCGCGCACGATGTGTCGACCAGAGTGCGTCCGCGGTAGAAAAAGACCTGGCCAGCCGGCAGCCCAGCCCTTCGAATGCTCTCCTCCAGGCCGCAGCGGCGCGCGGAAACTCCTTATCGACAGGGATCGGGGTCGTCCGTCGGCTGGTGGGTGGGGCGACGCAAACCGCCTATGGCAGAACAGATCGGACCGAATCCGGTGAGCGGCCCACCACCGTAGTCCCGTCGTCTGCGGTGATGATCGGCCGCTGGATCAAAATCGGGTGGGCAGCCAATGCCTCGATCCACCGGGTGCGGTCAGTCTCCTCACGCGGCCACGTCGCCAGACCCAACCCGACCGCTACGGGTTCTCCGACGCGGGCGATGTCCCAGGGCTCCAAGCCCAGGCGCCGCAGTACGTCTTCGATCTCCAGAGCGGTCGGCGGTGCTTGTAGGTAGTGCCGCAGCGTGTACTGGGCGCCTTCGGCGTCCAGCAGAGATAACGCGGATTGGCACTTGGAGCAGTTCGGATTAATCCAAATTTCCATGGCCTTAGTCTTCCGGTTCACATGCCGCACTGTTACGGCCGCTACCGTGCACCAGCAGGACGTCTCGACCTCTGCCACCACAGTCAATCCCCGCGATGTCGCTACCTTCCCCGACCAGCTTGATCTCTTTGTTGTGCACACCTCCATGCTCTACGTTCACCCCCCGACGGGCAACGCCTGTCGCACGGACACGGGTTTCGGACACGTAGGGTTCCGGGCGCGAGCCGGGGTCGTTCTCGGTCACGAGCCCGCACCCTGCCGCCGCAGGCGCCGGAGTCCGGCGCGGTTAGCGAGCCGTGCGAAGCTGTCAGTAACCGCGATCAAGCCGGTGGTCGTTTCGTTGCCTCCGGTGTGTCCGGGTGGAGGCGGCTCTGGCGAGGCGTGCGTGTGCTCCCAGACGGTGACTGATGGTTCGCCGAGGTCATGGCGGCCGTGCTCCACGACGCCGGGGATCGATCCCGACAACACATCCAGAAGCTTCACTTTGGGGCTGAGTGTGGTATCGCTATCGTCTCTCGTGATCTACAAGAGCTCGACGCGGATTCTGACGGTGGTGGTGGCAGACCGGACGCCGGAAGGGTCTTGCGCTTGGTAGATGAAAGTGTCGGTTCCGATGAATAACAGGCCCGGCTGATAGGTAAACGACCCCGTCCTGGTTACGAGTGAGTGTGCCGTGGCAGGAGCCGCAGGCGACAACTGAAAGGGTTCACCATGAAAATCGTAGTTATCGGCGGAAGCGGGCTCATCGGCTCAAAGCTCGTCAACAAGCTTCGCGCGCACGGCCATGAGGCGGTGCCGGCGTCACCAGCCTCGGGCGTCAACACGCTCACGGGCGAGGGCCTGGCCGAAGCCCTCGATGCAGCCGCGGTAGTCGTCGACGTGTCCAACTCCCCATCCTTCGAGGACACTGCAGTACTGGAGTTCTTCGAAACATCAACCCGCAACCTCCTTGACGCGGAAGCGGCCGCTGGCGTGGGCTATCACGTGGCGTTGTCTGTCGTGGGAACCGAACGCCTCTCCGAAAGCGGCTACTTCCGCGCGAAGATCGCCCAGGAGACGCTGATCAAGAGCTCCTCGATCCCCTACTCGATCGTCCACGCGACGCAGTTCTTCGAGTTCGTCAAGAGCGTCGCTGACGCTGCCACCGATGGCAACACCGTGCGTCTGGCACCGGTGCTCTTCCAGCCCATCGCGGCTGACGATGTCGCCACAGCAGTCGGCAGGATCTCCGTGGGTTCGCCGGTGAACGGGATCACCGAAGTCGCGGGGCCCGAACAGTTCCGTCTCAACGAACTCATCCGGCAGGGCCTAGCCGCCCGGAACGATCCGCGTGAAGTGGTTGCTGACCCCCACGCGCGCTACTTCGGCGCCACACTGAGCGAGCGCACCCTGCTGCCCGGCGACGACGCGATCCTGGCCGAGACCCGCTTCAGCGACTGGCTGAGCCAGTCCACCAGCGGGAAATAGCCAGTTGCGTAGTGGCCCCGCTGATCACCAGCCGGGGCTTACCACGACCCGACCCGATCACTCCTCATCACGGAGGTAGTTCCCATGCCCGACACCGAGCCAGCACCCACCGAGCAGGAGCCGAGATCCGCCGCATGGCAGACAGCGCTGACCGTGCTGCAGGACGCGAAACCGCCCTTCATTCCGGAAGGAGCCGAGGTGATGACCGTGGTCATCGAGTTTCCGCCCGGCGACCCCGGTACCCCGCCGCACAGGCACTCCGGCCCGGCCTTCGGCTACATGCTCGAGGGCGAGATGTTATTCGAGCTGGAAGGGGAGCCGGAACGCGTCATCCGGGCTGGAGAAGCGTTCTGGGAACCGGGCGGCGACCTGATCCACTACCGGGACGGCAACAACCGCAAAGACATCCGGAGCCGCTTCATCGTCACGATGCTGTGCGAACCCGGCAAACCCATGCTCACCCTCGTCGATGAGGAAGAGCTTGCCCAGCGCAAGGACCGGCGCGCACCACGGCCATCCTGAACACCAGCCCAGCCCGCCCGAGACCCCAACCACCCCACAGGCCCCGGGATTCCTCCGGGTCGACGAGGGCACTACCGACGTCGCCGGTCGGCATGGCGACCTCGCCCGCAGCTGATCGGCGCGCTAGCTCCGAATGTCCTGTTTGTTACGATTTTGGGAGGTGCCTGAAGGGCCTGCCCATCACGCCGAGCTCGACGTGTATCGCGCTGGTGAACTGACGATCCTCCTGTGCACCTCAGCCGGCATGTCGAAGAAGGGTATTGATCTCCATGTCACTGAATGTGGTCGTTGTGGGAGCAGGCGTGATCGGCGCCGCAGTAGCCGCCGATCTCGCTCATGAGGGCGCCATTGTCACCGTGTTGGAGGCGGGTCAGGCCGCAGCGGGGACCTCGGGAGCCACCTTCGCCTGGACCAACGCGGGCGGCAAACAGCCACGGAGCTATTTCGACCTCAACGTCGAGGGCATGCAGGCCCACCGGCGTCTCGCATCCAGCGTGGCGTCCTGCGACTGGTACCACGAGAGCGGAAACCTGGAATGGAAGTCAGGTGCCGACGCACAACAGGAGCAGGAGAGAAAAGTCGCTCAGCTGCTGGAGTGGGGTTACCAGGCACGCTGGCTCGATCCAAAGGACGTCCGTTCGCTGGAGCCGGACATGGCGGTCGACATGATCGGAAGCCGGGTCGCGTACTTTCCCGACGAGGGCTGGGTCGATCCTGCCCGGCTCATGGCCGCGCTGCTCTCGACGGCCCGTGCGACGGGAGCGCAGGTGAGGCCACATTGCGCTGCCGTGGGAATGTCGATGACGGGTGATCGCATCGACAGTGTGCATACCTCCGATGGCGAGACGGTACGCACCGATGCGGTGGTCAACTGTGCCGGTCCAGGCGCAGGCGAGGTCGCGGCGCTTGCGGGCGTGGACCTTCCGATGCGCAATACCACGGGGCTGTTGGCATATACCGCGCCCACAGCGGTTGCGGTCGGGCGGGTGATCCACGCACCGCAGATCCTCCTACGGCCCGACGGCGGCGGGCGGCTGCTCCTGCACAACACGACCGCGGACGCCGCTGTGTCGACGCACGACGACGGCTCCCGGATTGCCGAACCCGGTGCGGCGCAGGCGATGCTTCACCTGGCCGAGGAGCTCTACCCGGGTCTTCGTGGCATCAAGGTCGAGGCGAGCCGGATCGGCGTGCGCGTCATCCCCATCGACGGGCTTCCCGTGCTCGGGCCAAGTGCCACCGTCGAGAACTTCCATTTCGCCGTCACCCACAGCGGCGTGACTCTCTGCCTGCGCATCGCGCAACTAGTCAGTGCCGAGGTCCGCGGTGAGCTGGTCGATGAGCTGGCACCGTATCGGCACTCGCGGCTGCACGCTCGACAGCCCCCAGCGATGTCGGCCGACCACGGAACCCGGGCAGAGTCGTGACCATCACCGTCATCCGATTCGGCACCGTCATCACGGGCGATGATCGGACCCTCGGTGCCCGACACCGACGTCGTACTCATCGATGGAATCGTTCGCGATCTTCCGCACTCGGATGCGGATCGCTCGTTCGGGCAGGCAGGCAGACCTCATCGTCGACGTGACCGGAAAGGCCGGAATCACGAGTTTAGCGTAGATCTGTCCAGCGATACCGGGATGGTTGCCATCCCACGGGATGGTGCTAGGATGGTAAATGGATGGTGAAAGGAGGATGCGTGGCCGAGGTCGACAAGAGCGAGAAAATCACCATCAACGTGGGGCTGGTTGACCTCGGGCAGATCGATCTACTCGTCGAGGAGGGCTTCTACGCCAACCGCACCGACTTCATCCGCACAGCGATCCGGCGCCAACTGGAGAGCCGGGCGGCAGCGGTGAACGACGCGGTGGCGCGCCGGACGCTGACGCTGGGCATACAGCACCTCAGCCGCCATGACCTCGAGGCACTCCGCGACGCAGGGCAGATGGTCGAGCTGCGTGTCCTCGGGCTAGCGACCGTCGCCGACGACGTCACCCCCGAACTCGCGCTGGCGACGATCGCCTTGGTCGAAGTCCTCGGCGCCTTCCGGGCGCCGAGGGCGGTCAAAGCTGCCCTCGCCCCCCGCACCACCACCTGAGCTGCTGCGCACCCGCCAGCCGGCCTGGCAGCCAGCACACGACGCGACCGACCGGTCGACACCGACGTCATACCCCAAAGGGGCTACCATGGACGACCACCGCACCGCCGGCATGTCCGAAGCACTGAGGCTCACCCGCGCAGGACAGCTGACAGAGGCGTTCGCGCTCCTGCAGCGCACGCTCGGCGCCGCACCGCCCGTCCCGCCCACCGGGCCGAACGGCACCAGCCCGAAAATCCCCGGGTTCCCACTCGGCGGCCCGCTGGCGGGCGGCCACCACGTCCCACCCGCCAGGCAGCACGCCACGCCGGGCCCCGGCGGCGAGATCCGCCACCTCAGCCACACCGAGCCGGCGGGGACCCGCAACTACGACCTCTACCTCCCCACCGGCTACACCGGAGCGCCGGTGCCCCTGGTCGTCATGCTGCACGGCGGCAAACAGGACGCCACCGACTTCGCCGCCGGTACCCGGATGAACGACTTCGCCGAACAGCACACTTTCCTCGTCGCCTACCCAGAACAATCCCGCGCGGCCAACAGCGGTGGCTACTGGAACTGGTTCTCCCCCACCAACCAGCAAGCCGACGCCGGCGAGCCAGCGATCATCGCCGGTATCACCCGCCAAGTCATGACCGACCACACGGTCAACCCCGCCCGGGTGTACATCGCCGGACTCTCCGCCGGCGGCGCCATGGCAGCGGTCATGGCCGCGACCCACCCGGAACTCTACGCCGGCATCGGCGTGCATTCCGGGATCGCCTACCGCGCGGCACACGACCTCACCTCGGCGTGTGCCGCCATGCGGACGGGCGGATCACCGGCACCGGGCGGCCCAGTGCCTCTGATCGTGTTCCACGGCGACCACGACACGATCGTCGCGCCGGTAAACGCCGAGAACCTCATCGCCGCCCGGCTGGCCACGGCCGACACCTCGGTGTCGGACACGACCCACCTCGACCAGTGGACCAACCGCACCTGCACCCGGACCGTGCACACCGACATCGACGGCACAGTCCTCGCCGAGTCCTGGACGGTGCACGGCGGCGGACACGCATGGTACGGAGGCAGCCCAGTCGGGTCCTACACCGACCCGATAGGCCCTGACGCATCCGCCGAAATGGTCCGATTCTTCCTCGCATAAAGACACCGGTCCTAAGCAGCGCGGGGCGGGGCACCATAAACGGCCTCCACCCCGGGCCGGGCTACCGTGGGCTTGCTCATCAACCCGCTCGACACGGTCTGCGCTGGCCACGGACAGCGACATGAGAGTGGATTGGCCATACGCTGATGGCGTACTACGGCTGCGCGGTGTCGTTAGCCTCGGCGGCCCATCGATGCCACCAGCTCCAGGGTGATCTCGTCGAGGGAATCCACGATGACCTCGGCGAGCGCAAGCGCATCCTCGGATGGCGGAAAGGCCGCATTGGGCACGGCGAGTACTCCCAGTCCGGCTGCCGCGGCCGACCGCAATCCGTTGCTTGAGTCCTCAATCGCTACCGCCTGCACCGGGTCCACGCCGAGCCGCTGCACCACGGTCTGATACACCGCAGGAGAGGGCTTTCCAGCCCCCACCTCCTCCGTGGAGATGTTGACCTGAAACCGCTGTGCTAACCCAGCCGACTCCAGCACGGTGTCAATCAGCCGCCGCGGTGAGGACGACGCGAGGCCCAGGGGCCAGCGGCACCCCAGCCGCTCGACCACCTCGACCGCGCCCGGGAGCA
>DATEMN010000586.1:0-18282 GCA_035275565.1 Pseudonocardiaceae bacterium | reverse complement strand
AAGTCCATCGCTCGATATAAATGAGCGCGGGCAGCATCGCCGAGCCCCACATCGTTTGCAATCCATCCAGTAAGGCTGCCGTGATCGGCGAGCGCGGCAGCCATTCGTCTGCGCACATGGTCGTTGCTCGTGGCCTTCATTAGCTGATCCCCCAGCTGGTATTGTGCTTGTGCCGCGTCCAAAATCCCACTGCCACCGTACTGGCGATCCAATATTCGTAGTTCGGCGGTTACGGCTTCCAGTCGCGCTACGTCGGCCATGCCCAGGTGCGACCATAACGGGGTGGGTTCGATCACGACTCGGATGGACTCGGGTTCGCCGAATACCGCGAACCCGAACATCACCGCGCCGCCATGCTTTATGAGATTTCGCCTCTTCATTTCCTCATCGTTCTGCCGGCTGGCTGCTCCGTTCTCCACCGTAGACGTCAGTGTGCAGTCCGGCGAGTACTCCAGCCCCATGTGGCCGCGCGGGATACCCAGTCCGTCCGCGATACGCACCAGCAGGTCGTAAGACACCACCTGTCGGTAACCCCGGTAGATCTCGTTGCATGTCAGGCTCGTCCCACAGCGCCGGATCGATCTGTTCAAGCATGGTTACCACCTCTTGGGCCAGTCCCAGTGAGCGAAGAAGTTACCGTGTGTCGCGGGGTGCGAATACTTCGCTTCGCGTGGACGACTACACCATCGACAGTGCGGCCACCGCGACGACGGACGTTGCGAGCGCGGTGCAGTCTCCTCGGTACGTGGGGGCTGAGGCACAGCAGGTCGGGCTAGGCTCACGTTGTGACACCGGACGAGCTGGCCACCAGACTGCGGGGTGATCCTGCCCTCCGGGACGTTCGGTTGCTCGTCTTGCACGGCTCGCACGCGCGGGGGGAGGCCGGACCGCGGTCGGATTGGGACCTCGGATACCTCGCTGACCAGGACACCGATCTCGGAGTGCTGGCCGTCACGATCACGTCGGCGCTGCGCAGTGACCGCGTCGACCTGGTCGATTTGGCCATGGCGAGCGCTCTGCTGCGTTACCGGACCGCCCGCGACGGTGTCGCGCTGGTGGAGCGCGAAGCGGACACGTTTCTCCGATTTCGCCTGGAAGCAACACGGTTCTGGTGCGACGTGGAGCCGGTCATGCGGGCCGCGTACGACGATGTGCTGCACTCGCTCGGATGACCGGTGGAATCGACCGCGAGCTTCTCGCGGAACGGGCCGCGTCGGTGATTCGCCACCTCGACCGGGTCGCCACGCACCTGCCGGGCGATCCGAGTCAGCTGCAGCCGATGACCGCGGTGGCAGACACCGTCGTCCTGCACCTTTGGCAGGCCGTGCAGGTGGTGATCGATCTGGCCGTGTCGAGTTGCATCCGCTTGGGCCTGGGGAGTCCTCCGACCTATGCCGACGCGTTCGGTCGGCTCGCCGAGGCAGGCATCCTGCCGGTCGAACTCTCGGTTCGGCTCGCGCGGGCGGCCGGATTCCGCAATCTCACTGTGCACGGGTACGGCAGCTTGGACCTGCGCCGGGTCCATGCGATCGCTCGAGACGGGCCAGCCGACCTCCGAGCGTTCCTCGCCGCACTACGCGACCGGGCATGAGGTCGCACAGTGACGGAATGTTGTTACAGGGCCAAGGCCAGTCCGATCAGAGCACCGTTGAGCCCAAGCAAGCATATAGCCATCCGGATGCAGCGGTACTTAGCGACAACGATATCGCTGGTGTCCGAGACTTGAGCCAGCAGCCACGACAGCCGATCATTGGCGGTTTCCTCAACGTCCCGCCGCAGCCTCGTCATGTCGGTCACCCGGCGCACACCTCCGAAATACGTCACCGCGGTCTCGTGTCGCGTGCCGACTCTGGGGAAGACAGCCACCGCGAGCATGACCAGTGTTGTGGTCCAGATCACCAGGCTCACGCCTATCAGCCATCGTTCTGGGACCGCCGCGTGCGCGACGTTACCGCTGACCGGCCCTACGGCCAGTGCCGCGGCAGTGAGGGCGCCGACCAGCAAGATCGATGCCTTCCCGTCCGCACGCCCGATCTCCTCCCGGTTGTTCGCGAGAAGATGCTCCGCGACGAAGAGCGATCGTTCTCCCTTTAGGTAGTCCGGCGTTCCCACTTCGAGTCTGCGCTGGCTTCTCTTGATGCTTCTCATAACTGTCCTAGGACGTGTCCGAGTGTGATGCCGCCGGAGATGACCGCGATGATTGCCGGATGGACACCACGGGCTGCCCGCGAGAGACCGCCGAAGGTGATGCGAACTGTGGCGCACAAGGTGCGTACCGTCCAGGCTGTGGCGTCGCCGAGGTCGTAGGCGATACAGAAAGGAGACCGGCCCCTCCGTCGCATGATCGTCGTCAGTAGGTACTCCGGCAGCAGAACGATGCCGGCCACCGCCACGATACCGTCCTGCAAGGGTCTTGCCAGGATTCTCAGGATGAGTGGAACGACCCACCGGACCGCTACGCAGGTTGCCGTAATAACCAACACCACGAGAATGATCGATCGACAAAAACTGATCAAGAAATCCAGTGCTGAAGCTGCCACTCTCGACCAGGGGACGCTCAAGAGAATAAATACTCCAGCTGCGGCGACAAGTGATGAGGCGCGCATCGTCTTCACTCTGTTCCGTTGTCGTGTATGCTCTCGGAAGCGCGACCGTCCGCGCCGTGGTGAGGGTTTTTCTGGTTCGAGCTCGTTGCTTCAATGGGCAGTGTTGGTGGCGTGAGCATCGATCCCGGTGGACGGCGTTCACGATCGGCGTTTGCCAAACTATCGCCAATTCCAATGACTCTGGTCACCGACTTGTTGAGCCAGTCGAGTGCCTCCTGGATTCGGTCGTTCATCTCGTGCCGCTCGATAAGACCGGACTCTGTGAGTCGCGTGAAGAAGTCGATCAAACTGCGATGGTCGGCGTCACGGGAACTGTGGAACTCCTTTATCGTCGCGCTCAGATCGCTCTCGTTGTGTGCGATCTGAGCAGCGAATCGCTCGACGTCTCCGCCGGAGATGATGCTCCGGTAGAACTTCATTCTGCTGGCGAGCAGATCCCGTTTGTTGTCGTCCTCTTTCTGTCGGAGTCGATCGGCGTGCTCCTCGATCTCGATTTTGCGCTGCAAGCCGAGCTTCTCACGGAAGTAATCGATGGTCGATTGCTCCAGCGACAGTCGGATGTGCGGTCGTGTCCACATGCCTAGGTCGGCACCGAGCGGGACATCGAGTGGGGCGTCGAACTCGGCGTTAATCTTCAACTCGGCTGCTTCTGATTCAATGACGTTGAATTGTCGACTAACTCTTCGTATCCTCGCCAGCAGTTCTGGGCTGATCGCGTCGATCAGTGCCTGTGAAGTGTCGATTCGTCGCCGCACTATCTCATGCGGTTTTTCGACTCTCCACTGGAGGTCGATGATGGCGTGGAAGGGTAGCGCATCACCCCGCGATGGGATATCAGTCTCAATGCTGCTGAGGTGCTGGCTGAGGTCGACTTCGTACACCGTGCGAATGCGTTTCCAGAACAGCTCGCCCGTCGTCGGGCGCTCGGGTGGGTAGATCACCTGACGTCCACCTCTGGCGTTCAGCAGGACAAGCGCGGTGTGGGCTCGCATCGGTGTGCGCCGGCGCGGGAACTCGAAGGCTCTCACCGCGCGCTCCTGCAGGATCTGGAAAGAGTAGCGATCCGGTGTCGCGGGATTCGGTTCTGATCGGTTCTCACTCATGGCGCGCCTACCCCGTTTCGTGACGTGACCAGTCCTTGCTGCAGATAGTCAGCGACGTCGGCCGCCAGCGGCTGGTGCCACTGCGAGCGCAGGCCGGCGACGAGGTGTTGCAGCCGTGGTTCGCTGTAGAGCGACCTCAAGAACTCCACCAGAACAGGCAGGCAGCTTCGGTCCTTCTCAGCACAGCGGATCCACTGGGTCACCACCTCCAGCGCGGCGGCGCGGGACCGTGCGGTGTCGAGGGTGCGCCATACGAGGTCGGCGAACGGTGCTGCCAGCTGTGGATCCTCGTCCCGCAGCGCGAGCAGCAGCGGCCAACCGCTGCGGCCGGCCAGCAGCGGCCAGCGGTTCCGCCCGGCTCCGGAGGTGAAGAACTCGATATCATCGAGGTCACCCACCTTGGTATTAGCGGCTTTGATGGTGGCCAAAAGGATGACATCGCGTGCCCTGCGTTGCGGCCTGTCTCGCCACCAGTCGAGTAACCGATGGGTGACCGGGTCGACGTCGCCGTGGGTGAGTAGCCGAGCGATGCTCTGGCCCGCGACGCCGGCGAGTGGGCTGATCTCGTCCTCGGGCCAGGTACCGAGCGCAAGCAGGTCATCGAGAGCGTCCTGCACCGCGATCGGGCCGAGGCTGCGGCCCAGGGCCGCAGACGCTGTCCAGCGCCGGGCCACGTCCTCGCTGCGCTTCCATCGGCTGATTACCTCGCGGACCGCGTCGCCCGCTTCGGGACCACGAGCCGCCTGCTCGATCGCATAAGCGGCGACCATGCGTCGCCGGGGGTCGTCGTCACTGGCCCAGTCATCGACCAGGTTGTGGAAGACGTCGGCGAAGTCCAGCGTGCAGAGCAGTCCCGCGGTCTGCGCCGCGCGTACCCATACGTCTGGCTGTGGATCCTCGGCCAGCTCGTTGAGCCATCGAAGGAGAGGAGCACGGGCGTTGTGGTGCCGCCGCCATACCTGGCCCAGCACGGCGACCGGCATCCGATCCTTGTCGTAGGCGGCCAGCGCCACGGACACAGTGGCGTCACCGAACGCGACATCGCTCTGCTCGACGTGCCCTCTGCTGGCCTCAAGCCACCAGTGGTGCTCGGCGGCGAAGACCGGGCGCCCCGGTTCCCGGAGCGGGTCGCTGGTGCAGATCAGGAGACGGCCGAGCTTTTCGCCGGCTTCAGCGACAAGATGCTGAGACGTCCGGTTCAGGGTGGCCAGCGCGATCCGGTACCCGATCAACCGCAGTGCACGTTCACCCGACTGGTCTGGTGGCGTGTCGCGAACGTCGTCGAACCAGCCAGCGACCTCGTTGTCGATGAATGTCGCGCACCTGGCGACGACATCATCAATGCTGAGGGTCTGTTGATGGTGCTCGACGAGAAGATGAGCCAAGTCGACCACCTCGGCGACGTGCGGCGCCGGTCCCAGCGTCTCACGTATCTCCGTTAAGTCCGCCAGGCTACGCAGTCTCTCCCGCACCTCCACCTCGGCTGCCGGCATCTTCCAGGTCACATGTCGTCGAAGTAACTGCTCGAAGCTGGGCGGACTGTGGTTGGTGACGTAGCCCGCAACTGCCGACGTCAGTGGGAAGTTGTGGCCCACGATGAGCACGCACGAGCAGTTCTTGTTCTCCAGCGACGCACTGAGACGGTCAAGATGCACCTCGGTCAGCTCGGTTGCGCCTGATGTCGGGAGCTCGTGGAGGTAGCCACGCCCGGTCTCCAGATCATCCGCCTGCCACGAGTGGACTTCGACGCCATGGTCCAACCGGAAGACCCGACCGTTCGTGAGCTCATCGAGCAGGTGCAGGGCGGTGGTGGCTCGCCCGGTGCCGGCGGGGCCACGGAGCAGGATCAGACGCCGGTTCCGCAACATGTCGAGTGTGGTCTCGTAGCCGGCCACCTCGACGTACGAGGCGCGGATCCGCGCCAGCTCCTCGGAACGGACCGGGCCGGGATCCGGTCTGGTGACGCCGGCTGCGTACACATGGGTGACATCGCCGATGACAAGCTGATCGAACTCGCTTCCGGTGACGACCGCACCAGAACCCCCGATCCGGAGATTCTGCTTTCCCTGTTGGTAGGCGGCCCGGGTAGCCGCGTCACTGCCCACCAGGCTCGCTGTGGTGGGGTCGAACAGGTTCGGTGTCGGTGGTTTCTGCTCGCCGTCGGTTTTCTCCGAGCTCTCTGCCGCTGCCTTGGGTTCGTCGTCCTTCGCTGGAGCTGGGATATCCTTCGCGGCCTGATCAGCGTCTCCCGCACCGCTCATGGTGCTCGCCTGGTGTGGTCTGAACCGCCGATCACGATGTCGCGGACTTTGCTGTGGCTGACTACGGTGCCGTCGCGGCCGATCGTCACCGAGCCGGCGCCTGGGAGTGAGGTCTGCGCCGGTGTCGGAGGGGGTTGCGGTGCGGGGGTCGGGCGAGGCGGGACCGAGTGACCCGGCACGTACAGCCACATAAACCCGTCGAACTCGCTCGTGCGCAGTGGATATCGACGGTAGCTATCGGGGTCGATGAACGGTCCGCCGTGCCGAACGACAGACTGATAGATGATGTCCGAGACCGCTACCACCATACTGCCGCGAGTCACTGCGTGTAATGTCCCTTTTGCTGGTTCGCAACTCGCCAATCGACACGCGATATTGACGTCGTTGCCCGCTACTCCGTGGTCGTCGTGGTGCAACTCCCCGGCGTGGATGCCGACCCTGACCTTGATCGGCTCCTTAAGTGGTGCGTTCCGCTCCTTCAGGGCCTCATGGAGCTCGTTGACCCAGCGCCCCAGCATCTGCTTCTTAGGAACAGCAGCGGGCAGCACGAGCAGCACACCGTCCCCTCGGTCCTCCTGATGCTGCGAATCGATTCCGGTGGCGGCGAACGCCGACTGCACGATGTCGTAGACGGTATTCCGCAGGCTCAGCTGGCTGGGGTCGGTCCGCTGGCCGGAGTCCTGCACGTCGAGATTGATGACGAGGTGGTGGAACGCGTCGGTCGGCATGGCACCTCTCTTCTCGCTGGGTCGAGACGAGGATGACACGCGACCGGAGTGCATGGTGTAGCCGAATTCACATGAAACCGGTGGTTCACGCTATGGTCCGGCCAGCAGGGTGAGCAGTTCCGGATGGATGACGACCAGCTGCCGCGGGCCGGTCCGGACGATGTCCCGTTCTCGGAGCACGCGAAGCGCTTTCGCCACCGCTTCGCGAGTGGCGCCGATCGACGCCGCGAGGTCGCGCTGGGACAAAGCCGGGCTGATCGTGATGCCCTCGCCGGCGTCGACTCCCTGCTGCGCAGCCAACTCGGCGAGGATGCGGGCGAGGCGCTGCAGGACAGTCGCCGAGGCCAGTGCCCTTCGCTCGGCGTCGGCATCCCGCAGCCGAGCCCCTAGGTTGCGCATGTAGGTAGCCGCCGCGGCTGGGTGTGTCGTGAGGTAGTCCTGGAAGCGCTCACCGGTGACGACGACCACGCTGATGTCGTCTAGTGCAGTCACGGTGGCGCTGCGCGGGCGCCCGTCGAGAGCCGCCAGGTCTCCGATCACGTCCCCGGCGCCCCGTATCGCGAGAATCAGGGAGTCACCTCGGGACGTGAGCGTGGACACCGTTACCCAGCCGGCGGTGATCAGAGCCACGAAGCGGGACTGCTCGTCCTGGCGCAGGATTAAGGTCCCCCTGCGCACCCGGCGAGCGGTGCCCAGGGCCAGCAGCGCCTGACGATCTCGCGGAGCGAGGACGTTGAGCAGTCGTCTGTCGTCACCGAGCAGGCTCACCGGGCGTTACCGTGGAGCGACCTGACCACGGCTTCACCAGCCTGAGAACCGCTCACGAGGCCACGTCCATCCCTAGCGATGCAGCGCTGTAAGCGTACCGGCGAGACCGGCGTCCTGCGCGCTCCGGCGTTGCGGCCCCTGCGGTAGGCACCCGCGCGGGCCGTAGACAACGACAAGCATCCATGTCGCGATCTGTGTTGGCGGTCGGAAGGGGTCTTTGGTCACCCTCGCCGACCCGGACGCCGATCTCGCGGCGCTGGCTCTCGCGATCACGTCGACGCTCGTGACGGATCTTCGTGTACTCGCACTCACTCGATACTCCCCGCTCGACCTCGTCACCGGGGATAGGGTGTGCCAGCGTGGGGCGACTGGTGGTGATCGAGGGGCTGGACGGGGCGGGCAAGCGCACCTTGGCCAGCGTCGTGGCCATGGCGCTGACCGGGCTCAGGGCGTCGGTCGGCCGGATGGCGTTTCCCCGCTACCACGCCGACGTGCACGCCGACCTAGCGCGCGACGCGCTGTATGGCCGGCTGGGTGATCTGTCGGACTCGGTGCACGGGATGGCGGTGCTGTTCGCCCTGGATCGGCGTGCCGCCGCGGACCAGCTACGCGCGTTGTGCCGCCAGCACGACGTGGTGCTGCTGGATCGTTACGTCGCGTCCAACGCCGCTTATGGCGCGGCGCGGCTACACGAGAACGCTGATGGGCCCTTTGTCGAGTGGATCCGGGCATTGGAAGTGGATCGTTTCGGCGTGCCGGTGCCCGATGCCCATCTCCTGCTGCGGGTGCCGATCAGCGTCGCGGCGGCCCGCGCGGACGGCCGGGCCGAGGCCGATAGCCGGCGGGCGAAAGATCTCTACGAGATCGATGCAGGTCTGCAGGCCCGCTGTGCTGCTGTGTATGACGGTCTTGCCGCCGAGGGCTGGCTGGCCCCGTGGTCGGTCATCGATGACGCCGGGCCGACTCCCAGCGACGTGGCCCTACACCTGCTTGGGACATGAGCGCGGGCCGCCCGACCGCAGATGGCGTCGCGCGCAATGACACGATGGTGGCTATGAGGGCTCGTGTGCTAGTGGTTGATGATGACCCCGCGTTAGCCGAGATGCTGACCATCGTGCTGCGCGGGGAGGGCTTCGAACCCGCGGTGGTCGGCGACGGCACCAAGGCTTTACCTGCGGTGCGCGAGTTGAAGCCGGATCTGGTGCTGTTGGATCTCATGTTGCCGGGCATGAACGGTATCGACGTGTGCAAGGCGATCCGCGCCGAGTCCGGTGTCCCGATCGTGATGCTCACCGCCAAGACCGACACTGTCGATGTGGTGTTGGGGCTGGAGTCCGGCGCGGACGACTACGTGGTCAAGCCGTTCAAGCCCAAGGAACTGGTGGCCAGGGTGCGGACCCGGTTGCGCCGCACCGAGGTTGATCCGGCCGAGCAGCTCACCATCGGTGATCTGGCCATCGACGTGCCTGGGCACCTGGTCAGCCGAGATGGGACGCCGATCTCGCTGACTCCGCTGGAGTTCGACCTGCTGCTGGCCCTGGCCCGCAAGCCGCGCCAGGTGTTCACCCGCGAGGTGCTGCTCGAGCAGGTCTGGGGCTACCGGCACGCTGCGGACACCCGGCTGGTCAACGTGCATGTCCAGCGACTTCGTTCCAAGATCGAGCGGGATCCCGAGCATCCGGAGGTGGTGCTCACCGTGCGCGGTGTCGGCTACAAGGCGGGGGTGCCGTGAAATCCTCGATCACTGCGCACTGATGTCGTCGGCAGGCCGGGTGACGGATTCGCTGCGCCGGGTCATCGGGACGGCCCGTGAGCTGGCCGCGGTGGTCGGCGCGATGTGGCGCCGCTCCCTGCAGATCCGGATGGTGGGCGCCACCGTGGCGCTGTCTTCCACGGTGGTCTTGGTGTTGGGCATGGTGTTGCAGGCCCAGGTCGCCCAGCGGCTGATCGAAAACAAGACGCAGGCCGCGCTGCTGCAAGTCCAGAACAGTAGTGCCGTGGTGGAGTCCGAGCTCGGTGCGGTCGATCCTACGTCGGTGTCGCTGGTCAGTAGGCTCACCACGGCTGTCGAGCGGCTGACCAACCCCGACGCCAGCGGTGAGCGTGCCGCGCCGGTCGGCGCCGGAGCGTACGAGCCGGTGCTGGTGGACGGCGGCGGCCCCTCGGGTGTGGCCGGGACCGGGCAGAACGTCGGCCCCGTCAACGACGTCCCAGCGGCGTTGCGCGATGCCGTGGAGCGGGGGGCGCTCGCTCACAAGATCACCACGGTGCAACGGGGTGAGACTGCGGTGACCATGCTGGTGGTCGGCAGGCCGGTTGCCAGCGCGGGTCGCACGATGCAGCTCTACCTGCTGTTTCCGCTTACTGCGGAGCAACGCACGCTGTACTTGGTGGAGTCCACCCTGGTGGTCGGGGGCTTGGTGTTGCTGGTTCTCATCTCGGGCATCGCCAGTCTGGTGACCCACCAAGTGGTGGTCCCCGTCCGGCAGGCCGCCGAGGTGGCTGAACGCTTCGCCGACGGCAACCTCTCCGAGCGCATCCCGGTCGTCGGGAGTGACGAGATGGCCCGGCTGGGGACCTCGTTCAACGAGATGGCTGCAAGCATCCAGCGGCAGATCCGCCAGCTCGAGGAGTTCGGTGAGCTGCAGCGCGGTTTCACCTCTGACGTCTCCCACGAGTTGCGCACTCCGCTGACCACCGTGCGGATGGCTGCCGACCTGCTCTACCAGTCCCGGGACAAGCTGCACCCGGTGCTGCATCGTCCGGCCGAGTTGTTGGTGAACGAGCTGGATCGGTTCGAGGTGTTGCTCGGTGACCTGCTGGAGATTTCCCGGCTGGACGCCGGTGTCGCCGAGTTGTCCAGCGAAACGGTCGACGTGCGCGCCACCGTGACGCATGCGGTGGCCGCGGTGCGGGCGGTCGCCGACCGCGCTGGCACCGAGCTGGACTTGGACCTGCCGGCCGCGGAAGTGATCGCCGAGATCGACCCGCGACGGGTCGAGCGGATCGTGCGCAACCTGCTCACCAACGCGCTGGACCACGGGGAGGGGCGCCCGGTCGAGGTGACTGTGGCTGCCGACGATGCCGCCGTCGCGGTGCTGGTGCGCGACCATGGCGTCGGGCTGCAGCCAGGCCAGCAGCAACGGGTGTTCACCCGGTTCTGGCGCGGCGATCCGTCGCGGGACCGGCGCACCGGGGGCACCGGGCTGGGACTGTCCATCAGTCTGGAGGACGCCCGGCTCCACGGGGGCTGGTTGCAGGTATGGGGGGAGCCTGGGCAGGGCAGTGCCTTCCGGCTCACGCTGCCCCGCAGCCGAGGTGCCGAGCTGATCAGCAGCCCGCTTCCGCTGGTCCCCAATAACGCCTCGCCCCCCGTCACCGTGTCTGTGCCACGCCCCTCGGTGCCGGCCGGGCCCGGGAGTCCGTGATGTCTCGGGGTGCCGCAGCGCTGACCGCTGTGGTCGCCGCGCTGGCTCTGCTAGTTGGATGCGCCACTGTCCCCGTCAGCTCCGACCTGCACGTGGTGCGCTCGATGCCGGGGGGCTCGCGACTGGACCCACCGCCTGGTCCGCAACGGGGCGTGGACCCGTTCCCGCTGGTGCGAGGATTCATTGAGGCCACCCGCAGCCCGGCCGACGGGCACGCCGCCGCCCGCGCTTTCCTGACTCGGGAGGCGGCGGCGAACTGGGACGATGGGGCGAGCCTGACCGTGATCGAGGACGGTCCTGGCACCACCCCGCAGGGCGGCGCCGCCGACAGTGTGCAGCGGATCCGGGTGGCCGGCGCACAGCTGGGAGTGCTCGCCGCGAATGGCAGCTTCACCCCCGATGCGGGTCCGTTTTCGGTACCGCTCGACGTGGTCGAGGAGCGCGACGAGTGGCGGATCACCAACCCGCGACCGGGCGTGCTGGTGGAGATCACCGCCTTTCAGCGCAACTATCGCCAGGTTCGGGTTTTCTTCGTCGACCCGATCCGCGGCACCCTGGTGCCCGACCTGCGTTGGCTGCCTGCGCAACCGGCGTCCACCCTGGCTGGGCGGGCGTTGAATCTGCTGCTCGACGGACCGTCGCAGCGGCTGGCCGGAGCTGTCAGCTCGGCGTTGCCGGTAGGGAGCCGGCCCAAATCCAATGTACTGATCAACAGATCCGGGCGGGCCGTGATCGACCTGACCGGTCTCGGCGCGTTGGGTGCGCAGGACCGGCGGCTGGTCGCAGCGCAGATCGTCGGTACTCTGGATGGCCTGCTGCCCGCCCCGCTGCAACTACTCGCCGACGGCGAACCGCTGGTGCCCGGGCAGGACGAGTGGCACTCGTCCGACATCGCTCCTTACCTCCCGGTGGCCGGGCCGCGGTTCGACGTGTCGGGGCAGGCCGTCATCGATGGTCGGCTGCGCGGACTAGACGGCGTCCCGGCACCGGGAGCTGCCGGCGCCGGCCAGCTCACCGTGCTCAGCGCGGCTCGCTCGAGCCCCGATGGGGAGTTGCTGGCAGCGGTCGTCGTAGGCCCGCAGACGCGCCCACAGCTGCGGGTGGGCCCGGCCGACGGTGACCTGGGCGAGGTGGCCCTGGACGCGGTGTCGATGACCCGGCCCACCTGGCGGCCGTCGAGTACCGAGGTGTGGACGGTGATCGACGGTCATACTGTGGTGGGAGTAGCGCTGTCTGGCATCGGTCAGCCATCGACCTACCAGGTCAATGCCACCGAACTGGCGAAGCTGGGTCCCATCACGGAGCTTCGACTGTCCCGGGACGGAGTGCGGGTGGCCGCGGTGGTGGGTGGGCGTCTGGTGGTGGCCGCGGTGGTGACCGAGTCCGGCGTGGTGAGCCTGCGCCACCCGCAGGTGTTGGGTGAGGGCAACCTGCCGCTCACGGCGAGCGTCGACTGGGCGCGCCCGGAGCTGCTTGTGGTGGCGTCTACTGGGCCGTCTCCTCAAGTGTTCTCGGTGTCGGTGGACGGGCTGACCCGGCGGCAGGTCTCCGGCATCAACCTGACCGGTCCGCTGACCAGCATCGCCGCTGCGCTCGGTCGTGGGATCGTGGTGGCGGACGCTACCGGGCTGTGGGCCTATTCCGACACCCAGGAGGTGTGGGAACCGCTGCCCGGCGCGATCGGCCCCGGCGCGGTACCGCTATATCCCGGCTGATGCCAAGCTGGCTGGATGCGCGCGCTCCTCGATCTCCTACTGCCCGTCGACTGCGCCAGCTGCGGGGCGCCGGGCTCGTCCTGGTGTCTCGACTGTGCGGCGCTGCTGGGGTCGCCAGTGCGGGTGTACCCGCCGTGCTGCGTGGCGGGGCCGCCGGTGTATGCCCTCGGGGCCTACCGCGACCAGCTGCGTACCGTGTTGCTGGCCTATAAGGAGCGGGGCCGCCGCGACCTCAGGGGGCCGTTGGGTGGCGCACTCGCGTCCGCGCTGCTGCAGCTCCCACCCGGGCACGGGTCCGGCGGGGTTTGGTTGGTGCCGGTGCCGTCTCGCCGGTCGGCCGCGGCTCGCCGCGGGGGGCAGCATGTGGCGCTGCTGGCGCAGCGGGCGGCCGCTGCGTTGGCCGGTGCAGGGGTGGCGGCTGCGGTCGCTCCAGCGTTGCGGATGGGCACCGGGGTGCGTGATTCGGTCGGCCTCCAGGCCGCGGCCCGGCAGGCCAATCTGGTCGGCCGGGTGTTGCTGCGACGGGCCGGTCTGCCGCCCTCCGGTGTGTCCGTGGTGCTCGTCGACGACGTCGTGACTACCGGTACGACCGCGGCGGCCTGCGTGACGACGTTGCTCCAAGCGGGTGTCGATACGACTGCAATCGTGGTGTTAGCCGCCGCCGGGTGTCACGCGCCGTCGTATTCGCCGGAGGGGTGATACCTCCCACAGTGTTAAGACTGAGGTCCAGGACGTCAGGCTATGGCGACCACACCTCCGGCGGACTACGGTTCCTGGATCAGCACTGAGTACTGCTGGTTGGGAGGAGGCGAGAAAGCCATGATCCTGGCGCCGGCGGCTGGTTGATCACCACGGGGTGATTATCGTGGGTGAGCCCCCCGCCGCCCGATCATCACTCCACCCGATCATCATCGCTGTGCCCCGGCGTCGCCGAAGTCCTGTTGGACAACGCGAGGAGGTCGCCCTGGTGAACATTGTCGTGAAGGGTCGTAATGTCGAGGTACCCGAGCACTACCGGGTACACGTCGCCGAGAAGCTCGCTCGCATCAAACGCTATGACCACAAGGCCATCCGTTATGACGTCGAGCTGTTCCACGAACGTAATCCCCGGCAGTCCAAGAGCTGTCAACGGGTGGAGATCACCGGCCAGTGTCGCCGGCAGGTAGTCCGCGCTGAAGCGTGTGGTCCGGACTTCTACGCCGCACTGGATGCAGCGGTGAGCAAGCTGGATAACCGGCTCCGCCGGGCTGCGGATCGCCGCAAGGTGCACCACGGACGTCGCCAACCCACGTCCGTTGCCGAGGCCACCGCGCCGCTGGCGTCGGTCCTGGTCCCAGCTTCCCTTGATATCGACGCTGATATCACCCCCCAGGTCCAGAGCAACGGCCAGCGCCCCCGGACGGCGGTACTGGACGTACCCGAGCAGGAACTCGAGTACGAGCTCCCCACCCAGCGAAGGCATTCGCCGGACACGGAGGAACTGGGCCGCATCGTGCGGCGCAAGCAGCACTCCGCTGAACCCATGACCGTCGACCGGGCGCTCTACGAGATGGAACTCGTGGGCCACGACTTCTACCTGTTCTCCGACGCTGCCTCCGGCCTGCCCAGCGTGGTGTACCGCCGGCGGGGCTTCCACTACGGCGTGATCCAGCTCGTCTAGCGCCGTCTCAGCTCTCGCGCTCGAGGCCATGATCGCCGGCTGCCTGCCTGCAACGACATCCCCTGTCGCGCACCGCACGCAGCCGGCGATCACGGCCTTTACAGGTGTTGCTGACCTGCACTGATGACGGCGCTGCTGATACTGGGCATACGATGGCGCGCAGACCGGTGGTGCCCGTCGCCCCGCGGCACGCCACAAGGAGCCCGCCGGCCGAGTTGTGTCCCGATACGAGTGAGGTCTCCCACGGTGGTCCTGTCCCGACTGCTCCGCGCCGGCGAGCACAAAACGGTGCGCCGGTTGCGCGCCATCGCCGATCACATCAACGGCTTGGAAGACGATGTCGCCGGCTTGTCCGACGACCTACTGCGAGCCCATACCAACGAGTTCCGTCGCCGCCACGAACAAGGCGAGTCGCTGGACGAGCTGCTGCCCGAGACGTTCGCGGTGGCCCGCGAGGCGGCCAAGCGCACGCTGGGGCAGCGGCACTTCGACGTGCAGCTGATGGGCGGTGCCGCGTTGCACCTGGGCAACATCGCCGAGATGCGCACCGGTGAGGGCAAAACGCTGACCTGCGTGCTACCTGCCTACCTCAACGCGATCGCCGGTAAGGGTGTGCACGTCGTCACGGTCAACGACTACCTCGCCAAGCGTGACGCGGAGTGGATGGGCCGGGTGCACCGGTTCCTGGGCTTGGAGGTCGGGGTGATCCTGTCCCAGATGAGCCCGGACGAGCGCCGCGCCGCCTACCACGCCGACATCACTTACGGCACGAACAACGAGTTCGGTTTCGACTACCTGCGTGACAACATGGCCTGGAGCATCGACGACTGCGTGCAGCGCGGGCACAGCTTCGCCATCGTCGACGAGGTCGATTCCATCCTCATCGACGAGGCCCGCACGCCGCTGATCATCTCCGGACCCGCCGACCAGTCCTCCCGCTGGTACGGAGAGTTCGCCCGGCTCGCTCCGATGCTCAAGCGCGACGTGCACTACGAGGTGGACGAGCGCAAGCGCACCGTGGGAGTCTCGGAGGAGGGTGTCGCGCTCGTTGAGGACCAACTGGGCGTCGAGAATCTCTACGAGGCCGCTAACACGCCGCTAGTCGGTTTCCTCAATAATGCGTTGAAGGCCAAAGAACTCTACACCAAGGATAAGGACTATATTGTCCGCGACGGTGAAGTGCTCATCGTCGACGAGTTCACCGGTCGGGTCCTGCATGGTCGGCGTTACAACGAGGGTATGCACCAGGCCATCGAGGCCAAGGAGCAGGTGGAGATCAAGGCCGAGAACCAGACGTTGGCCACGATCACGATTCAGAACTATTTCCGGCTTTACGACAAGCTCGCCGGGATGACCGGTACAGCGCAGACCGAGGCCGCCGAGCTCAACGAGATCTACAAACTGGGTGTGGTGCCGATCCCCACTAACCAGCCGATGATCCGTCAGGATCGGGGTGATCTGATCTACAAGAACGAGGAGGCCAAGTTCGCCGCGGTGGTGGCCGACATCGCGCAGCGCCACGACAAGGGGCAGCCGGTGCTGGTCGGCACCGCGAGCGTGGAGCGCTCCGAGTACCTGTCCAAGGCGCTGGTGGCCGCCGGCATCCCGCATTCGGTGCTCAACGCCAAGCAGCACGAGAAGGAAGCGCTGATCGTCGCCGAGGCCGGCCGCACCGGCGCGGTCACGGTGTCGACCAACATGGCCGGCCGCGGGACCGACATCGTCCTGGGTGGCAATCCGGAGTTCCTCGCCGACACCGCGCTGCGGGCCCGCGGGCTGGACCCGGTGGAGACCCCCGAGGAGTACGAGGCCGTCTGGGAAGCCGCCGTGAACGAGGCCCGCTGCGAGGTCGAGGCCGAGGCCAAGGAGGTCGTCGCAGTCGGCGGGCTTTATGTGCTGGGCACCGAACGGCACGATTCACGGCGGATCGACAACCAGTTGCGTGGCCGCTCCGGACGCCAAGGCGACCCCGGCGAGTCCCGGTTCTACCTCTCCTTGCGCGACGAACTGATGGTGCGGTTCAACGGCCCAATGGTCGAGTCGATCATGACCCGGTTGCGGATGGAGGACGACATCCCGATCGAGGCCAAAATGGTCAGCCGGGCGATCCAATCCGCGCAGACCCAGGTCGAGCAGCAGAACTTCGAGATCCGCAAGAACGTCCTCAAATACGACGAGGTCATGGACCTGCAGCGCAAGGTGATCTACGCAGAGCGCCGCCGGGTGCTCGAAGGTGAGGACCTGCGCGAGCAGGTCAAGCACATGATGACGGATGTGATCACCGCCTACGTTAACGGTGCCACCGAGAACGGGTACGCCGAAGACTGGGATCTCGACAAACTGTGGACGGCGCTCAAGACGCTCTACCCGGTCGGTATCGCGCATGAGAATCTCGGTGACGATGTTGGCGACCTGACCCGCGAGGTGCTGCTGGCTGCCGTACTCGATGACGCGCGGGCCGCTTATGACCGCCGCGAGGCAGCACTCGCGGAAATGGCAGGCGAGGGTGCGATGCGGGAGCTCGAGCGCCGCGTCGTGCTCTCGGTGCTGGATCGCAAGTGGCGCGAGCACCTCTATGAGATGGACTACCTCAAGGAGGGCATCGGGCTGCGCGCGATGGCGCAGCGTGATCCGCTGGTGGAGTACAAGCGCGAGGGTTTCGAGATGTTCAGCGCGCTGCTTGAAGCGTTGAAGGAGGAGTCTGTTGGGTACCTGTTCAACGTGCAGGTCCAAGTCGCCGAGCCGGTTGCTGAGGACCCTGCGCAAGTCCCCATGACGCAGGCCGCGGCGGCGCCGGCCCCGGCACAGCAGGCCCCGGCACAGCAGGCCCCCGCACAGCAGGCCCCGGCTGACCCGATCACCCCCGCCCCGGCTGGCTTGGGTGGTTTGGCCGAGCCAGCGCCGCGGCCGCTGACCTACACCGGACCGGCCGAAGGTGGCGGTACCGAGGTGCGGGAGCGCGGTACCCGCGGTCGGCACGCCGCCAACGGTGCCAAGGACCAGGAGCCCTCCCGCAACGCCCCCTGCCCGTGCGGTTCAGGCAAGAAATACAAGCGCTGCCACGGTGCCCCCACCATCACCGCCAGCACGTAGTCCGGCGTGTCGCGCCCCCATGCAAGGTGTGTCGGTCTATAGCCAGCCTGAGGGATGAGTACCAAGATGTGAACGTGCATGGTACCGGAGTTCAATACACCGCTGACCGGCCTTGCTGACGTCTTCGGTCGTGACCTGCGTCGGAAGCAGTTCGTAACAACCCTGCTCAACGACGTGGCTCGCCGTCATGGCTACGAGCCGCTGGAGATGGGACTGGTGCCCGTTCGGATGTCTTGACAGAGGGGGGCGTGATGGCGAGCGACTTCGTGGCGGTTCCTGACTGGTTCTCCTGGGAGAACGCGGGTGCCGGGGTAGCGGTGGCTGACGTCGACGGCGACGGGCAGCCGGACATCGTCGTTTTGATGGCGGACGATCCGGCAGGGCAGAACAGCGGGCACTACCGGGTCGGACACAGGCTGGCTGCGGATGGCACGGTCAGCGGGTGGGGCCCGTGGCTGGCGGTGCCGGATTGGTTGGGCTGGGTCACCGTGGATATCGGGCTTGCGGTGGCTGACATTGATGGTGACGGTCACCTTGATCTGGTGATGTTCCTGGTGGACGCGCCGGAGGGACCGAACAGTGGCTTTTACCGCATCGGCCGTCACTTAGCAGCAGATGGCACGGTCACCGGGGGGTGGGGACCGTGGCTGGCGGTGCCGGACTGGGGATTTTGGGAGAACCAGGGAGCCGACATCGCGGTGGCCGACCTTGATGGCTCAGGCCGTCTGGACCTGGTGGTGATGACGGTCGACGCACCGCCGGGACAGAACGGGGCGTATTACCGCGTGGGTCACGACCTCGCGACGGACGGCACGGTGACCGGGGGGTGGGGACCGTGGCTGGCGGTGCCGGACTGGGGATTTTGGGAGAACCAGGGAGCCGGTGTCGCGATAGCCGACCTCGACGGCGACGGTCGGCCA
>DATEMN010000585.1:0-3380 GCA_035275565.1 Pseudonocardiaceae bacterium | reverse complement strand
CTGATCAAGGGAGGAACAACCAGATGCGGCACGGTGCTCCGGATGGTGCGGCGGGCAGCGGTACGGTGCGCTATGCCGTCAACGGGGCTCCTCACCATTGATGATCTCGACGAGATCGGCTCTTCCGCGCTTGAGGCTGACCAGCCGCTGAAAGTTGCTGCCGAGTTGGTTGACGCCGTCGATCAGGGGTTGATGGCTGACCAGGCCGACAGCGGATACGCGCTGATTCTGGCCGCGGAGATCACCGAACGCGAAGGGGATCTGCTGACCGCGGCTGTGCTGGCCGAGCGGGCCATTGAGGAGCACCGCACCCACGGTTTTCTCGACTGCGGCCATCCTCAGGCGTTTCATGCCAGCCTGTTGCTGCGCCTTGGCCGCACGGATGAGGCGATGGCCGAGTTGACGGCCCTGCGCCCGTTGTTGTCCGAGGATCCCGAGGCGGCTTCTTATCTCAGTGAGGCTTTGGCGGCCGGCGGGCGGGCCGAGATCGCTGAGCAGTGGCTGACCGAGGCACTGGTCAAGGTGTTGCCGGCGCTGACCGCCCTGGATACCGAGCGAGATCAGCCAGCGCAGGTGCAGGCGATGGTGGTGGCGTGTGCGCTGGCGATCCAACGCCACGACGTGCGCCGTGATCTCGGCCTGCCACACGATGACCATGATCACCTCGGCGACATCCTGAGGCAGGTGGGCCACCAGGTGCTCGGTGATGGTGCGCAGGATGCCGAGGACACCACGTTGCTGTTCTGGCCGCGGCCTGAGTTCGACCAGGTGCTGCTGCGCTGGCCCGCGCTCGCTGAGGAGTACGGCCATACCTGGGACGAGCACCGTGCCCGGGTGCAGCGAAACCTGATGTCATGGTCGACGGCTGGTCGTCCCCAGGTGGTGTTGCTGGCCGGGACCGCGGACGGGTTGGCCCTGCATGCTGAGCTCGAGGATGGCGACCCCACCGATTCACAGGTCCGTCAGGGTTACGCACAGCATCTGGATGAGCATCCCTGGGAGATCGCCTGGCCGCCGCCGCGTAACGACGCCTGCTGGTGTGGTTCGGAACTGAAGTACAAGAAGTGCTGCCTTCCGCGTGGCCGCACCTGATTAGTCGGTTGGTCGACCTCACTGCCAGGGGCGAGTGATCGGTCCCCTGCGGTCGGGGCTGTCCGGCAGTGGCGCGTCCGGGCCAGGCAGTGTCGTACCGCCCCGATAGACTGGCGAGGCTGCGCGCACGTCAGCAGCGGCCGCTGAAGGGAACCAAGCTCCGTGACCGAGATCACCCTGCCGCCGGACGGGGACCGGATCGAACCGGTCGACATCCAGCAGGAGATGCAGCGCTCCTACATCGACTACGCGATGAGCGTGATCGTGGGACGCGCGCTGCCGGACGTTCGCGACGGGCTCAAGCCGGTGCATCGCCGCGTGCTGTACTCGATGTACGACTCCGGCTTCCGCCCGGACCGCGGCTGCGTCAAGTGCGCCCGGGTGGTCGGCGACGTGATGGGCAATTACCACCCGCACGGTGACTCGGCGATCTACGACGCGCTGGTGCGGCTGGCCCAGCCGTGGTCGATGCGTTATCCGCTGGTCGACGGCCAGGGCAACTTCGGCTCTCCAGGCAACGACCCGGCTGCCGCCATGAGGTATACGGAATGCCGGCTGGCCCCGCTGGCGATGGACATGCTGCGGGACATCGACAAGGAGACCGTCGACTTCGAGCCGAACTACGACGGGCGTACCGAGCAACCCGTCGTGCTGCCGGCCCGGATTCCGAACCTGCTGGTCAACGGCAGCTCGGGGATCGCGGTGGGGATGGCGACGAACATCCCGCCGCACAACCTGCGCGAGGTCGGCGCGGGTGTGGTCTACCTGCTGGAGAACCCCGACGTCGATGACGAGACCCTGCTCGAAGCGCTCATCGAGCGGATCAAGGGCCCGGACTTCCCGACCCACGGCCTGATCGTCGGTACCGAGGGCATCGCCGACGCCTACCGCACCGGCCGCGGCTCGATCCGGATGCGCGGCGTGGTGGAGGTCGAGGAGGACACCAAGGGCCGCACCACCCTGGTGATCACCGAGCTGCCATACCAGGTCAACCCGGACAACCTCGTCGAATCGGTCGCGGCGCTGTCCCGGGACGCCAAGCTCACCGGGATCGCCGAGATCAACGACGAGTCCAGCGACCGGATCGGGATGCGCATCGTGATCACGCTCAAGCGTGACGCGGTCGCCAAGGTGGTGCTCAACAACCTCTACAAGCACACCTCGCTGCAGCAGTCTTTCGGCGTCAACATGCTCGCCATCGTCGAGGGCGTGCCACGCACGCTGCGCCTGGATCAGGTGATCCGGCACTACGTGCGCCACCAGCTCGACGTCATCGTCCGGCGCACCCGCTACCTGCTGCGCAAGGCCGAGGAGCGCGCCCACCTGCTGCGCGGCCTGGTCAAAGCGCTGGACATGCTCGACGAGGTGATCGCGCTGATCCGGCGATCACCGACGGTGGACGACGCGCGCAGTGGGCTGATGGAGCTGCTGGACGTCGACGAGATCCAGGCGAACTACATCCTGGAGACCCAGCTGCGCCGGTTGGCCGCGATGGAGCGGCAGAAGGTGATCGACGATCTCGCCGAGCTCGAGCGGGAGATTGCCGACTACCTGGACATCCTGGACAAACCCGAGCGGCAGCGCCAGATCGTCCGCGACGAGCTGGTGGAGATCATCGAGAAGCATGGTGACAATCGCCGCACCAGGATCACCGGCTACGACGGCGAGATGTCAACCGAGGACCTGATCGCCGTCGAGGACGTCGTCGTCACCATCACCCGTACCGGCTATGCCAAGCGGACCCGCACCGATCTGTATCGGGCGCAGAAACGCGGCGGCAAGGGCGTTATGGGTGCGGGTCTGAAGACAGACGACATCGTGGCGCACTTCTTCGTCTGCTCCACGCACGACTGGATCCTGTTCTTCACCAACAAGGGCCGGGTGTACCGGGCGAAGGCATACGAGTTGCCCGAAGCCAACCGCAACGCCCGGGGTCAGCACGTGGCAAACCTGCTCGCGTTCCAGCCCGACGAGCAGATCGCCCAGGTCATGCAGATCAAGGACTACTCGGCGGCGCCGTACCTGGTGCTGGCCACCCGCGACGGTCTGGTCAAGAAGAGCAAGCTGACTGATTTCGACTCCAACCGCACCGGTGGGCTGATCGGGATCAATCTGCGCGATGAGGACGAGCTGGTCGGCGCGGTGCTGTGCGCCGGCGACGATGATCTGTTGCTGGTGTCGGCCCACGGTCAGTCGATCCGGTTTCATGCGACCGACGACGTGCTGCGCCCGATGGGCCGGGCCACCTCCGGGGTGTTCGGCATGCGGTTCAACGACGGCGATGAGCT
>DATEMN010000584.1:0-3740 GCA_035275565.1 Pseudonocardiaceae bacterium | reverse complement strand
GGGCACGGCGCTGGGGTAGTGAGTGGTGTGCAGCCGGTCGGCGCCGACGACCGCTCGCGGTAGCTCCGTCGGCACCGGCACCGGATGGTCGACCTTCACCGCCAGGGATACCTGTCGACCCAGACGCCGGGACAACGCCGCACTGATCGGTTCACGGAGCACCCGCTCGATGGCGTCCTTGGCGAAGTCGCTGGGCGCGGCCAGCAGCGCAGTGCCATCCAGCAGGCCGATCGGGCGGGTGACCCGCATCCACGCGCGCTGCTGCGGTGAGAGCGTCCCGGCGGAGAGCTCTCGGACGACCTCGTTCCACACCTGGCTGAGGTCGCTTTGCCGCTCTGACACCGCGCTGACTCCCCTTCGTCCGGTAGTGGACTTGCCGGTTGTGGACAGTAAGAGTGCTGGCTGTCCACAAAGTTGTCCACAGCTGTGCATGGCGGTTAGCGGAAGCGATCGGCGTAGTCCCCAGATGATCCCCGATGTGTTCGCTGGCGGCCCTGTCTCTGCCTGTCTGCCGACATCACAAGACCAGCCATACTGGTCGGTATCGGCCTCTGCCACAAGAACCTCGGAAGAGCAAGCATCACCGAAGTAACGGCGTGTCGTCGCTGCGGTGACGCGAGACCCTCGTTTTGACGTCGCCGGTGCTCGCCGCCTACGCTCAGGCAGTCTCCCGCCCGCCGGTGGGTATACTTGCGTGCTCTCGCCATGACCCGTGCGGGACGAGTGCCGTGCTGAGATCCGCTTCAAGGAGTTCACCGGTGCTGGCAGGGAGACGACCGAACCGCCCGCAGCCCGGACCGCTGCGGATGCGCAACGAGCACCGGGAGAACGACAGCCGTGAGCAAGGGCAAGCGCACCTTCCAGCCGAACAACCGTCGCCGCGCGAGGACTCACGGGTTCCGGTTGCGCATGCGTACCCGGGCCGGGCGGGTCATCCTCGCCGCGCGGCGCCGCAAGGGTCGCAGCGAGCTGTCGGCCTGATTCTCCGTTGCTGCCCGCTGCCACCCGACTGACCCGTCGCGACGACTTCGCGACGGCAGTGAAACGGGGCCGCCGGGCGGCGTGCCGTTCCGTGGTCGTGCACCTGGCCCGATCCGGCGACGCCGAGGCGCCGCCACGGATTGGTTTCGTGGTCGGTCGCGCGGTGGGTGGTGCCGTGGTCCGGCATCGCGTGCAACGCCGACTGCGCCATCTGATGCGGTGCCGGTTGGCGGCGCTGCCCGGTGGAGCGCTGGTCGTGGTGCGCGCGCTGCCGGCGTCGGCCCGCGCGAGCAGCGGGGTGCTGGGTGATGATCTCGGTGCGGCGCTGAGGCGACTCACTGCTGCTGATTCTCCCTCCGGGGCCGGTCCGGGCAGCCGGCGATGATCCCTCTGACCAGCGGGACTCATCCGACTCCTCGACCTCGTCCGCTGGTGCGGTTGCTGGTGTTCATCCTGAGGTTCTACCGCCGGTGGATCTCTCCGGCGCTGCCGCCCAGCTGCCGGTTCTCGCCCACGTGCAGTGCGTACGCGGTCGAGGCACTGACCGTTCACGGGGCGTTGTGGGGATCGTGGTTGGCCGCGCGGCGGCTGCTGCGCTGCGGACCCTGGCACCCTGGAGGGATGGACCCGGTGCCCGCACCTAGATCACCCCGCTCCCCGGCCGAGAGTGAGTCGTTGTGCTGAACTTCATTTACTACCCGGTGTCGGCCATCCTGTGGTTCTGGCATCAGGCTTTCGGCTACCTGCTTGGTCCAGGCAACGGTCTCGGTTGGGCGTTGGCCGTGGTGTTTCTGGTGTTCACCCTGCGCGCTCTGCTGTTCAAGCCGTTCGTCAGCCAGGTCCGCTCGATGCGCAAGATGCAGGAGTTCGCACCGGAGATCCAGAAGCTGAAGAAGAAGTACGGTGACGACCGTCAGAAAATGGCGGCCGAGATGCAGAAGCTGCAGAGCCAGCACGGGGTGAACCCGCTCGGTGGCTGCCTGCCGGTGCTGGTGCAGATTCCGGTGTTCATCGGTCTGTTCCAGGTGCTGCGGTCGTTCAACCGGGACTTCCTCACCCCAGAACAGAACGAGCAGATCGGCAACTACGTGTTCAGCGCGGCCGACGTGCGCTCGTTCCTCGACGCCGACCTGTTCGGGGTGCCCCTGTCGTCGTACATCACCGAGTCCTCCGAGCTGCTGGCGCGGTACGGGGACATCTCCCGGTGGCAGATCGCGGTGGTGGCCGTCCCGTTGACCATCGTCGCCGGCATCCTCACCCACCTCACCGCCAGGCATTCGGTGGAGCGGCAGAGCCAGGCGGCGATGGCCGCCAACCCGCAGGCCGAGCTGATGAACAAGCTCATGGTCTACCTGTTCCCGCTCGGGGTGGTGGCCGGTGGCCCGTTCTTCCCGGTGGCGATCCTGATCTACTGGCTGTCCAACAACCTGTGGACGCTGGCCCAGCAGCGGTTCGTCTACCACCGGATCGACGCGGAGGAAGCGGACAAGAAGGAGACGATGATCGCGCAGCGCCAGGCGCTGGCGCCGCGACCCGGGCAGAAGCCGATCCGTCCGAAGAAAGAGCCCACCGCCGGTCAGATCGGCGACGCTACCGGCTCGGGATCGGATTCCGAGCCCGGGGGAGGTGAGCCCGACGACGAGGGTGCCTCGAGCGCAACGACGCCGACGGGGCACAGCCGCGACGGGTCAGAAGGATCCGCCAACGGCCAAAGTGCGGAGCGCGTGGACGGTTCGGCGGCACCTGGCATGATCCAGCAACGGCCCCGCCCGCGAAAGAAGAGCAACCGGAAGCGCCGCTGAGGACGTGACCTCCGGAGAGGAGATAGGTGTGGCCGAGACGCTGGCGACCGATGCTGCGGGAACGGAGGCGGTGGTGGTGGAGACATCGGTGGTGGAGTCCGAGGCGCCGCGGTCGCCCGCGGAGAGCTCGCCCGGTGCCGCTGGTCACGATGAGGAGTCGGCCGGCTGTGACGCTGATGGTGCGGTCGCCGTCGATGGCCCGGACGGGACGGCGCGATCAGTGCGGCACGGCCCGGTCAGCGAGGAGCTGCTCGTCCAGGAGGGTGACGTCGCGGGTGACTACCTCGAACGGCTGCTCGATCTCGTGGACTACGACGGTGACATCGATCTCGACGTCGAGGCCGGCCGCGCCATGGTGAGTATCGACGGCGGGGAGGACCTGGAGAAGTTGGTGGGGTCTCGAGGTGCGGTGCTCGAGGCCCTTCAGGAGCTGACGCGACTCGCGGTCCAGCAACAGACCGGTGCTCGCAGCCGGTTGATGCTCGACATCGCGCAGTGGCGGTCCACCCGGCGCAGTGATCTCAGTAAGCTGGGCCACTCGACCGCGGAGCTGGTGCGCGACAGTGGTGAGCCGGCTCGGTTGCAGCCGATGACCCCCTTCGAACGCAAGATCGTGCACGACGCGGTGGCGACAGTGGACGGGGTGCGCAGCGAAAGCGAGGGCGAGGAGCCGCAACGCCGCGTCGTGGTGTTCCGCTGCACCTGATCCGCCTGATCTACTTGATCCGCCGAGCGCGGGCTCCGAGAGCGGTTCCACGTGAAACATCAGGATGTTCGGGCCACTGCGCAGTCGGTCTTCGGTGATCGATATCCGCTGGCGGAGCGCTACGCTGCGTTACTCGCCGGGCCTGGGGTCGGCAGGGGACTCATCGGCCCCCGGGAAGCGGACCGGGTGTGGGAACGCCACTTGCTCAACTCTGCCGTACTCGGTGAACTCCTGCCCGACGGTTGTCGGGT
>DATEMN010000583.1:0-13097 GCA_035275565.1 Pseudonocardiaceae bacterium | reverse complement strand
CACGGACGTCGAGTCCGGCCAGTGTTCAGGTCCTGCTGTTAGTGCGAGACGGCACCGGCGGTCCCGGCCAGGTACTCCTCGTTATCCGAGGAGTACCTGGCCGGGCTGGTAGTCACCGGCGGGCTGCTGGACGATGACGTTCACGCGGTTGAAGGCGTTGATGAGAGCGATGGTGGACACCAGGGCGGCGAGCTGGTCCTCGTCGTAGTGCTTGGCGGCGTTCACCCAAGCCTCGTCCGTGACACCACCGGCCGCGTCGGCGATGCGGGTGCCCTGCTCCGTCAGCTCCAGAGCAGCGCGCTCGGCCTCGGTGAAGACCGTGGCCTCTCGCCAGACCGCGACCAGGTTGAGGCGCACCGAGGTCTCCCCGGCGTGCGCGGCGTCTTTGGTGTGCATGTCGGTGCAGAAGCCGCAGCCGTTGATCTGACTGGCGCGGAGCCTCACCAGTTCCTGCGTCGCGGCTGGCAGCGTCGAGTTCAAGACCACATTGTGCGCCGAGGTGAGGTACCGCAGGACCTTGGCTGCGACCGGGTTGCCGAGGAGGTTCAAGCGAGCATCCATGGTGCGCTCCTTGCCGTTACTGGTGTTTACACATCTCTGACTGGTTACACATCTCTGACTGGTTAGCTCGGCAAGATGTGACAGGAACGAATGTGACGTGCGTCTCTCCTGCTACACCGCCGCAGGGGCCACCTACGCCGAGGTTCGGGACCGCCACCGAGACATCGCCCCCGCTCATCACGGTCGCCAGCACCTCTTCTGTCTCGCCTCCACGCGCGTGATTTTTCTCTGGTCCGTCCGGTGATCCAACGAAACAGGTCGGCCACCGGGATACGCACGCCCTGTTGGGCCAGCACCGCGTGCACACCGGATTTGAGCCCGCTGCGCAGACCCGCCAGCTTCGCCCGGTGGCGCACACTAACTTCCGCAGCTGGCGTGTCGCCGGTGGGGCGATCCACGCTTCAGGCAGCCGGCCCGCCGCCAGCCGCTCACCGGCCTCGGACTGTCGGACGATCACCAAACGACGCCGGTGCAGATCGATCCCGACGAACTGTTTCCCGGCACACTCAGACACAGGGGCCTCCTTCGTCGTGTTGACGTGAGAACCCGAGTCTCCGCTCCTTCATCACATCAGAGCTGTCTTCAGCTGTCCGCGCATGTAATCAGGGAAGCGATCCTGACACCCCGGCCGTAGATCACCGCACTGGTCATGGAGCAGTTTTCCTTCCTGGCCAGCCCCTTCGAGGCGGGTAATAAATGGTAAACGAAGGGGAAATTCTAGGCGGCGGATTAGCTAGGCGGGAAACGAAGGGGAAATCCTAGAGAGACTTTAGGAACACAGGGATTGAATTTACCCTCGCCGACCAGACGCCTATCGGCACTGCGCCGTACGGTTGGAGTAACAGGCGGGTTCTCCCTCACATCGCTATCATGTCAGATCAAAGCGACAATTCATACGTCCACCCGAAACCCAGATCGTCGGCGAGTCGACCATGCGGGCGCCTAACCGGCCCCTCCAGATCGACCTTGAGGCATCCGCAAGCTGGTTGATTCTGAACAAGCGGACGTCACCTCGGCGCTCGTTGAGCGTGTCCTCGCGCGCCGCCGAGCCAGCAACAGCCTGAACGTCCATCGAACACCGGAAAAGGAGTCTGGTCTAGATGAAGGGCTTCATGATCCCCGATTCGACACGGAAGCGCGGTCTTTATCTCGGCATCGTGCCGGAAACGGCCGCGGCCAGGAACAGCTCGACACTGCTCACTCTTGATCACGATCTAGACATCCTCCCCGAGGAGGGACGGCGCCTGACGGTAGCCGAGCTCGCCTACCACGTGGACGACCTGGCGGGCCGACTGTGGGCGGCTCGGGTGCGGCCCGGAGAACGCATCACAATCCACAAGGCCGCCAACTTCGATATCTGGGTGCTCGCTACCGCGGCGGCGCGCATCGGAGCAGTTCCCGTGATGCTGTCACCCGCCTTGGACGGCGCGACGGTCGGCGCCCTGCTCAGCCGGCTAGACCAGCCACACCTACTCACTGACACGCACAAGCTCGACGCACTGGCCGACATGCCGCTGACGGACCTCACCAAAGGGGTGATCAGCGTGACCGGATCCAGGCCGGGTGCAGTATCGCTCACCGAGCTTGCCGGGTCCCCGCGGGTTCAACCGGTGTTCCAGGGGCTGGATGAGCCCGCGCTGATTACCCACACGTCCGGCACCACCGGGCTGCCCAAGCTCGTCGTGCACACACCGCGGACCCAGCGCCTCCGGCTTCGGCCACAATTGGCCCTCCTGGCGTTGATGAGGAAACGAGAGACCGTCGCGATCCACATCTCCTTCGTGCATTCGCGGATGTACGCGGCGATGGCTCTGTGCCTTTCAAAGGCAATGCCGGTTCTGCTCATGAACGAGTCTGATCCAGACGAGGTCGCCGGGTTGTTCCTCAAGCACCGGCCAGGATTCATCGAGGCACTTCCCAACTCGTTAATGGAATGGGAGGGGCTTGCCGACGATCCACGAAAGCCGTTCGCGTCGGTAAAGTACTTCAGCAGCACGTTCGACGCGATCCACCCCAGAACAATCAGTCGGCTTCTCGGGTCCTCCGAGCGGCGAGCGCCGCTGTTCTTTCAGATCTACGGGCAGAGCGAAGTCGGTCCGGCAGTCGGCCGACCTTACTTCCGCAGATCCGCCCATCGAACGGACGGGCGCTGCGTTGGTTACCCACTGCCGGGCAGCGCGAGGGTTCGCGTGGTGAGCCGCGACGGCAAGCGGCCGTCAGAGAGGAATCCCGGCTTCATCGAGGTCCGGTGGGAGGGTCTGGCGAAAACCTATTTCGGCGAGCAGGAGCGGTACGACGCCAACCTGCACGATAACTGGTGGCGGACCGGAGACGTCGGTTACCGCACCAGGCGTGGCTGCCTGCACATGCTCGACCGGGAAGTGGACATGATCCCCGGGGTGAGCAGCAGCCTCGAGATCGAGGATCTCGTGTTGAGCAGGCTGGGAGAGCTGAGCGAGCTTGTCGTGGTGCCGGGTCCGAAGTCCGAGCCGATCCCGGTGATCTGCACCAACGAGGATCAACCACTGGACCGGGACCGCTGGCGCGCCGCCGTCACCGAGTTCCCTCAGCTGGCCGACCCGATCCAGATCCCGCTGGCCGAGCTCCCTCGGACCGCCACGATGAAGGTGCAGCGGATCGAGCTGTCTCGCCGGCTCCACGAACAGATGGTGGAGCAGGCATGAACCGTGGTCAACCGGACACGGCGGATTGTCGCCCACTGCCTACAGGCCCGACCGCGGGTATGACGCCGAGATGACTAGGTCCGTCATCACGGCGTCTGCACCAGGCCCCAAGACCATCAAACGCGAGTACCTCGCGGGGCGCCGCAGTCGTGGAGATAACCAAGTCGAAGGGATTAGTGTAATGACACCAGAGGCCACACTCTCTCGATTTCGCGAATATATGGTGGGACCCGCGCGATTTATGAACCTGCTGTCCTGTTTCGAGCTCGGCATAATCGATACGCTGGGAGAAAACCCCAGCATGACCGCAGCCCAGCTCGGCGACGCCGTCGGCGCCAAACCGGATGCCGTGGAACAGCTCCTGCAGCTGCTGGTCAAGGAGAACTTCGTCTCCTACGACGAAGGTTCCGGCACCTACTCCCTCGACGCGCTCGCGGGCGTCGCCAAGGCCGACCTCCAGGAAGCGCTCACCCTTATGGACTTGATCAAGGTCGTCATGCTCCGGCAGTTGTTCTATCTCACCGACAGCGTGCGGACCGGCACGATCGTCGGCCTGAACAAGCTGTATGGATTTGAAGGAAATCTGTTCAGCGCCGTGGCCGAACACAAGGATCTGCGCGAGTCCTGGGCAACATGGATGGACATCGAAACCGCCCGCATTGATCCCTGGTTCTTCGATAACCTCGAAATCCCGTCCGGTTCACAGGTACTCGACCTCGCCGGAAATACCGGTCTTGGGGCGATTCACGCCTACCAGCTGAAGATCTCGCCCGGGCTTCGGGTGACGACCTTCGACCTGCCCGAAAAGGAACATGAATGCCTGCAGAATTTCAAGGATCATGGCGTGGAGGAGCGCTGCTCGTTCATCGGCGGTGATGTCTTCGAGGAAGTCCCCAAGGGTTTCGACGTCATACTGATCAAGCATTTCTTGGCCCTGTTCGACAAGAGTGAGATCTTCAAGATCCTCGACAACGTTAACAGGTCGCTGGACGCCGGTGGGCAGGTCAACATCCTGGTAGCAGTGTACCCCGAAAACGTTAAGGACTCCTGCACCGTTGACTTCTTCCCGACCTTCTTCCTCGGCTGCGCCATGGGTCAGGGCGGGGCACAGAAGCTGTCAACGTACCGAAATTGGCTGGAAGAATGTGGGTTCACGGTCACAAAGGCGATCGCCAAGGATCCCGCCGACATACCACCAGACGCCCTCCCCGTACACGCCATCCTGTGCGCAACGAAGACCGCATGATCAGGCCGAGTTCAGGAACTCTCGAAGGCGTCGACTCACCCCACGTTCGTCACCAGCAAGTGGAAACCCAACCTCGTCAAGGTGCGTGATGCGCCTCCATCCCGCTCCGTACGGTGTCCACCAGCCCGGCATTCCGAAGCACTGTGGCGTATTTCGAGGCGCTGCCCGCGGCGATTTTACGTACAGAAGGTAGATGCCAGACATGTCAACGTTATGCAAGCCATCGGTGAGCGTGCCCGAATATGTAATTACAATGGATGAAACTCTGGAATTTGCCGAAAGGGCGCACGCCGGAAAACCGCAGCTTCCGTTAGCGCTTCGATTGATTCAGAACACCGGGGTGCAGAAACGGCATATCGTGCAGCCTATCGAAAAAACGCTCCGCCACCCAGGCTTCGAGGAACGCAACCGCATCTTTTATTTCGAATCCAAAAAACGGTGCCCCGAGGTTATCGAACGAGCCCTGACGAACGCCTGCGTAGTGGCACATGACATTGACGTGATTATATACGTGTCGTGTACCGGATTCCTGATGCCGTCGCTGACCGCTTGGCTGATCAACAACATGGGATTTCGATCTAATACTCGTCAGATACCTATCTCGCAGTTGGGCTGCGCGGCAGGCGGCGCGGCGATCAATCGTGCCCACGATTTCTGCATGGCCTACCCTGCGGGCAATGTTTTGATCGTCTCTTGCGAGTTGTGCTCGCTGTGTTACCAACCCGACGACGACGGTGTCGGTTCGCTGTTGTCTGACGGATTGTTCGGTGACGCGGTCGCGGCCGCCGTAGTGCGGGGCAGCGGTGGCACTGGCATGGCACTGGAGCGCAATGCCTCGTATCTCATTCCGAACACCGAGGACTGGATTTCCTACGCCGTGCGTGCCACAGGTTTTCACTTCCAGCTGGATCGCCGGGTGCCCGGGACGATGGAACCACTCGCCCCGGTGCTACGTGAGCTCGCCACGGACCACGGCTGGGACATCGGCAACCTCGATTTTTATATCATTCACGCTGGCGGTCCGCGGATTTTGGGTGATCTGAGCAAATTCCTCGATGTCGATCATAATGTATTCCGCCACAGCTGGGCGACCTTAACTGAATACGGCAATATTGCCAGCGCAGTCGTGTTCGACGCGCTGCGCAGGCTATTTGATGAAGACACGACGATGCCAGGTGCTACCGGCGTGATCGCGGGTTTCGGTCCGGGCATCACCGCCGAGATGGCGGTGGGCAGCTGGATCGTCGACGCGCCGAGGAACATGGATCGAATCCAACGGGGCGCATCGGCAGTCCGCCTTGAGCGAGATTTCGCACAGACGATAAGGAGGCGAATCGCATGGACGGCCTGATCGTCCCACCAGGCCAGGGTCGGAAGCTGACTACAAAGGCTCAGGAAGTTACCTTCAAGGTCACCGGGGCGCACGGTTCCTTCGCATCGTGTTTCGAAGTGGTGGTTCCGCCCGGTTTCGATGTTGGGGCGCATACTCACGACTGCTCGAAAGAATTCTTTTACATCTTGGAGGGAGAGCTCGACCTCTTGGCGTTTGAGCCGACCAAACGTACAGAGGAACGTTGGCAAGACTGGGAATCCCCTGGTGGAAGTCGAGTCATCCGTGCAGGTTCGGGTAGCTGCATGTTCGTTCCGACCGGATGCCCGCACGCGTTTACGAATCCTACCGACAAGCCAGCGCGCATGCTATTTCAATGTTATCCACCACCCAATCACGAACGTTACTTCGAGGAATTGTGTGATATTTTTTCAGGTGGCCGGACAGTGGATTCTCACGCCGTGCAACGGCTGCGCGACCGTTATGACGTCAACCAGATCACGCCGCTTCGCTACGCACCAACCTCTCTCCTGAATTCCACCGGAAGTCCATTATCTTGAACTCGCCGCATGGAGACTGTCGTGACAAGCACGGAGAGCAGGCTGCTGGTGAAGGAAGCACCTCCGTCGTGGATCGCCTGCGAACGTTGCAGATATCTGAACCACCGGCGTCGGCTGGAACGCGAGATGTTCGTGTGCCCGGCGTGCGGGCAGCACTTGCGGCTGTCGGCCGCTCAGCGCATAGGGATGCTGCTGGATCCGGGGTCGGCCCATCGCTACCGAAGGCTGGGTTGCGATTTTCAGAACACGGCAATGGTCCGATGACAGAGGACAACACCACCGCCCGCGCCGAGACGATCTTGAAGGCTCTCCGGGTTGCGCTGGTTAGCGTGCTAGAAGCTTCTCCGGTCATCCCCGCTCGGGTGCGGCTGCGTCTGAATGGCGCGGAGCTCGACGTCAGTTGGCACGACCTATCGATATCGACCATACCGACAGTACCGGTCGATGAGTCTGCGCAATCCGCGACGTCACAACCTGACGCGTCCGCCGATGGCATCCACGCGGTGCGCTCACCGCTGGTGGGAACTTTCTACCGGGCGGGCGAGCTGGGGTCGACTCCGTTTGTGGGAGTCGGTGATGTTGTCACCTACGGGCAACAACTGGCCATTGTCGAGGCGATGAAACTGATGAACTCGATCGAGGCCGACTGCCACGGTCAAGTCGTGGAAGTCCCGGTGCCGGACGGCAGCCCGGTGGAATTCGATCAGCCGTGGTGCTGATCAAACCAATGCAATTGGGGGTGAATTGTGTTCGACAAAGTGCTCGTGGCCAATCGTGGCGAGATCGCGTTGCGGGTGATACGTACCTGCCGGGTCATGGGGATTTCTTCGGTGATTGTGCATTCCACCGCCGACGAGGACAGCGCCGCCGTACGGGCAGCTGACCATCGGGTCAGGATCGGGCCGGCCGATCCCAAACTGAGTTATAAAATCTCCCATCTGCTGGCTGCTTTCCGTGACACCCAGGCTGCGGCCTCCCTGGCGTTCGGCGACAAACGCGTTTATCTCGAGCGTTATCTGAGTGGCGTGCGGCATGTGGAAATTCAGATACTCGCCGATCAGCATGGCACGGTAGTACATCTGGGCGAGCGGGATTGTTCGATGCAGCGTCGCCACCAAAAGCTGATCGAGGAGTCCCCCTCTTCCGGACTGCCGCCGGAGGTGTCGCGGCAGCTCGCAGAGTACGCCGTGATGGGTGCTCGGATGATCGGTTACCGAGACACTCACCGGTATCGACATCGTCCGCCAGCAGCTGCGCATTGCCGCAGACGAGCCGTTAGGGTTGACCCAGGACGAAATCGCGCCGCGCGGGGCAGCGATCGAATGCCGAATCAACGCCGAGGACCCGGCGCGCGAATTTCTGCCCTGCGCGGGAACGCTGGAGGAATACACCGCGCCGTCCGGCCCGTTCGTCCGAGTCGACACCGACGCCGGACCCGGAGTATAGAGTGCAGCCAAACTACGACTCGCTGCTGGCCAAGGTGATTACCTGGGGAAGCGATCGGGACGAAGCGATCGCCCGGATGCGCCGGGCGCTGAGTGAACTGTGGGTGATTGGGCCGGGAATACACACCACCGCGGGGCTGCTGGCCGACGTGATGCGTCACCCGAGCTTCCTCGCCGCCGAACACGACACCACAACACTGGAAAGCATCATCGCCGAATCGAGAAACAGACGGTGAGGCATAGACGGAGGTGATCACGATGGACACGATTCCCCTGGTTCACGCGAGTTTGGGCGAGCAGGAACTGGCAGCCGTCGCGGAGGTGTTCTGCTCAGGCTGGCCAGCCGGTCAGGGCCCGAGCGGGCAGGCGCTGGAGAGGGAGCTGGCCAAACGTTATCGGGTTGGTGGCGCGGTCGCGGTGAGCAACTGCGGCGCCGCGCTCCACTTGAGCATGCTCGCGCTCGGCATCGAGCCTGGCGACGAAGTGATCGTCGCCGACTATACATTCCCGGCTCCTGCCCATGCGGTGCGTTACGTCGGCGCGGTCCCCATCTTCGCCGATGTGCGTGCCGATACCGGCACCGTAGAACCGCTAGCGGTAGCCGACTTGGTCGGTCCGCGAACCGTGGGGGTGATCGCGGTGGACACGGTCGGTCTGCCCGCCGACTACGTGGAGCTGAAATCGATCACGGACCGCTACGGACTGTTTCTCGTCGAGGACGCTGCATGTGCGGTTGGCGCGACGTACAAGGGGTGCCAGGCAGGCGTCCTGGCACCGGTAGCTTGCCTGTCCTTCCACGGGCGCAAGGGAATCACCAGCGGTGAGGGCGGGGCTCTGCTCACCGCCGATCCGGCGCTCGCGGCGGACGCGAGGCTGCGGTCGTCCTTCGGCATCGAAAGCATCTTCGATCAGGCGCAGGTGGTCGGCCTGCCGATCTCGGTGTTCACCGAAATCGGCTACAACTACAAGCTGTCCGACATCGCCGCCGCGATCCTGCAGGTGCAGATAGGCCGAATCGACGAGTTGCTAGACCGTCGGCGCGCGGTCGCAGCGCACTATGCCGAACTGCTCGCCGACGAAGAACTCGTCACGGTGCCGCACGTGCCGCAGGACCGTACCCACGCCTGGCAGTCCTACCTGTTGACGTTGGATCCGAGCGTGGACCGTGCGGGGGTCGCCGCTGACCTACGTGCTCAGGGCATCGGCTGCGGGCACGGTACGTGGGCGTGCCACCTGCAGCCGGTATACGAGACGAAGCAGCCGTGCCTGGTCTCGGCGGATCTCTTTGAGCGCAATCTCGCTATCCCAATGCACGCCGAGCTCAGCATGAACCAGGTCGAACGGGTCGTGGAAACCCTGCGTACCACGCTCCGGACCCACGCACGTCCACACAGGACCTAGGAGGGGCGGCATGAATAGCAACCAACCGACGCCGGAGCGAATTATGCAGCTCATCAACGGCTACTGGACCACAGGCATCCTCGGCGTGGCGGCGAGTCACTCGCTGTTCACCCACCTCGAAGCCGGCTTGGGCACTGCCGACCAACTGGCCGCCCAAGCCGGGATCTCCGAGCGGGGTGCACAAACCCTCCTCGATGGGCTCGTCGGCCTGGGCCTGGTCGAACTGTGCGACGGCAATTACCGCAACACCACCGAAGCAGCCACCTTCCTGGTCGAAGGCCAGCCCACCTGCTTGAGCAGCTTCGCCAAACTCAAGCTGGCCCACATGGGCAGCTTGGTAGCACTGCCCGATGTAGTCCGCACCGGGGGGCCGGTGACGGACGCAACGGTGGAGGTGGCCGACAACCCCCACTGGGAGAAGGTGGTCCAGGCCATCGCCGCGCAGTCGGTTCCTGTGGCGATGATCGCCGCCGACATACTGCGGCTGGCGGAGACCGGAGAAATCTCGATCCTTGACATAGGCGGTGGCTCGGGCATCTACTCGGCCATCTGGCTCGAGCTCAACCCCGCCGCCCGCTCGACCCAGCTCGACTGGAGACCGATTAACGCGATCGCCCGTCGGCTTATGGCCGAGCGAGGCGCGGCTGACCGATTCACCTGCATCGACGGTAACTTCCACACCACCGACTTCGGCACCGCCGCTTACGACATCGCGGTGTACTCCCACATCGCCCACCAAGAGGGGCCGGAGGACAACGTAGCGATCTTCGCTAAGGTCCGGGGCGCCCTCAAGCCCGGCGGCACATTGGTCATCTGTGACTACATTGTCGAGGACGACCGAAGCGGCCCGTCCTTCTCGTTGATCTTCGCCTCGGAAATGCTGCTCAAAAGCAAACAGGGAGGGACCTGGCGGCGGGCCGACTATCACGCCTGGCTCGCCAAGGCCGGCTTCGAAGACGTCTCGTTCCAGCCCACACCATCGCCCGCTACATTGGTCTTCGCCCGGTAACAAACTCACAGTAGGGACCACGGCGCCTCTGTTATTTCCGGAACCTCCTCGTGGGTCGAACACAGCCAGCGGTGTGGCCGGACCTGCCCGCGGCCAGTGTCTCGTTTTCCCGACTGAACCGCGCGAGTGTCTGCTCCGGCGGCCTCGGGCAGGTACCAGCCATCCGGCTCACTTGGCCTTGATCGCGGAGATATCCAACTCGAGGGTGATCTTGTCCGACACCAGAACGCCACCAGTGTCCAGTGTCGCGTTGAAGTTGACGCCGAAGTCCTTGCGGTTGATGGTCGTGGTGCCCTCGAAACCGATGCGGGAGTTGCCAAACGGGTCCACTGCGCTGCCGGTATAGACGAGTTCGATGGTCACCGGCTTAGTGATGCCCTTGATCGTCAGATCGCCGGTAACCGCAAAGGTGCCCTCGGCAGTTTGCTCCACCCGGGTACTAGTGAAGGTGATTTTCGGGTAGTTGGGGACGTCGAAGAAGTCGTTGGCGCGCAGGTGGCTGTCGCGCTGCTCGTTGCCGGTGTCGACGCTGGCCACCTGGATGGTTGCCTGTGCCTTGGACGCCGACCAGTCGGACGCATCCATGTCGAAGGACCCGGCGAAGTCCATGAAGGACCCACGCACTTTGGTAACCATGGCGTGGCGGGCGACAAACCCGAGGCGGCTGTGTGTCGGGTCGATGATGTAGTGGCCCGACAGATCCGCAACCGCGGTACCCGGGGCCGAACCGGTCGTGGGGATGGACATAGTGTGACTGCTCCTTCGGTCGACGTTACGGCGGTATTTGCTGACACATCAGCATTAGGCTGTCAGCTGTTAACACTCAGCAAGGCATTGTCAATTTGTCGAGCTTCGGGCCGCCGGTGGATGCGTGGAACCTGGGCTGGCAGCCGAGCCGGTCTCTGGAGCGGTGCTCAGGCTGTTCATCCGCGGTTGCACGTTTCGTCCCTCCAGGGTCATCTCCCCGAACCGGGGCGGCAAGGGGTATTCGGCTGGTTTCCGGTGCCTGTCACATCGGCTGGGTTTCGTGGGTCACTGGTATGACAGGCAGCGATGGAGGAATGTGACCGATGGAGCAACAGGATTGGCTGGCCGAGCGCTTCGAGGCGCACCGCACTCACTTACGGACGGTAGCGTACCGGATGCTCGGCTCGCCCAGCGAGGCCGACGATGCCGTCCAGGAGGCATGGCTGCGACTCAGCCGTTCGGGCAGTGATGGCGTGGTGAATCTAGGCGGATGGCTGACCACGATTGTCGCCCGGGTGTGCCTGAACATGCTGTCCTCACGCGCGTTGCGGCGCGAGGAGCCGCTGGAGGTGCAGACATCCGAGCCTGGTGAGAGCTATGAGGACGACAACGAACCCGAACATCAGGCGCTGCTGGCCGACTCAGTCGGTTCCGCGTTGCTGGTGGTACTCGACACCCTGACTCCCGCCGAGCGGTTAGCGTTCGTACTACACGACGTGTTCGCCATGCCCTTCAACGAGATCGCCGTCATCGTAGAGCGCTCACCGGCAGCGGCGCGGCAGCTCGCCAGCCGCGCCCGCCGCCGGGTGCAGAGCGCCACCGCTGCCGAGGTGGATCACACCCGCCAGCGCGAGGTCGTCGAGGCATTCCTGGCCGCCTCCCGCACCGGTGACTTCGACGCGCTGCTCGCGGTGCTCGACCCCGACGTCGTGCTCCGTGCCGACCGGCTAGCCGTCCAGGCCGCCGCGGCGAGCCAAGCCCAAGGCGCGCCCACCTTGGCCTCCGAGGTCCGCGGCGCGGCTGCCGTGGCCGAGGCGTTCTCGGGCCGCGCCCAGGCCGCACAACCGGCACTGATCAACGGAGCCGCGGGCGCCGTGTGGGCCCCCGGTGGGCGGCCACGCGTCGCGTTCGCCATGACCGTCACAGGCAGCAAGATCGTCGCAATCGACATCCTCATGGATCCCGGACACCTACGCCAGCTCAACCTGGTGATCATCAACGACTAAAGCCCAGCGCCTTGAGCCACCCCGGGTTTGGTGCCGCCCTTAGTTTGTGTGATGCCGCCGGGGTGGCGGCGTTGGTTGCAGCGTAGTAGGCGTTACGGGACTTCGGGCCTGTCGTGGGCGGGGCTTGGGTATCGGGCGAGTTTCGGGGCTAACGCGGATGGGACTCGATGGCTTCGATGAGGCGTGGGCGGAGTTCGGCGACGGGGATGACGGCGTCCACGGAGCCGACTTCCACGGCACGCTGGATGTTGTGCACGCGGTCGAACTCCGCGGCCACCTCGCTGATCTTTTCCGCACGGACCGAGGAGCGGAGAAGGTCGAGCTCGGCGGTCAACGCGGCACGGTCGGTGCCGGCGGCGACCGCGGCGCGGGCCTGCAGGTCCCGCACACGCGGGTCGGCCGCGGTGCGGGCGTTGACGTCGCCGGCGAACACCACCGCCGCGGCCGGAGCGCCGCCGAGCACCGAGGCGAACGAGCCCTCCAGCGCGAGCACGATCATGTTCGGGTTCAGCGCCTTGGAGAACACCACGAAGGCGCCACCGTGGTAGCGCGAGATCACGCAGAACACGATGGGCCCGCGGAAGTTCACGATCGCGCGGCCGATCTCGGCGCCGTACTCCAGCTGCAGCTTGCGCATCGACTCCGGCGAGCCGTCGAAGCCAGACAGGTTCGCCAGCACCACCAGTGGCCGGTTGCCGCTGACCGAGTTGATCGCCCGGGCAGCCTTCTTCGACGACCGCGGGAACAGGGTGCCCGCGGTATAGGTGTCGGGACCGTCGGTGGGCGGGAACCCGCGACGTGGCACCGATCGGGACTCGATGCCGAGCAGGCACACCGGAATGCCGCCGAGGTGCACGTCCTGCACCACCGCGGTCTCGGCGTCGGCCA
>DATEMN010000582.1:0-3388 GCA_035275565.1 Pseudonocardiaceae bacterium | reverse complement strand
CTGCTATGGCAGCGATTGTCGGCGTTGCTGGGTACTGTTTGCTAGAGACAACTTCGGTCCGGGAGGCGAGATGTCCCAGGAGAAGGTACAGCGCCAAGGCGGCGGCGACGGAGACGACGAGACGAGCGACGGCGCGCCGGCCGGTCAGGAACGCCGGGAGAAGCTCGGTGAGGACGTGGACGCGATCCTCGACGAGATCGATGACGTGCTCGAGGAGAACGCCGAGGACTTCGTCCGGGCCTACGTCCAAAAGGGCGGCCAGTGACAGGTCGCCCGAGCGGTACGGGCATCATGGTCGCGGACAGTGAGCGGCAACGGGAGCTAGGAGACGATCACAGCCGATGGACCAGTCCTCGGTCGGACGCTATCCGGGTGCCGCCCTGCCGGCGTCGTACTTCATGGTGGGCAGCTCATCGTTCAGCGATTTCCTCGCCGCGACGTCCCCTGACTCGCTGCCAGGGCACCAGGTAGCCGGTGCCCGAAGTAACACTGCACCGGCGGACATCGCGTCGGTGCACGCCCCACACGGCACCACTATCGTGGCAACCACCTTCCGTGGCGGTGTGGTCATCGCCGGGGACCGCCGCGCGACGTCCGGCAGCTTCATCGCTCAGCGCGACATCGAAAAGGTGTTCGTCGTTGATGACTACTCCGCGGTGGGCATCGCCGGGACGGCCGGTGTCGCGATGGAGCTAGTGCGGTTGTTCGCCGTCGAGCTGCAGCATTATGAGAAGATCGAGGGGGTCTCCCTGACGCTGGACGGCAAGGCAAACAAGTTGGCGGGCATGGTCCGCGGCAACCTTCCGGCCGCTATGCAGGGACTCGCGGTGGTGCCACTGTTCGTCGGCTACGACGTCGACGCGACCGACCGGGACCGGGCTGGTCGAATCGTCTCCTACGACGTCGTCGGCGGCCGCTACGACGAGACGGTCGGTTACCACTCGGTGGGTTCGGGTTCACTGTTCGCCCGCTCGTCATTGAAGAAGCTGCACGATCCAATGATGGATGTCGATGCCGCCGTCCGGATTGCCATGGAGGCGCTTTACGACGCCGCTGACGATGACAGCGCGACCGGAGGGCCGGACCCCGTCCGCCGGATCTACCCGGTGGTGGTGACCATCACCGCTGCGGATGGGGCGGTCCGGCTCTCCGATGAGCAGGCCGGTCAGGTCGCGGAGCTGGTGGTAGCGGCACGCAAGCGCAAACCCGGAGGCTGACGCCGAGCCTGCGGATCCGCCCAACTCGAAGACCACTGGGTTCCTCCCTGAACCCGTCAGCACCCAGGAGTTCCCGCTGTGACGATGCCGTTCTACGCCTCGGTCGAGCAGATCATGCGCGACCGCTCGGAGCTCGCCCGTAAGGGCATCGCCCGAGGCCGCGGTGTGGTGGTACTCAGCTACTCACGCGGGGTTCTTTTCGTCGCCGAGAACCTGTCCACCGCGCTGCACAAGATCTCGGAGATCTACGACCGGATCGGCTTCGCCGCCGTCGGTCGCTACAACGAGTACGAGAACCTTCGCCAAGCCGGGATCCGGCATGCCGACGTCCGCGGCTACTCCTATGACCGGCGTGATGTGACCGGGCGGGGCCTGGCCAACGCCTACGCACAGACCCTCGGGACGATCTTCTCAGAGCAGCAGAAGCCTTTCGAGGTGGAGCTGTGCGTCGCCGAGGTAGGTGCAGACCAGGATTCCGATCAGCTTTACCACCTGACCTACGACGGCTCGATCGTCGATGAGCCGAACTTCGTCGTGATGGGTGGTCAAGCCGAGGCTATCTCGACGGCCCTCAAGGAGTCCTTCCGGCAGGACATGGATACCGCCGAGGCCGTTGCCACCGCGGTGGCCGCCCTCAGTTCGGCCTCCAGCAGCGTCAACGGGGCCAATAAGCGCACCCTGGGAGTCGGCCAGCTCGAAGTCGCGGTGTTGGACCGGTCCCGACCGCGTCGCGCCTTCCGGCGGATCACCGGGTCGGCGTTGACTACGCTGCTGTCCGGTACCGACACCCCGCCCACCGACCCCGACGGGAGTCAGACGCTGCCGGATCAGGACGCGGAGAAGGACGGCGGAACGGCCGGGCCGAGCACCGCCGACTGACCCCGTCCCTACCGCGCAGCTTAAGTGAGCCCGTACGGACGGCCTGCAAGACGGCTCCGGCAGCCTAGGCTGGACGGCATGCAGCGGCGGATCTTCGGCATTGAGACTGAGTTCGGGGTCACCTGCACCTTCCACGGCCAGCGTCGGCTGTCGCCGGACGAGGTCGCCCGGTATCTGTTTCGCAGGGTGGTGTCGTGGGGTCGCTCGTCGAACGTTTTCCTACGAAACGGGTCCCGGTTGTACCTCGACGTGGGGTCGCACCCCGAGTACGCCACCGCGGAGTGCGACAACCTGGCCCAACTGGTGACCCACGACAAGGCCGGTGAGCGGATCCTCGAAGACCTCCTGGTGGACGCCGAGCGGCGGCTGGCCGACGAGGGTATCGGTGGGGACATCTTCCTGTTCAAGAACAACACCGACTCGGCGGGTAACTCCTACGGCTGCCACGAGAACTACCTGGTCGCCCGGGCTGGTGAATTCTCCCGGATCGCCGACGTGCTGTTGCCCTTCCTGGTCACCCGGCAACTGGTCTGTGGCGCGGGCAAGGTGCTCCAGACTCCGCGCGGTGCGGTGTACTGCTTGTCGCAGCGCGCTGAGCACATCTGGGAGGGGGTCTCCTCGGCGACCACGCGCTCCCGCCCGATCATCAACACCCGGGATGAGCCGCACGCCGACGCAGAGCGGTATCGCCGCCTGCATGTGATCGTCGGTGACTCGAACATGTCCGAGGTCACTACCTTGCTCAAGGTGGGCACCGCCAACCTGGTGCTGGAGATGGTGGAGGAAGGCGTCGCTTTCCGAGACTTCACCCTGGACAACCCGATCCGGGCGATCCGCGAGATCAGTCACGACCTCACCGGTCGGCGCGGGGTGCGGCTGGCCGGCGGGCGCGAGGCGTCCGCGCTGGACATCCAGCGGGAGTACTACCTGCGTGCCGCGGAACACGTAGCTCGCCGCGGGTCCGACCCGCTGACCGACCGGGTGATGGAGCTGTGGGACCGCACTCTGAATGCGGTGGAACGCCAAGACCTCAGCCGGATCGACCGCGAGATCGACTGGGCGATCAAGCACCGGCTGGTGGAACGGTACCGCGCCAAGCACCGGATGGACCTGTCCAACCCGCGGGTCGCCCAGCTGGACCTTGCCTACCATGACATCCGCCGCGGTCGGGGACTGTTCGACTTGCTACAGCGCAAGGCGCTGGTCGATCGGGTGACCGACGACGGGGAGATCGAGGCGGCCAAGGACACCCCACCGGCCACTACCCGGGCGAAGCTGCGCGGCGATTTCAT
>DATEMN010000581.1:0-3192 GCA_035275565.1 Pseudonocardiaceae bacterium | reverse complement strand
TTCGACTTCGGCGGCGACCAGACCCAGCACGTGCGACCGAACAAGCTGATCGACACGAACATCTCCACAGCGCTGTTCCAGTTGCCACTGGCCGCCATCCCCAGCGGGGACGCGCCGACGTCGTTGCCGCAGCGCAACCTGTTGCGGCACCTGACCTGGTCGATGCCGTCGGGCCAGCGGATCGCCGCAGCCACCGGATCACCGGTCCTCGGCTTAACCCATTTTCCTGAGCTGCGCCGGTACGGTCTCGGCCTCGAGGCCAGTACCCCCCTGTGGTACTACGTGCTGCGTGAGGCCAGCGTCTTGAACAAGGGCGTGCGGCTTGGCCCGGTGGGTGGCCGGATCGTCGCCGAGACGATCATCGGGTTGCTCCAGCTCGACAAATCCTCTTACCTCAACACCGGCTTCCGCCCCTCCCTGCCCAGCAAGACCCCCGGCACGTTCACCATGACCGACCTGCTCCGGTGGGCACGGGTGGATCCTGCCAGTCGCGGTCAGTAGTCACTTCCTGAGCGTGTCGGGGACGGCCGCGCAAGATGGCAGTAGGGTGCGCCACGAGAGACGGTCGTCTCGCACCGGGTATCAGGCTGAAAGGGAACGTCATGGCGACAGGGACAGTGAAGTGGTTCAACGCGGAGAAGGGGTTCGGTTTCATCGCTCAGGACGGCGGAGGCCCGGATGTCTTCGTCCACTACTCGGCTATCAACGCCGCAGGTTTCCGGTCGCTAGAAGAGAACCAGCAGGTCAACTTCGACGTCACGCAAGGTCCGAAGGGTCCGCAGGCCGAGAACGTCACCCCGGTCTGACCGTCCCAGGTCTGCGGTAGATCGAGCGGTTGGCACTCACGAGAGCCGGTCTGGGCTACCTGAGGGTCCGTGCCGCGTAGCGGAGGTGTTTACCGTCGGACCGCTTGCTCAACGCCGTCGCCGGGATGAGCTGGTCTTCGACCCGCAGCCATGAGTCGCGCCCGTCGGCGTAGCCGAGTTCGTAGGTGACCTGGCCCAGCCAGGCACCTTCGGCGGTGCGCCACCACCGGTACAGCTCACCGCGGACCTGCCCGGTCCAGTCCACGCCGTCCCCGATGGTGCGCCGCTGACCATCCCCGGGACGCGGGTACAGCTGTTCCAGATGCACCCAGACCGGTGTGGTGCGCACCGATGGGCGCTGGCGTGGTAAGTCGGACTTCATCGGACCAAGAGCCACGGCAACTCCCGCACAGGGTCGACATAAAGTGATCCTCGACGCGGGGGAGCGCGTACCCAGTCCAGGATAAGGCTGGGGCCGCCCGCGCTGAAGGCGCCGTGTTGGTGCGGGACGTGCTAAGACCCGGTTGTCACCCGTTCAGCTCGCCACTGACCGGCCCATCAGTGTATCTACAGGTGTGTCGTACGTCTCTAACTTGCCATGTTGACAAACAAGGCCCCTGGGGCGGTCGGAGACACTTCCTTCGCTTCCGGTTCGGTGTGCTGGATCGACTTGTCGAGCACCGACCCGGCTGGCAGCCGGGACTTCTATGCCGGGCTGTTGGGCTGGACCTACCGGATCGACGTGAACCGAGGCCGCAGGCATTACTCTACCGCACTGTGTGGTGGCCTGCCGGTGGCTGGCATCGCGGGGTTTCGGGTGCCGGCAGGACAACCGATGGCCTGGACGCCGTATCTGGCTAGCGCGAACATCGAACGTATCGCCGCGGTGTTCGGCCGCTGGGGGGGTCAGGTGCTCTATGGGCCGGTGGATGTTCCCGGGCAGGGCAGGGTGCTCATCGGGGCAGACCCGACCGGCGGTGTGATCGGCTTCTGGGAGCCCGCAGCGTCGTGGACGTTCCACACCACCAATCCCGGGGCGCTGTTCTGGGCCGAGTTGAACACCTGGGAAGGCGCGTGGGCTGACGGGTTCTTCGCAAACCTGTTCGGTTACTACCAGCAACAGATCGGTGACGGCATCAACGTGGACTACACCATGTGGTCTCGCGGGGGGCGCACGATGCTGGGCAGACTACAGATGAACGAGGACTGGGCGGCCTCCGGAATCGCTGCGCAGTGGATGCTGCACTTCACGGTGGATCCACAGTTCGGCACCGATACCATGGTCGATCGAGTGCTCGAGCTGGGTGGCCGGGTCGACAGCTATCCCTATGACACCGGGTGGGGCCGGATCGCGCGGGTTCGCGACCCCTTCGGGGCTGCTTTCGCGCTCATCGACCCCTCCCGGCGGCTCGAATCGGCCACCGACCTCGCCACGGGCTCAGCCCCGGTCGACGATCCCTACGACGACTGACAGAACGTGTTCTCGCCCGATATGCCGGTTTCCTCGTCCCGCGACGACGATTCGGCTCCGAATAGCACCGGCGGGACGTTCGAGACAGCCATTCGGCTCCGAATGGCAGTGGGCGGGTTGGGGTCGGGGTTGTTGCGTGATCGTGGTCAGGGTCACCTTTCCTTTGTGCGCTGCTATGCAAAAATATTCTCGTGACTCCTCGGATTCGGGGGCTAAGCAGAGTAGCTGATGATGTCGCTCGATGGAGTGGCAAATCGCGACAGTGGTTGCGTCGGGTAGTGGTGTGGCTACCATTCGCGTTGGTTGCTGGCATCGTATTCGCGTCTGCGACACGCATGCCGGACGAGGGGTTGGACCGGGCCGACAAGCTGGCCAGTATCGGCAGCCTGGTGATCGGGGTGGTGGCGCTGCTGTTCGCCGGGATGGCGCTGCGGATGGGAGTCCATCAGCAGGAACAGAAATCAGCGTCAGCCGGGGCCGACGAGGCAGCCTGGCTTGACCGGGCTGCCAGCAGGCTGGCGGACATGGTACGTCGGCAGTGGACACAAGAGGCCGAGCTGCGGCAGCTGTGGCGACCGCAGCCACTGCGGGTGCGCTGGTCGACCACGGCTCGGCCGGTGTCTCCCCAGCCGACGGTAGTCCTGGGTGAGGGTGTGCTGCCGAGTCGGCCGATCCGGCTGAAGCTAAGCGGTGATCTCTACGACGTGGTCGTGGCGTTTCGGCAGCTGCCTGCCCGGCAGCTGGTGGTGCTCGGTGAGCCAGGGGCGGGCAAGACGGTACTGGCCATACTGTTCACCCTCGGCCTGCTCGACACCCGCGCACCGGACGAGCCGGTGCCGGTACTGCTGCGGATCTCCTCGTGGAACGCTTCTGTCGAGCATCTACACACTTGGTTGGCCCGCCGCCTCATTGCGG
>DATEMN010000580.1:0-20279 GCA_035275565.1 Pseudonocardiaceae bacterium | reverse complement strand
GAACGCCTTGAGCACTCCCAGCACCTCCTCGACCCGGTCCGGGGCGCGGTGGCGCAGCGCCAGATCGCGGATCGCCCGGTGCAGTGCCGCCGACAACGGGCGGCGCAGCCCCCCGTCCGGCCGAGCCTCGATCTTGCCGGCACCCCAGCCACGGCGCAGCGCCATCGATCGCAGCTCGCCGAGCAGCACCGTCTTGCCCACCCCGCGCAAACCCGTCAGCACCAGGGAGCGTTCCGGGCGACCGCGGGCCACCCGCTCCAGCACCACCTCGAAGGCACCCAGCTCGCGATCCCGCCCAGTCAGCTCGGGGGGCCGCTGACCAGCGCCGGGGGCGAACGGGTTGCGCACCGGATCCATAGTCTCAGACCGTATCGGGCTTTCTAGTATCAAGCGCAGATTCCCCAATAGACCGCCATCGGCGTGTCACCCGCGCACGTCCCCAGCCGTCCTTCCCCCTGCCATTCGGAGCCGAATCGCGGCTCTGAGCACCTCTCTCAGTGCCATTCGGAGCCGAATCGCGGTCGCACCCGGTCGGCTCGGGGGCACCGGGGGCGAACGGGGTGCGCAGCGGATCCATTCTCGGACCGTATCGGGCTGTCTAGCGTTAGCCGCAGATTCCGCAATAGATCCCGATCGGAGTGTTGTTCCAACCAGCAGTCGCAGCAGCTCAATCACGAGCGAAGGCCGTCAGGGCGGCACAGTTGCTTATCGCAGTGCCGGCAGCGGCAGCTGGCCCGGGGCGTTGCGGTGGACCGCGGAGCCGGTGGCCTGGTCGTTCCACTTGTCCACCGCTGCGGTGGCCTCCGTGCTCTGCTTGTTCGTCACCGTTCGTGCATGCTCGGTGAGCGTGAGGTCGGCATCGACGGTGAAACCCCATGTGACGGCCGCGTACACGGTGCCGGCGTCGGCCCCGGAGCGGCAGACCACCATGGTCTCGAACTGCCACGTGGTGTTGGGCTGGTTCCAACTGGCGCGGTCTCGCATCCGGGCCGGTGTGGCCGGGGCGGATTTCTTCCAGACGGTCAGCGTGCCGCTGCCCGTCCCGTTGTCCATCGTCATCCCGTACCAGCCTTGCTTTTTGCCACCGAGCCGGTCCACGCTCGTGGCTGCCGGTGTCTGGCGCGTCCTGTTCGACTCCGTGTAGTTCCCGTTGGCGCCGCTCGCGGTCTCGACGAGGCGGGTGGTCTGGATGAACGCGATCTCGTCGGCGTCGATGACGGTGGTATCGGGTGTGAAGCTGATGGTGATCTGGTAGGCGTAGGGGGTGCCGGTGGCCTGGTCGCCGTCGATCCTCTCGTCGACCGTGGTCTCGAGGGTGCCGAACGCGGCGCCAGCTGCGACCTTGCCCGCCGGGACGCCCTTGCCCTCCAGCTCGACGGCGAGCGCGAGCTGGAGCACGATGCCAACACCGCCGAGCACGGAGCGAGCGCGGGTCACGGCATCCTGGAGCAGGCGCAGCTGGTCGATCGGGAGCGGCGCCAGCTTCGTCGCTGGCACGGCCAGCCGCGCAAGCGACGCCACCGCCGTGGCCCAGTCGCCCGACTCGACAGCGTCGTCGAACGCCTCGTCATCGGGGCTGGCAGGAGGCTGCGGCGGGGTGTCCCGGATCCGGGGCTGGGGGCGCACATTCCGATCATGCCAACTTCTCGACGTTCTGTGCAGTGACCTTTCGGGCAGCGCAACACTCACCACGGGGTCTGGGCGACATCCCTCCGCTACGGCCAGTCTTGGCCGAAATTGTCAGCGTGCTGCGCCATACTCCGATCCCACCAAGGTTGACCCAGACGGGAGGACGCGTGGCACAGTCGAATCGGCAGCGGCGGGGGAATCAGGAGCGGCGGGCCGCGGCGGCAGCGCGGCGGCGGGCGCGGCAGCGGTCTTACGCCGGATCGGGCACAGCTGGCTCGGGCACGGCTGGCTCGGGCACCGCCGGATGGTGGGCCGCGGGCGCTGGGACCGCACCGCCGAGGACCCCACCACCCACCAATCCGCGGCCGGGACCGTCGGCGGAGACGATCTCAACAGTGTTACTCAGCGCCGCCCACGACCACTGGGCAGGCGATTCGCAGGTCGGGGCGCGCATCGGTGCCACGCTGGCCGATCGGTGCACCACCCAGCCCGGCATGGTCGAGACGGCGGTTCGGCAGGCCGTCATGCCTTCGATCGCCGCGTCCTGGGCGCGCGGCTGGTCACCCGATGACCTGCACCAGCTGGCCCGGCGACGGCTGGACGCCACCGCAACCGGCTACCTCATCGACGCGATCGCGGACGAGTCCCAGCAGTACGCCAAGGCCACGGTGCCGCAACGGTGGCGCGACGAGCTCCAGCAGATCGGGGCGGTGGTGTGGTGGGAGCCGGCTGAGGGTCATCTGCTGCAGTGGACCCGGCGGCACGGCCGTAGCGTGGCGGACGCACTCGCGACGGTGATCGAGATCCTGGCACTGCTGCTGTCACTGCCGGTGCTGCCTAGGATCGTGCCACCGCCAGGGTCCGCGGTCACTACACCAGTGCGCCGCGCCGTCGATCAAAAGGTGCTGGTCCGGGTACGGGGTCTGCTGGCCAAGGCCGAGTCGACCACCTTCCCGGAGGAGGCCGAGGCGCTGTCGGCCAAGGCGCAGGAACTGATGAGCCGGTACTCCCTGGAACGGATCATCATGGAAAATCCTGCAGACGCTGCGGCTGCGGGCTCGGATCCGCATCCCGCAGCCGCCCGCCGGCTGTGGCTGGACAACCCTTACGTGGCGGCCAAAGCGCTGCTGGTGGGCGCGGTCGCCAAGGCGAACCGGTGCCGGACCGTGCTGTCGGAGAAGCTCGGGTTCACCACCGTGCTCGGCGACGAGGTCGACCTGGAGATCGTGGAGCTGCTCAGCACGTCGCTGCTGGTTCAGGCGACCAGGGCGATGGTGTCCGCGGGCAGTCAGATCACCCGCACCGGGCAGTCCCGGACCCGCTCGTACCGCCAGTCGTTCCTGATCGCCTACGCGACCCGGATCGGTGAACGGCTGGCCACCGCCCGGGACGCGGGCACCGCGGCGGTGCCTGATTCGGCCCGGCTGCTGCCGGTACTGGCCGCGCGGGAACAGGTGGTGGACGATCTGTTCGAGTCGATGTTCCCGCAGTCGGTGTCCCGCTCGTACAGCGTCGGCAACGCTGCCGGCTGGCACGCCGGCCGCGCAGCCGCGGACCTCGCGATACTGGACACCCGACGCTCAGTAGCCTCAGGGGGCAGTTGATCACCCCTTCGCGCCGCCACGCACAGCTGTAGCAGAAAAGCCGACCGGTGGCGCAGCTCATTCCGCTCCCCCAGCGCAAGCGTTACCTCACGGGGGAGGAACTCACCGCAGCGCAGGCCGATCCAGGACTCTACGACGCGCTGCGCGAGATGCTGCCCGACACCACTGGCGACGTCGAAGATCCGTGGGACCGGATGCCTCTCAACGACTCGTGGATCGCGGTGACCGCGATGCCCGAGCCGTTCCCTCAGATTTTTGGGTATCAAAGCGATCATATGGCTCCTCTACAGTGACGGAAACGTCACTGTTCGTGAGAACGCAGGAGGGGGACATGGATCCGGAACTGGCTGCTGTGAGGTCGTCGACGGGGGAAGAAGCCAAGACCGCGGCCGGCAGGTACCTCCGCAGCGGGCCGAGCTGGCGGAGAGCTGATCACGACCTGCACGTCACCACCAGAGCGTGATCGATGGGGCACAACGGGGAGTCTCAAGAACTACCAACGTCACTGCCTGCGGAGAACTCTGTTCGCGAGGAAGCGCACGTTTCTAGCCAGGCCCGCATCAACCAAGCCGCCCGGAACCTGGGCTACCGCGGTGGTGTTCGTGGTGCGACTCCAGGATATGACGCCTTCATCTCCTACAGTCACGCCCTCGACGGTGCAGTGGCGCAGGAGTTGCAGACCGGCGTGGAGCGGTTCGCGAAACCCTGGTATCGACCGCGAGCGCTGCGAGTCTTCCGGGACACTGTAAGCCTGGCCGCCAACCCAGGCTTGTGGTCCGCTATTGAGACGGCGTTAGCCTCCTCGGCCTGGTTGGTGCTGATGGCCTCGCCGGAGGCGGCCCGATCACCGTGGGTCAACCGTGAGGTCGCCTGGTGGCTGGCGAACAAGTCGCCGCAGCGGTTGCTCGTGGTGCTCACCGGGGGTGAGTTCGCCTGGGCCGAAGACATCGGGAACGGTGACGGGTCGAGGGCGGCCTTGCCCCCCGCGCTGCGCGGCGCCTTCATCGAGGAACCTCGCTGGGTGGACCTACGTTGGTTGCACGACGTGGACCAGGTGGATCAGTCCAACCCCCGGTTGCGGGAGTGTGTGGCCGACGTCGCCGCGGCGGTGCGCGAGGTGCCTAAAGACGAACTGGTGGGTGAGCACATCCGCCAGCACCGCCGCACCGTGCGGTTGGCTCGTGGTGGCGTCACCACCCTGGCAGTGCTGTTGATCGCGGCGCTGGTGGCCGCGGGCGTCGCCTTCCAACAACGCGCCACTGCGCAGCGGGAGCGCGACACCGCAACCTTCAATCAGATCGTCGCCCAAGCCGACCGGCTGGCCAGCACCGACGTGTCCCTCGCGGCGCAACTCAACCTCACCGCCTACCGCCTGCGCCGGACTCCGGATCTCTACACAGACCTAATCAGCACTGAGAACGCCAGCTTGTCCACGCCGCTGACCAGTCATAAAGGATCCGTCCAGTCAGTGGCATTCAGCCCTGACGGGCACACTCTCGCCAGCGCCAGCAGCGACCAGACTGTGCGATTGTGGGACGCCACCAACCCGGCCCGCCCCATGCCCCTAGGGCAGCCCCTCACCACCCACACCGCCTCCGTTGCATCCGTGGCGTTCAGCCCTGACGGCCATACCTTGGCCAGCGCCAGCTTCGACGGGACTGTGCGGTTATGGGACGTCACAGACCCGGTCCACCCCATTCCGCGGGGCCAGCTCCTCGTCGGAGACAGCAACGCCGTCCGTTCGGTGGCATTCAGCCCGGACGGTCACACCCTGGCCAGTGCAGGCAGCGACGGTAGTGTGCGATTGTGGGATCTGACCGACCGGGATCACCCCATTCAGCTGGGCCAGCCTCTCGTCGGTCACACCAGCCTCATCCTCTCGGTCGCGTTCAGTCCTGACGGACGCACGTTGGCCAGCGCCAGTGCCGATAAGACTGTGCGGTTGTGGGATCTGACCGACCTCACCCGCCCCGCCCCGCTAGGCGATCCCCTCACGGGCCACATCAGCACCGTCACATCCGTGGCGTTCAGCCCTGACGGACGTACCCTCGCTAGTGCCAGCGGCGACCACACTGTTCGGCTGTGGGATCTGACCGACCGAGCCCACTCCACCCCGCTGGGCGCTCCGCTGATCGGCCACGCCAACGCTGTCCTCTCGGTGGTGTTCAGCCCTGACGGACGGACGCTGGCTAGCGGTGGCCAGGTTGTGCTGTTGTGGAATCTCGCTGACCGAGCCCGCCCCACTCCCTTGGCGCAGTCACTGACCGGGCACAACAGCTATATCAACTCGATGGCGTTCAGACCCGACGGGCATACCTTGGCCAGCGCTAGCAACGACCAGACCGTGCGATTGTGGAACATTCCCTACAGCCCCCTGGCCGGACACACCAACCCCGTTTTCTCGGCGAGTTTCAACCCTGATGGGCATACCGTGGCCAGCGCCAGTGGTGATCACACTGTGAGGTTGTGGGATCTGACCGACCTCGCTCACCCCAGCCCGCTAGGCCAGCCTCTGACCGGGCACACCGACGTTGTCCGCTCGGTGGCGTTCAGCCCCAACGGGCGCATTATGGCCAGCGCCGGTTTTGACCAGAATATTCGACTGTGGGATCTGACCGACCGGGTTCACCCCATTCAGCTGGGCGAGCCGCTGACCGGGAACACCGATTTCGTCATCTCGGTGACGATCAGCCCCGACGGGCGCACCTTGGCCAGTGCCGGTGACGATCAGACTGTTCGATTGTGGGATCTGACCGACCTCGCTCACCCCACTCCACTGACCACTCTCACCGGGCACACCAACTCCGTCTACTCGGTGGCGTTCAGCCCTGACGGGCGCACTCTCGCCAGCGCCGGTGCCGATCAGACTATTCGGTTGTGGGATCTGACCGACCTCGCTCACCCCACTCCATTAACCACCCTCACCGAGCACACGAACTCCGTCTTCTGGGTGGCGTTCAGCCCTGACGGGCGCACTGTGGCCAGTGCCGGTGGCGATCAGAGTGTGCGGTTGTGGGATCTGACCGACCTCACTCACCCCACTCCACTGGCCTCCCTGCCTGGGCATACCGACTCCGTTTTCTCAGTGGCGTTCAGCCCTGATGGACATACCCTGGCCAGCGCTAGCCTTGACTGGACTGTGAGGTTGTGGAACGTGACCAATCCCGCTCAGCCCATTCCGCTCGGCCAACAGCTGACCGGACATACCCACGCCGTCTACTCGGTGGCGTTCAGCCCTGACGGTCGCACTCTCGCCAGCACCGATGCCGACGCCACCGTACGCCTGTGGACGCTGAACGTCGACCAAGCGATCCAGCGGATCTGCGCCACCACCAGGAACACTCTCACCCCCGAGAAGTGGAAGCAGTACGTTTCGACGGATCTGCCCTACAACCCGCCCTGCCCATGACCCGGCCGTGCGCGAGCCCCCACCGTCGGTGTCACCGGTCTCGGCTGTGAAACTGACCACCACCTGACCCTGCGGGCGGCGTCACGCCGACGGCCGCGATGGTGGCAGGAGTCTGCTCTAAATGCTATCCGCAATGTGCGGGACGGTCCTTGGACATCCTGCACAGCCTCAATGCCCGCCAAGGCGGCCTTTGCGCATCTACCGGAAGTCCCGCGCCCAACAGATGCCCAGCTCTGCACCATCTCCCGCCACCGACAATCCTGGCGGCATCGCGCCGAGAGGGCGGCATTACGGACAAGGCACATGTCAAATGATCAACATCTCGGATGTCACGGTGATGCTGATCGTCGTTACGACAGGTCGTTGGGAAGCCGTGGTCAGCGGGTGACGGTGGTGAGGAACGTCCGCCAGGCCGAGGTGGGGAAGGCCAGGGCGGGGCCGTCGGGATCCTTGGAGTCGCGCACCAGGACCCGCTCCGGCGCGGGCGCGACCTCGACGCAGTCGCCGCTCTCGGCGCTGTAGCTGCTGGTGCGCCAGGCACTGCCGGCCGGCTCAGGCGCGGTCATCATCGTCCTCCCGATCGGCGTAGAGCTCGGTTGCCACGGTGGCAATCAGCTCCCGCGATTCTTGCTCGCCCAGCGCGGTCTCCGCCAGCGCTCCCAGGATGCTCCGGTAGGCGGCGGTCTCCTCCGGACGCTCCAGGAACAGGCTCGACGTCGTGCTCTCCAGATAGGTCACCGGCCGGAACTCGGCGAACTCCATAAGCTTGAACGACCCGGCCATGGCGGCGTGCGCGCCGAGCGACACCGGCACCACCCGCAACGTGATGAAAGAGCGCACCGACATCCGCAACAAATGGTGCAGCTGGTCGGACATCACCACCGGGCCACCCACCGGGGTGCGCAGCACGAACTCGTGCACGTAGAAGGTGAACCGGGTCCCACGGTCCCGGTTGAACAGGCTCTGGCGGGCCAGCCGGGCGGCCACCCGCTCGTCGACCTCCCCCGCGGGTACGTTTCCCGAACGGCTGATCAGCTCCCGGGCGTACGCACCGGTCTGCAGCAGGCCAGGCACCACGATCGCCTGGAAATCGTCGATCGTCACGGCCTTGTTCTCGTGGTCGATCAAGGTCACCAGCTGCTTGGGCAACCGGGAACCGTGTTGCTGCAGCCAGCCCGGGGTGTGGTGTTCCTGGCACAGCGCGAGCAACCGGTCTCGCTCCGAGCTCTTGACCCGGCACACCCCGAGGAACGCGGCAATGTCCACCTCGCTGCCACCGCGCTTGCCCGACAGCAGCCGTGACACCCAGCTCGGTGACCAGCCGAGCAGATGCGCGGCTTGCTTGCCGTTGAGCCCGGCGCGCTCCATCGCCCGGCGCAATCCCTCACCCAGCTCCCGACTACGAATTGTCGGCTCACGATCCCGCATGGTGACCTCCCCGAGCGGCGGATTCTCCAAACCCGTACGCGGGACCATCCAGAATGGCCCAACGGGTCTTTCGGTAGACCGTATTGCGTGTCCTGAGGACAATTCGACAATCTGCGTTTCCGGCGCGTCTGCTCACACGGCGGTGCTGAGCACCGCCTTCACCGCGCGGTGCACGTCGGCGGTGTGCACGTCGTGGTGAGTCACCGCCCGGACCAGATCGGGACCCAGCGCGCCCATCCGCACCCCGTGCTCGGCCTCCAGCCGCTGGCAGAACCGGGGCGCGTCGGCCCGCCGGAACACCACGATGTTGGTCTCGACGGTGTCCGGGTTGAGCGTGATACCGGGGAGTTCGGTGAGGCCCTCGGCGAGGATCCGGGCGTTGGTGTGGTCGTCGGCGAGCCGGTCCACATGGTGGTCCAGTGCCCACAGGCAGCCGGCCGCGACGATGCCGGCCTGGCGCAGCGCCCCACCCATCATCTGCTTGTAGCGCCAGGCTTCACCGATGAGCTCGACCGAGCCAGCCAGCACGGCCCCTACCGGCGCACCCAGGCCCTTGGTGAAGTCGATCCATGCGGTATCGAACCCGCGAGCCCAGTCCGCGGCCGGCACCCCAGAGGCGACCACGGCGTTGAGCAGCCGCGCCCCGTCCAGATGAGTGCGCAGCCGATGCCGCCCAGCGACCTCCAGCACCGTCCGCATCTGCTGAAGTGGCCACACCCGCCCACCGGCCAGGTTGGTGGTCTGCTCCACCGACACCAACCGGGAACGCGGTTGATAGCGATTTTCGGCCGGAAACAGCACCGCCTCCAACGCGTCGGCAGTAAACATGCCGCCGTCACCGTGGACCGGGGCAAGCACGGCGCCGGACAACGCCGACGGGCCACCCCCCTCAGCCACAATCGGATGCGAGGTCGGATGCAGGTGCACCGCATCACCACCGGGCCGGATGTGCAACCGGAAACCGATCGCGTTGCACATCGTGCCCGACGGCAGGAACACCGCGGCGGGCTTGCCGAGCAACTCCGCGACCCGCTCGCACAGCGCAGTGACAGTGGGATCCTCGCCACGCTGCTCATCACCCACCTCAGCGGCGGCCATCACCACACGCATCGCGTCGACCGGCCGAGTCTGGGTATCGGAGTACAGATTGATCAGCATCACCGGCGACGCTAGCGCTCTCCCGGAGGCCGACGCCAGCCACTAACCTCCGGCTCCGTCCGGATGCCGAAGCCGCATTGCGTGCAGAGGCGATCTCCTTGACCGAGACGAGCGCAGTAGGTGCGCGTCTACCTGCTGATGTCGTCGCCGCTGGCCTGGATCGAGGTCGCCCACGCCCTGCGCGGTCGTGCTGACCTACGACCAGCGCCTCGCTGCGGCGTGGATCGATGGTGGCCTCGCGGTCGTCGCACCCGGTAGTGACTCAGTAGTCAGCGGGTAACCGGACTAAGCGAACGTTCTCAGGCGCAGCCGATGACCCTACAGGCCGAGTCTCCTCGGCGGTGTTCGACGTCGTGCTCTTCAGATAAACCACCGTTCGTGTTCACGGCGCATTCGCCCACCACCGGGTGGCGCGATACCGCGTCAGCGCACTGACGAAGTGGTGATGCGTTGCGCGGCGCTTGCGGGAGGCTTGCGATCCCGTTCTAACTTGTATGTGGTGGTTCGTCAGTGGAATGGGCCACTTGCTCGACTTCCACACCTGGAGACGCATATGAGAAACATCATTGTCCGACTGCTGGTCGCCGCGACTATCACCGCTGGTTTCAGCCTCGGCGGAGCCGGTATAGCCGCCGCGCAGGAGCCACCACCGAGCTCGCCGGGCGCGATGGATGAGAGCGCGACACAGGCGCCGGTCCGTGTATCGATCAACGTATGCGGCGACATCGTCAATATCGTCATACTACTCGATCCCAATGTGACTTTCGGCGCCACGTGTTAACAAGTAGCGTCACGTGGGTGGGTCCGTTCACCGTGCGCGGTCGAGCGTCACCCGCCGACAACGGTAGCAGTTGGAATACGACACGTTGCGTTCCTGCCGCGAGAAGTCCTTGGCCGCAATCTGCGAAGAGTATGCCCACACAGATCGTTGACCTGCCGACTTGGCGACGCTAGGCTAGCTCGGTAGGGCTGATGAACAATCCTCAACCTTGGGAGGAGTTGGTGCCCGATGGGTAATCTGTTGCGTTACCGCGACCCAGACCCATGCGGACCCGCCGATTTGCGTTCACCAGCGACGATCGGCAGAGGCGGCTGGGAGGACTTTCGGACAGTGTTCGCCGGTGGCTGCGGCGCGATTTACGCCATCACCACCTGACTTACGCGCTGGGCCAGCCTAGGCCCCTGCGCTCTCACGCAGGGTCCCAGCTGTCGGGATCGTCCCGATGTCAGGACATCGGCGACGCTGGTCGTGCTGGATCAGCGGTAGCCGTTAAGCCAGCGGTGACGCGGCACACCTTGCCAGGGCCTATGTGACAGTGGCACTGTCACATATAGTGCCGTCATCCTGGGAAGGGTCGCTAGTGGCCAACGAGCTCACCATCGCGGAGCTGGCCGCTCGCACCGGGATCAGCGTGCGGACGATCCGGTTCTACGCCGGGATGGGTCTGATCCCGCCACCGGCGGTGCGCGGTCGGTTGGGCCTGTATGACGAGCGCCACGTGGCCCGCCTCGAACTCGTCCGCGACCTGCAGGGGTTGGGTTTCACGCTGGCGGCGATCGAGGGCTATCTGGCCCGGATCCCGCTGGACCACTCCCCCGAGGACCTCGCCCTGCACCGCGCCCTCCTCGCGCCATGGCTGCCTGAGGAACCCGAGACGGTGAGTAAAACCGATCTCGACGTCCGTGCAGGGCGCACCCTGGACGACGACGCGCTGGCCCGGCTGGTCACCTTGGGCGTGCTGCGACATGACAATAGGGGGCACGATGAGGCCCAGGACGGGGCGCAAGCATGGACTCTCACCAGCCCCGACATGCTGGGCTACGGGCTGAACCTGCTCGATACCGAGATGGACTTCGATGTCCAGCTAGCCGCCAAACAGATCATCGAACAGCACACCAGCGCGCTGGCCACTGAGCTGGTGGCGCTGTTCCACGACACCGTGTTACGTGAGTACCGGCAGCGCGGGCGCCCGCCCGAGTTGCGCGACCGGCTGATCGCCCTGCTGGAGCGGCTCAAGCCGATCACTGTCGGCGGGGTCGTGACCAACTTCCAGCTCGCCATCAACCGCGCGATCCGCGAATCCGTTCCCACTAATGCAACAACGGGGAGCCCGTGATGACCGAAGCATTCCTCTACGAAGCCTTACGCACCCCGCGGGGCAAGGGCAAACCGACCGGTGCGCTGCACGGTGTCAAACCGATCTCCCTGATCACCGGTCTGATCGCCGAGCTGCGCGACCGCCACCAGTCGTTGGACCCGGCGCGGATCGACGACATCGTGCTCGGGGTGGTCAGCCCGGTGGGTGATCAGGGCGGGGTGATTCCGCGCGCCGCGGCGCTGGCCGCTGGGCTGCCTGATACCGTCGCCGGGCTGCAGATCAACCGGTTCTGCGCCTCGGGTCTGGAGGCAGTCAACCTTGGCGCGATGAAGGTCCGCTCCGGCTGGGAGGACCTGGTACTCACCGGGGGTGTGGAGTCGATGTCGCGGGTGCCGATGGGCTCCGACGGCGGCGCGATCGCGATGGACCCGGAGACCGCCTATGACGCGCGCTTCGTCCCGCAGGGAATCAGCGCCGATCTGATCGCCACCATTGAGGGCTTCACCCGCGACGACGTCGACTCCTACGCCCTGGAATCACAGCACCGCGCCGCCAAGGCATGGAGCAACGGGTACTTCCAACGCTCGGTGGTCCCGGTACGCGACCTGACCGGCACCGTCGTGCTGGACCGCGATGAGCACCTGCGCCCGGACGCCACCCTCGAGGGCCTCAGCGCGCTCAAGCCGTCCTTCGCCGACATCGGGGAGCAGGCCGGATTCGACGCCGTCGCGTTGCAGCGCTACCACTGGGTGGAGCGAATCGAGCATGTGCACACCGCCGGCAACTCCTCAGGGATCGTGGACGGTGCGGCGCTGGTGGTGGTCGGTTCCGAGCAGGTCGGCCGGGATCTCGGGCTGACCCCGCGGGCCCGAATCGTGGCCGGTGCGGTCACCGGTGAGGAGCCGACGATCATGCTCACCGGCCCGGCCCCGGCGACCCGCAAGGCGCTGGCCAAAGCCGGTATGACGATGGACCAGATCGACCTGGTGGAACTCAACGAGGCCTTCGCCGCGGTGGTGCTGCGCTTCATGCGCGAACTGGACGTGCCGCCCGACAAGCTCAACGTCAACGGCGGCGCGATCGCCCTGGGTCACCCACTGGGTGCCACCGGCGCGATGATCCTGGGCACCCTGATCGACGAGCTGGAACGCCGCGACCTGCGTTACGGGCTGGCCACGTTGTGCATCGGCGGCGGCATGGGCATCGCGACCATCATCGAGCGGCTGTGACAGGGGGCAGAACATGATTCATTGGGACGCTGACGCCGAGGGAATCGTCACCCTGACCATGGACGACCCGCAACGCTCGGCGAACACGATGAACGACCGCTACGTCACGTCGATGGCCGACACCCTGGAGCGGCTGGAAGCCGAGCGGGACTCGATCACCGGGGTGATTCTCACCTCGGCGAAGAAGACCTTCTTCGCCGGCGCTGACCTCAACCAGTTGCGGGCCATCACGCCGGACAAAGCCCGCGAGTTCGCGGCACACATCGCGCTACTCAAAAGCCAGCTGCGACGGCTGGAGAAGCTGGGCAAGCCGGTCGTGGCCGCCATCAACGGCACCGTGTTGGGCGGCGGCCTGGAGATCGCGCTGGCCTGCCACCACCGGATCGCGCTGGACGCCCCAGGCAGCAAGATCGGCTTTCCGGAGGTGACTCTCGGGATACTGCCGGGCCTGGGTGGGGTGGTCCGCACAGTGCGGATGCTGGGCCTGGCCAACGCCCTGACGCAGCTGCTGGTGCAGGGCCAGCAGGTTCGTCCGGTGCAGGCCGAGGAGATCGGTATCGTCGATGAGGTCGCCGCAACGCCGGAAGAGATGTTCACCAAAGCCCGCGAATGGATCGCGGCGAATCCTCGGGCGCAACAACCCTGGGAGGTTCCGGGATACAAGATTCCCGGCGGCACCCCGTCCACCCCGGCGTTGGCGCAGATCCTGCCTGCATTCCCGGCCACGTTGCGAAAGCAGCTCAAGGGCGCGCCGATGCCGGCGCCGCACCACATCCTGTGCGCCGCGGTCGAGAGCTTGCAGGTCGATGTAGACACCGCGATGCGGATCGAGAGCCGCTATTTCATGGACCTCGCCACCGGCCAGGTCGCCAAGAATATGATTAATGCTTTTTTCTTCGATCTGCAGCACATCAACAAGGGCGGCAGCCGGCCCGGTGGGCACCCGCAGCGCCGTTTCCGCAAGGTCGGCGTGCTCGGGGCCGGGATGATGGGCGCCGGCATCGCCTATTCTTGCGCTCGCGCGGGCATGAGCGTCGTCCTCAAGGACACCGACCTCGCGACGGCGATTCGGGGCAAGGGCTATTCGTCGAAGCTGCTGGACCAGGCCGTGTCCCGGGGTCGATCCACCGCCGGCCAGCGCGACGAGTTGCTGGCCCGGATCACCCCGACCGCCGACGTGGCCGATCTCAAGGGTTGTGACCTGGTGATCGAGGCGGTGTTCGAGGACCCGGCGCTGAAAATGAAGGTCTTCGGCGAGATCCTCGATGTGGTCGATCCCGATGCCCTGCTGTGCTCGAACACCTCGACCCTGCCGATTACCGACCTCGCTTCCAGCGTCGACCGCCCGGCCGACTTCCTCGGCCTGCACTTCTTCTCTCCGGTGGACAAGATGCCGCTGGTGGAGATCATCCGTGGGCGGCAGACGTCGGACGCCACGCTGGCCGCCGCCATCGACGTCGTGCAGCAGATCCGCAAGACCCCCATCGTCGTCAACGACAGCCGCGGCTTCTTCACCAGCCGGGTGATCGGCACCTTCCTCAACGAGGGCGTCGCCATGCTCGCCGAGGGCGCGCCGGCCGCGTCCATCGAGCAGGCCACCTTGCAGGCCGGCTACCCGTCCCCGGTGCTGCAGCTGATGGACGAGCTGACACTGACCCTGACCCGCAAGATCCGCGCTGAGACCCAGCGCGGTGTCGAGGCGGCCGGGGGCACCTGGACCCCACATCCGGCCGACGCGATCATCGACCGGATGGTGCTGGAGTTCTCCCGACCCGGACGTTCCGGCGGTGCCGGGTTCTACGAGTACGCCGACGGCAGGCGCACCCGGCTATGGCCCGGCTTGGCCGAGCACTTCGGCCCCTCGCGGCCGGATGCGATCCCCTTCGAGGACATGAAGGAGCGGATGCTGTTCATCGAGGCGCTGGAGACCATGAAGTGCCTCGACGAGGGCGTCATCACCTCGGTGCCCGACGCCAACATCGGCTCGATCATGGGCATCGGGTTTCCCCCCTGGACCGGCGGCGTGATGCAGTTCATCCACGGCTATCCTGGTGGCCTCCCCGGCTTCGCCACCCGCGCCCGCGAGCTAGCAGACCGCTACGGCCCCCGCTTCACCCCCCCGGGTTAGGTCGCGACATGGATGCTTGTCGCGGTCCAAAGGCCCCTTTGAACCGCGACATGGATGCTTACCGTCGTTGACAGCGGGTAGTTTTCCGCCGGACGGACCACTGTCGGGCCGAACGGATAGCGTGGCGGCGTGAACCTCAGCCCAGGTCGCCGTGATGCGGAGGCCGCCGTGCCCTACCCGCTGCGGGTCGCGGCGGCGGTGTCCTGGCGCGCGCTGGCGGTGATCGGGCTGATCGTCGTGGTCAGCTACGTGGTGATCGCCCTGCGAGTGGTGGTGATCCCGGTGGCGGTGGCGTTGCTGTTGACCGCGCTGCTAGGGCCGGTGGTGGACTGGCTGACCAGACACGGGATGCCCAGGGGCGTGGCCACCCTGGTGGTGCTGTTCGCCGGCCTGTCCCTGATCGCTGGGCTGCTCACCTTCGTGATTCAGGCCTTCATGGCCGGGCTGCCCGCGTTGCGGGACCAGGTAGTCAACAGCATCCAGCAGATCCGGGTATGGCTGCAGGAGCCGCCCTTCGGCCTGCCCCCGATCAACCTGCAGAGCCTGCTGGATTCGTTGAGCGAGGTGGTGTCCAACAACCGCTACGCGATCACCTCGGGCGCCTTGTCCACCGCGTTCACCGTCGGGCAGTACCTCGCCGGTGCTGCGTTGACGTTGTTCACGTTGATCTACTTTCTGTACGGCGGCAGGTCGATGTGGCGTTTCCTGCTCCGTGCGGTGCCACGTTCGGTCCGCGCCCGGGTGGATGTCGCGGGGCAGCACGGTTTCGCGTCGCTGGGGGGGTTCATCCGGGCCACCGTGCTGGTGGCGGTGGTCGATGCGGTGGGCATCGGGATCGGGTTGCTGGCGGTCGGTGCCCCCCTGGTGGTGCCGCTGGCCGCGTTGACGTTCCTGGCGGCGTTCATCCCGGTGATCGGTGCGGTGGTGTCCGGGATGGTCGCGGTGCTGGTGGTGCTGGTGGCCAACGGCCCGGTGCCGGCGCTGATCGTGCTCGGAGTGGTGATCGGCGTGCAGCAGCTGGAAGGTAACGTGTTGCAGCCGCTGCTGATGGGCCGCGCCGTCGAACTCAACGGGATGGCGGTGGTGCTGGCCGTCGCGGTGGGCTCGGTACTCGCCGGCATCGCGGGCGCGCTGCTGTCGGTGCCGCTGCTAGCCATGATTAACTCCGGTATCCGGGCGCTGATCAGCGGGGACGCCGAACACGGCAACAACGTCGCGGCCGGCTCCGCGTTCCCGCCGGCCGACGTCCCGGTGGACCCGCTCACTGCAGAGCTCATCGACAAGCCGAGCGCACCGCTGCGGGCGGACCGTGGCCCGGACGGCAGGTGAGCACCCAGATGCCGGTCGCCCAGCCACCGCGCTGGGCATCGTTCGGCTCGGCCCTGCTGCTGATCTCTTCGGTGGCGCTGGTCGGTGAGACCGCGATCCACCGGGCGTACGGCTCCGACGTCGTGGCGCAGATGGTGCTGCTAGTGGGAGTGATGCTGGCCGGCCTCGTCCTGGGCGGGGCCTACTGCCGCCCGCCGACCTGGGCGATCGTGGTCAGTGGGTCGCTCGGGGTGCTGGTTGCGGTGATGACGCCGCCGCTGGTCTACGTCATCTCCGATGACTGGCTGCTCACCGGCGCGCTGGTGCTGACCGCGGCCACGGCGGTGCCCGCGCTGCTGCCGCTGGTACGGACCAGTACCGCGGGACGGGTCGCCGCCGTCGGGCTGGCTGTCGCCACGACCGGGTACGCACTGGTGGTGCTCGGCAGCACCCCGGTGATCGACGTGTGGGAGCTGCTCCAAGGCGCCGGGCGGGGCTTGGCCGACGGGCGCAACCCCTACGAGCTGACCTTCCCCACCTCTCCCCCGGGGCAGGTCGACGACTGCTTCACCTACCTGCCGGCCACCATGCTGCTGACCGCACCCGGGGTCTGGCTGGGCGGCGATGCCCGGTGGGCTGAGCTGGTGCTCCTGGTGGGCACCGGGGTTGCGCTCAGCTGGCACCTGCGGGACCGCGGCGCGCCCCGGCTGAGCCTGACGCTGCTCGTCGTGGTCCTGCCCGCGACGGCATACGTGGTGCAGCAGGCCTGGACCGAGACGGTGCTGTTGCCAATGCTGGTGGCCACCGCCGTGCTGGCCGACCGGGGCCGCACCGGTTGGGCGGCGGTGGCCTTCGGCGTGGCCCTGGCCAGCAAGCAACACGTGGTGCTGTTGGCGCCCTTACTGCTGCTGTGCCGGTTCCGGCTGCGCGACCTGGCCACGGCCGCCGGTACCGCCGCGGCGTTGACGCTGCCCTGGCTGCTCGCCAACCCACCTCGGTTTCTGGGCTGCACGGTGGACCTCTTCCTCGCCGCCGGGGCGCGACGCGACTCGCTGTCGCTGTGGCTGCTTTTCCCGGCGCCAATGCGCCTACCGATGCTGACGGTGGCCCTGCTGGCCGGCTACCTGCTGGCCTGGCGATGCTGCCCGCGCACTGGCAGCGGATTCCTGGTGGGCTGCGCCGTGGTGCTTACCACCTTCGGGCTGGTGAACAAGCAGACCTTCCTCAACCAGTGGTGGCTGGTGGGTGCGCTGGTAGTGGCCGGGCTAGCGCTGGCCGCCGGGCGCCACACGGCCCCCGTCCCTGATGAACCGGCCGCACTACGCTCACCGCCGTGAAGCACGCCGATCTCGTCGCGGCGCGGAACCGCACGATCCCTGACGTACTGCCTGGGCCGGACGATCCGCCGCTGCGGGTGCTGTTCTGCGGGATCAACCCGGGCCTGTTCTCCGCCGCCACCGGCCATCATTTCGCCCGGCCGGGCAACCGTTTCTGGCCGGTGCTGCACGAGTGTGGGTTCATCCCACACCGGCTACGGCCCGACGAGCAGCACCTGCTACCCGCACTCGGGTTGGGGATCACCAACATCGCGTCCCGGGCCACCGCTCGGGCCGACGAATTGACCACGGCGGAGTTGGTCGCCGGTGGAGCGCGGCTCCGGGATCTTGTGCGCGAACTGCGTCCGGTCGCCCTAGGCGTGATCGGCATCACTGCCTACCGGGTGGCCTTCGCCGCCCCCCACGCCACCATCGGCCCCCAACCCACCATGGATTACCGCGTTCTGGATGCACGACGCACGCCCGTTGAGGGTGTGAGCCTGGTGTGGGCGTTGCCTAACCCGAGTGGGCTGAACGCGCACTGGTCGTTGCCGGCGATGGTGGCCGAGTTCGCCCGCTTCCGGCTGGCCGCCGCCGCGCCGCCGGGGGCGGAATCGGTGTTCTCTCCCGTTGAGTGGAATGAATCTGCGTCCGAAAGTATGCCGCCCAGGGCCGAAGGAGTGAATGCACCCGGCCGGGGGATCTCGCCTGGCGGAGCCGATCAGCACCCGCTGTAGTCGACAACGCCGTCATTGAGCGGGCCATCTGAGCACCGCGACACGCCGGGTCGGATTGTGACTAGGGCCGGTCCGGGTGTAGCTTTGCCCCCTCCGTAGCGCACAGGTGATCTGACGTACAGTTCGCCTCGCTGTCACGTGATGTCTGCCTGTATCTGCCGCTACACGGAGCTAAACGACTACTCGAAGGGATGGAGAACGACAGTGCAGCGGACAGCCGGAACCCTGCTTGAGAACAGTTCGGGCCCGTGGAGTATCGCGGGAATCCGTGACTGCTGGCTCGGCGGGGCGGATCACACCGCGGCCGATTGCGATATTGCTGAGCTTATCTTGGTGGGGACACCGCATCTAGCGCACATGGTGCGCGTTTATCGGGCCTACCTGGATCGCGTCGTGCGGTATTTGGTGAGCGTGGGGGTGCGGCAATTCCTGGACCTCGGATCGGGCCTGCCTACCATGGGCAACGTCCATGAAGTAACGCAAAGTCTCACCCCCGGTTGTCGCGTCGTGTACGTGGACAATGACTGGGGAGTCGTGGCGACGAGCCAGGAGTTGTTGGCTGGCAACCGCGATGCCGCTATCGTGCTCGCTGACCTGCGTCAACCTGCGCAAGTCTTCGATGCCACCGCGCGACGTGGGCTGCTCGACCTGGGTGCTCCGGTCGCCGTGCTCGCGACCGATGTGTTGCATCACCTTCCTGATACTGACAATCCGGCCGAACTTATCGCAGCCTACATGAACGCGGTATGTCCTGGCAGTTACATGTCCATCGCACATACCGGTGAAGATCAAAGTCTCGTGACCGGCCTGGACTCCTTTCATGATTTCTATCACATTCCAGTTCCGCCGCTGACCTTCCGCAACCCTACCCAGATCACAAAATTCTTCGACCGACTGGGGCTCGTGGAGCCAGGAATTGTTCCAGTTCCACTGTGGCGCCCGGAATTGAACGAGAGCCTGGTCGCGCATCCGGAAACCTTCCCGGCGCATTGCGGACTTGGCCGAAAGTTGTGACCCATTACACCCCTTGCGCAGCCAACGGGAGTAGCACCAGAAGCATGTCGGCAATCATGACCGAGGAGAGATCTCGTCGACGCATCCGCGCGGAATTCTGTAGAGCATAGTCGGATAAACGGCGTAGTAGCGCGAGCTTGCTGATAAGAAAAACTCCGCTCACGCCCACTCCAAGCAACACCCACGGCGGCCCGTAGCACCACCACAGTCCCAAGCCAAGCAGGCCGAGTCCGGCTACAGTCACCACACAGGCGATGACGATCGCTTGAAATGCACCATATCGGACGGTCGGTGTCGTCATTCCGGTAGCCTTATCGCCGACCTGGTCTGGTACTGTCCACCAGATAGCCCGCCCGATGATCAGAACCCCAAGTCCGATGAAGATCAACCATACTGCTGCGGTCAGATCAGGACACACAGCGCGATAGGCGACAAGACTGGGCAGCGGTCCCGCCGTCAGTCCGATCGTGAGTGGGTTGGCGAATCCTCGGCGCTTGAGCCGGACTGGTTCGAGATTGTAGAGCAGGCACAGTGTGACGGTCAGTGCTACGCCGACCGCGATGAGCGGGCGGTTCAGCCACAGCGCGGTCGCGGTAGCCACTGCTAGCGCCAATGCCCACTCTGTTGCGGTCCAGATCATGACGTGGTTACGGCCAAGCCGCCGTGCCGCGTCGGCGATGTCACGTTTGCCCTCGGTGTGCGCATCGCTCGAGATATCGACAGCGGCGTTGAGCGGGTTTCCTCCTATGAAGGACAGGAGGTTCGCGGTGATCGCGAGGAGGACGGGGGCGGTGAACAGCTGCGTAACGTCGTTTGCTGCATAGCAGGCGCCCACCACCGCGTGACACAGGTAGTTGACTGGGAACGGGTATTCAAGGCGGTGAATCCGGACAACGTCGCGCCATCTGCTCATTCGCGCATGTTCCGCGGCGCGCTACGGCGTGGGGCCATCGACATGTGTAACCTCGAAGCCAGGGCCATGGCGGGGCCACGTACCTCGGGAACACCAGCTTCGACATTCGTACAGTGCAGTCGGCAACGACGGAGCACGGCAGCGGTGATCATGCGAACCTCCAACATGGCGAGCTCACTGCCCAAACAGTGCCGAGTTCCACCACCGAACGGGAAGTAGTGCTGACGCGGCACCCGGTGACCGAGAAAACGGCTGGGGTCGAACCTGCTCGGGTTCAGAAAGATGTCCGGTTGATGATGCGCCAGGT
>DATEMN010000579.1:0-2962 GCA_035275565.1 Pseudonocardiaceae bacterium | reverse complement strand
GCCATTCGTGTCTAGTCTCACCGGCACCTGGATCACGAAGGAGCAAGCCACCGACCGAACCTACTGGGTGCGCCAGAGTCGGATGACCGTGCAGTTCGCCGAGGGTCTGGCCCAGCTGCACACCGCTACCCGACCGGTGCTGCTCGAGGTCGGACCTAGCCACGGCCTTGCCACGCTCGCACAGCTCCAGTTGGGTCCCGACACGATCGCACTACTCGCGATGCGACACATCCATACCCCATACGACGATCAACAGTTCTTCTATCGCGCCATCGCCCAGCTCTGGACACAGGGAGTGCCAGTGGACTGGGCCTCGATCACCGATCAGACGGGATGGCGCGTGCCGCTGCCGGGTTACCCCTTCGAACGGGAGCGGTTCTGGGTGGATGCCCCGACGCCGCAGTCCCCGCGGGATCATCCTGCCGGGACGCTCCCTCAGTTCCTCGGCAAGTCACGAAGATCAACACCGTCCGACGTCACACCAGTGGAGGAGCCGGCCAGTACCGGACTGCTGTACGGGGTGAGCTGGCGACGGTGTATGGACGTAGGGCGGCTGGATCCGGACGTGGTGGCGGCGTGCCGCTGGATCATCCTGTCGGACCAGTCGGCGCTTGCCCAAGAGCTAATCAAGGCCCTCTCGCACTACGGAGCGGAGCCGATCGTGGTGGTCCCTGGAGCGGAATTCCGGCGGGTGGACACCAGGAGTTTTGTGCTTGCGCTCGACCGAAAGGAGCACTACAGCCTCTTGCTGGACGCCGTGGAACGGGCCGGAACACCGCTGCGCATCGTTGATTTCTGGGCCAGTCTGGCTACCACCGCAAATGGGCCGACCCTCGCCAGCACCGTCGGGATCGCCCACGGTGCGAGTCGCAGTACCGAAAACATCGAACTATGCGTAGTGACCTGCGGCGCATTTGACATCACCGGTGGGGAACGACTCATCCCTCGATCATCCTGTACCGTCGCCGCGAGCCGGACGCTGGCCCTGGAACTGCCCCAGATCTCAACGAAAATTGTCGATCTTGATTCAGTGGAGGCCGAGGGCGCCGGTCGAGTCCAGCTGGTGCGAGGCATCCTCTCTGATTTCACTCACCGGTGCGGGGTGAACGTCGTCGGTCACCGGGGGGGACATCGATGGCGGCAACATTTCGAGCCGCTGACCGCCACGGAGATCCCGGAGCCGCCGCTGCGCCATGATGGGGTATACGTCCTTACTGGTGGGCTGGGTGGCATCGGGCTCCGCATAGCCGAGCACCTCGCCCAGGAGTACCAGGCGCGGCTGATCCTGCTGGGACAGTCAGCAGCCGAGGATCAGGTGCCCGCCCAGCTTCGCAGTCTCGGCGGTGAGGTGCTGGTCAGGCGCGCCGATGTCGCAGACCGGGTTAGGGTCCAGGAGATCCTGCAGGAAGCCCAGCAACGGTTCGGCGCCATTCATGGGATAGTGCATGCTGCGGGCGTCCACAGTGGCGGCATGGTGTCGCTCCTTGGTCGTGACGACATCGTCCGGGCCTTTCGGGCGAAAGTTGTAGGCACCTGTACACTTTTCGATGCCCTCCGCGAAATAGGCGCTGACCCCGATTTCGTGGTGCTGTTCTCCTCACTACCGGCGCTGTTCGGAGCCCCCCGCCAGGCCTGCTATGCGGCAGCCAACGCCTTCCTCGACGCATACGCTGGACATGCCTCCCGCGACCTAGGCTTTCCGACACTGTCGATCAATTGGGACAGGTGGCGCGGTCTGGGTATGACGGCCGATGACCAGGGTTTCCAGAGTCTCCGGGATTTCCTGGGCGCGGTAGTGACGGCGGGGATCGACGTCGACGCCGCAATGGCTGCATTCAGGTCATGCCTGGCCGCAGTGCCGCTCGGTCAGGTAGTCGTGTCCACGCTCCCACCGGACGAGCTGCTCCGAACGGTCGCCGCCGCGGCCCCACCGGCGGCAGCCGTGCTCGATGCCGACACCGCTCCATGGACCGTTAGTTCCGCCGTGCCGGAAACCTCGCTGGAACGCGACATTGCAGCGATCTGGGAAGAAGCGCTCGGAGTGACCGGAATCGGCCTACACGACAATTTCTTTCAGCTCGGCGGCCACTCACTGCTGGCCCTGCAGATCGTCCAGCGTTGTAAGGACCGCTTGAACCTCACCGTGACGGTCCAGCAGTTGTTCACCACCCGTACCGTGGCAGATCTCGTGCAAGCACTCACGTACGCAGTGAACCGGGAGGGGACCTAAACCGACTCCACGATCATGGAGAGCGCAAGGATGAACGATCAAATTACGGTGATAAGCCCCTCCCTTTGGCCAGTGTCTCGTCCCGACGAATTACCACTATCACCAGCACAACAACGTTTCTGGTTCCTTTACCACCTCGATGGCCCGAGCCCCACCTACAACGTTCCGCTCGCTGTTTTCCTGTCCGGAACGTTAGACATCGAGGCACTGACAGCCGCATTGAGCGATTGCATGACCCGACACGAGGTACTCCGTACCGTGTTCCCGGAACGAGATGGAGTACCAAGGCAGCAGATCCTCGATTTATCCTCCGGGCAGCCCGAGGTCGTCTTTGCCACCAGCCGTAAAGAGGATCTCGCTGGAGCCATGCGGGCCGCTGCACGCCATTGCTTCAACCTTGCCGCCGAGCTGCCGATTCGGACGTATCTCTTTCGCTGCGCGCGGAATGAGCATGTACTGCTGGTCGTCCTGCATCACATAGCGGTAGGCGGGCGGTCACTGGGGGTACTACTAACAGACCTCGCCGCAGCTTACGCGGCCCGGGTTGACGGCCAGCAACCGCACCTTGGCCCACCGTCGGTCCAGTACGCCGACTATACATTGCGGCAACAGCAGCTACTCGGTTCATGCGACGATCCAAATAGTGCTTTTGCCACTGGAATACATTTCTGGCGAAAGGCGCTCAAGGGACTGCCGGAGCAGATCACGCTACCCACCGATCGACCACGTCCT
>DATEMN010000578.1:0-3206 GCA_035275565.1 Pseudonocardiaceae bacterium | reverse complement strand
CGGCGAGTTCTGGACGACGACGTTAAAGCGCTCTCGATATCGATCCTGTCATGTGCAGAGATCGACGCTGAAGCGGTGAATGAAAGGTGCTGTGACTGGCTCTGTGAAATCTTCGCGGAGATGGTGCCGAACCCGCTGCTGGTGCTTTCGGTATGTGCTCGCGGTAGCCCGGGCAGCTCGGTATGCGAGGGTGTCGCGGCAGGAGGACCGGAAGGGAGCATCGGCTTGGCGTTGTCTGCGCGACGCCAACGGCGGAGGGTGTCCTTGGTGACGCCGATCGCGATCGCGATCTCAGACCATGAGGCGCCGTTATCACGATGACTCCACGCCGTGCGCACCACGACCGTGATCAATGCGGCGCGGTCGCGCTTCGTGGGTGCAGTCTGGACCATGCCGGCCAGCTGGCGCAGCCAGCCGATCTGGGGTGCAGTCAGGCCACCAGTCGGCCTAGGAGAGCTAGGGCCGACGAAGTCGGTTTGATCGAGTCAAGTTTGGTGTTATGCGGCGAATCCGGCCTCCTGGGTGAGGTGGTTGAGGGCGTGTTGGTAGTTGCGTGCGGCGGTGCGCAGGGTGCTGGGTGTGGGTGGGTCGGGATCGGTGAGCTGGGCCAGGCCGGGGTGGAGTAGCCGGGTGTAGAGGTGGGTGATCAGCATGGCGTGGTGTAGCCCGGTGTCGCTGATCTGATATCGGTGGGTTTTGGGGATGCGGGTAATCAGGCCGTGGGCGCGGAGCCGGCGCAGGTCGTAACTGACCTGGCCGGCACTGATCTCGTGGGGGTGTTTACCGAGCAGTCCGGCAAGCAGGCCACGCAGGTCGCGGTTGAGGAACCCGTTGGGCAGCAACCCGAACACCAGTAGCGCTTGGAGCAGCGCGTGGGCGCGGCGATCGCCCAGGCGTAGCCCGGCGATACGGTGTCCGTCGCTGGTGATGATCGGGTGGTGTACGGCGGTGAAAGCTTGCTCGGCGCGAATCGGATTGTGGCTGAGTCGTTGGACGCCTAGGAGGCGCCGGTTGGCGGAGAAGCCCACCTCCCGCAGCGCGGGCAGGTTAGTCAGCCGTTTTCCGATCCCGAAGTCGTGGGTGTCGTTGATCGTGGTCTCGGTGCGCAGCGCTGCGCTTTCTTTGTGATATTGCTTGATCGCGGTGTGCTTGTAGTCGATATAGAGGCTCGGGGTGACGCCTTCGGTGATGACCCGGGTGCGGAACCGGCCCGGGGTGCGCCGCGGTCCTGTGGTCATGAGCCGGCGGCCGAAGACCAGTCCGATCCGGTCGGGGCGCCCGGCATCGAGGTTGTCGCGGATGACGTGTTCGAAAAACACCCGTCCCGACACCGGCCGGTCCAGGACCTGGGTCAGGGAGAACTCCGCCTGCAGGATCGAGAGGTCGTAGCGGTAACCGGCTTCACGGTCGGCAGGGGTGAACGGGTGCGGCAGGATCGCCAGCCACTTGCGCAGCAACCCGTCAACCTGCCCCGGGCCCAGCTGATCACAGATCGCCGCCAGCGCGGCCGGATCATCCACGGTGGCGAAGCCATTGTCCAGCGCGGTGAAGGCGATCCCAGCCTTGGTGGCTTGGCGCTTTGCCCACTCGTGACCATTGATACACAGCTTGGCGTTGTAGGGGAAATAGGAGCAGAACTTCAGGAAAAACGGACCGAAATCAGCGTCCACCGCATACACGTAGAAGTGATTAACCACACCGGTGGTCTTCACGATCCACGGATAGGAATCACCGTTGGCGTCGCGGCGGCGCTCGGTGCGAAACAGCCCGGTCTTCTCCTGCGCCCGCCCGATGAACAACACCCCCTCCTCACCGGTGAACCGCGCGAGGTGTTCATGCATGACCTCGTCCTTGCGCTGCCCCTTGACAAAGTCCACCCACGGCACCCGCTGATCCCGGGCGAACCGGCGCATCGCGTCGCTGAACGCATCAGTGATCTTCCCCAGCGGCGCGGTGGACGCGATCGGCAACCCCAACTGACGCTGCACATAGCCCAGCAAGCCCGCCGCGAACTGCAACTTCGGGACATAAACATTGCAATACATCCGATCGATGCACTCCACCTCAAACACCACATGATCGGCGAGGACATCAGCAACGGTGCGCGGTAGCGTCATGGCGGGCTCCGGTCAGGCGGACGGCTCACGAAGCCAACCACCGCCACCGAGCGGTACCAACACGGGTCCAGCAGGACACCGTCACACCACCCGACCGGAGCCCCCGAGACCAGCCCGACCAGACATGCCTCGTCGGGCTGGGGTGAAACCCCGTTAGTACTACAGCGCTAGATCTTCCTGTGGTGTGCCATCGGTGCAGGTGAGCGCGTTGTTGGCGAGTTCGGCCGGTCGGACGCTGCTGACGGGTGCGCGGTGTGCATCGGTCGGTGAGCCTGGCAGGCCCCACCCCGCTGCCGTGGGCGAGAGCGCGCATTGTCGGCCGCAGGAATTGTTGAATGAGGCGAAGTAGCGTCGGAGCGCATGGTGTGTTTCGGCGGAAATAGTGATCTGCCGTGCCGCTCGGTGCGCCTCTCGTGAATTGAGGCCGGGGCGTGGAACGATACTTTTGTGCCTGTAGCGTCGACGAGTCAACCCATTGTGTATGATGATGCGGTGTCACGGGAGGATGTGGACCGGTGGGAATCGGAGCTGGCGAGTGTGCTCGCGCGGATTCGGCCGTTGTTCTACCGGACGGAGTCGAAAAAGCACGTCGAACAGTATGTGCGGGGGTTGTTGTCACCGCTGGAACGGAAGAACGGCTGGACCATCGCCGAGCATGGTGGCGAGCTGGACCCGACAGCGTTGCAGCGCTTTCTGAACCTCTCGCCATGGGATGCGGATGCATTGTTGGAACACAACCGTGAGTATGCGATGGAACACCTTGCCGACCCGGTGGGGATCCTCGTGGCGGATCCAACAGGATTCGCTAAGAAGGGCACCAAATCGGTCGGCGTGCAGCGGCAGTATTCCGGAACGTTAGGGCGGATCGATAACTGTCAGATCGCCACGTTCCTCTGCTACGTGACGCCTCACCGGGACCGCGTCCTGGTGGACCGGCGACTGTACATGCCGGAGCGGTCGTGGATGGCCGACCCGGCCCGCTGCGCGAGTGCTGGCGTCCCGCCCGAGGTCTCCTTCGCGACCAGGCCGGCGCAGGTCATCGAGATGATCCAGGCGGCTCGCGCCACGGGGATGCCCTTCGCCTGGTTC
>DATEMN010000577.1:0-2246 GCA_035275565.1 Pseudonocardiaceae bacterium | reverse complement strand
CGAGCTGCGTAGCCCGGGCAACAGCAGGTAGCGACGCTCCAGGCCGTCCACGTTATGCCCCTCGTGGGCCAGCGCGCTGCTGCAGGCGTTCCAGCCGAAGTGGTGCAACTCGTCGCCCAGGGTGGGCAGGTCCGCCCAGCCCACCACCTGCCCGTACCGTGGCGAATCGGGATCGACGTCGACCACGGTTAGCGCGTCAGGCCGCTGTGCGGCGCGGTCGAAGGCGGCGACGTAGGCGAGCTTCTCGGCCGGTGCGGCAGCGGCCTCACCGGGGTTGCGATAGAAGGTCGGGTCCGGCGAGGTGTGGACAGGCGCGCTCATTCAGATCCTCCTAGATCGTGGCCGGATAGGGCAGGAAGCGTCGACCCCAGTCGACGTCGTGATGCTTGCAACGTTGAATTCGGTCAGCCAGAGATCACCGAGCGCGACACATCGCGCTGGCTAACCGGAGGAGATCGACGTGCAGGCGCACGGTCAGCCAGGCGTTGCGGAACACCGGGCCGTCGAGGCTACGGCGGAACGCACCGGATCGGCTGGCCATGATGGTGGTCATAGCTATGTGCCCCCTACGTAGTCACTGGAGACATTACTGTTTTCACCGAACCTCCGCGACGCCTACGAGAGTGGCACACCTCCGAGGCAGGCGGCATACGACGAAAGGTGCCGTCATGGCCCGGCTCGCTCAGACCGAGGGTCTCACTGAGATCCAGCAGGAGATCTTGGCCACGGTCAAGTCCTTCGTGGACAAGGAGATCATTCCGGTTGCCCAGGAGCTGGAGCACACCGACACCTACCCGCAGGAGATCGTCGACGGGATGCGGGAAATGGGCCTGTTCGGGCTCACCATCCCCGAGGAGTTCGGCGGTTTGGGCGAGTCACTGCTGACCTACGCACTGGTCGTGGAGCAGATCGCCCGGGGCTGGATGAGCGTGTCCGGAGTGATCAACACCCATTTCATCGTGTCGCACATGATCTGCCGGCATGGCACTGACGAGCAGAAGCAGTACTACCTGCCGAGGATGGCAGAGGGTAGCGTGCGCGGCGCCTTCTCGATGTCTGAGCCGGAACTGGGTTCCGACGTCGCAGCGATCAAGACCCGGGCCAGACGCGACGGGGATCACTACGTCGTCGACGGCGCGAAGATGTGGCTGACCAACGGCGCCACGTCGACTCTGGTGGCCACCCTGGTCAAGACCGACGAGGGTGCCGCGAAGGCGCACCACAACCTCACCACGCTGCTGGTGGACAAGCCCACCGGCTACGGTGAGGTGGCCCCGGGGCTCAGCGTGCCCGGTAAGATCGACAAGATGGGCTACAAGGGGGTCGACACCACCGAGCTGGTGTTCGACGGCCATCGCGTCAGTGCCGACAAGGTGCTGGGCGCCGCTCCCGGCAAGGGTTTCGCGCAGATGATGGACGGCGTCGAGGTCGGGCGGGTCAACGTCGCCGCCCGCGCCTGTGGCATCGCCCTTCGCGCCTTCGAGCTCGCGGTCGGCTACGCCCAGCAGCGTCGGGCGTTCGGCAAGCCGATCGTGCAGCATCAGGCCATCGCGTTCAAGCTCGCCGAGATGGCGACCAAGGTTGAGGCCGCGCACCTGATGATGGTCAACGCCGCCCGGCTCAAGGACTCCGGCGAGCGCAACGATGTCCAGACCGGGATGGCGAAGCTGCTGGCCAGCGAATACTGCAAGGAGGTCACCGACGACGCCTTCCGCATTCACGGGGGGTACGGCTACTCCAAGGAGTTCGAGATCGAGCGGCTGATGCGAGAGGCGCCATTCCTGCTCATCGGTGAGGGGACGAGCGAGATCCAGAAGACGATCATCAGCAAGGGGCTGCTGCGAGAGTACGCTGCGCGAAGTTGAGTCGAAACCGGGGTCGTGCGTATGAGCGCTGGCACGATGGGTACCCCCCGACCAGAGGTGATGCACTGTGACCAGCCCGTTTACCAGCCAAGGGCAGATGCCGGGCCTGCCCACCCCACCCACCGGTTGGCCGATTGGCTCCTACGCCACCTACGCCGAGGCACAACGGGCTGTGGACTATCTCGCCGACCATCACTTTCCGGTTGCCGAGGTCACCATCGTCGGAGTGGACCTGATGCTGGTCGAGCGGGTGCTGCGCCGGTTGACCTGGGGTCGAGTGTTGACTCAGGGGGCCGCGTCGGGCGCCTGGTTCGGCCTGTTTGTCGGTGTGTTGCTCAGTCTGTTCGCCACCCAGGCCGGAGCCGGGGTCATCCCGATCCT
>DATEMN010000576.1:0-14526 GCA_035275565.1 Pseudonocardiaceae bacterium | reverse complement strand
CGAACTGCTCATCGGACTCCGCGTGCCCGCCGGACTCGATGATCTCGACAGCCGCCGCCGAACGGTCGAGTCCCAGTTCGCCGCAGCGCAACAGGCCCTTGAGGTCGCCGACGCTGCGGACACCGACGCCCGGCGGCAACTGTCAGCGGCACCCGCGCGGGGCCCACTCGAACGGGCCCGTGACCACCATCTGGCTCTCGCCGCCACGCAGGCGGAACTGTCTGGCGTCAGGGTGGAACACCCCGTCGCGGTGCGTGACCGGCAGCTGGCCGACGCGGCGGTTGCGGACGCTCGCGAGCGACTCAGACACGCCCGTAGCAGCTACGACCACGAGACACGAGCCGACCGGGCAGCTGCGCTGCGGCCGTCGCTGATGGCGGGGCAGCAGTGCCCGGTCTGCGAGCAGGTCGTCGCCACGCTGCCGCCGGCACGGCCCGCCGCTGACCTGACCAGCGCGGAGGCCGCCGTCGCCGTTGCAGAGCACGCCCTGGAACAGGCCCGGCAGACGGAAACCAGCGCCATAGCCACCGAGCGGCAACGAGCCGGGGAGCGGGACCGACTGGTTGCCGAGGTAGCGCGGCAACGCATGGTGCTGGCCGGTGCGCCGCCGAGCGCGGCCTCGGTCAGCGAAGCGCTGGCTGATCTGGAAGCGCTGGGCACCGCCGCGGAGCAGGCCGCCACGGCGCTACGCGAGGCGCAGCGGCGTCGGGATGACGCGGCGGGCGCGGTGGAAGCCCTCCGCGGCGAGACCGCGGTTGCGGAGTCGGCGCTGTGGACAGCACGCGAGCCGCTGGTACCGCTCGGCGCCCCACCGGTCGTCGACGACGTGCTCGCCGGATGGCGCGAGCTGTATGCCTGGGCACAGCAGGAGGCAGCGCTGCGCGACGCCGCGCTGCCCGGTGCCCACGACGCCGCCGCAGCGGCCGCCGAGCTGGCGCGGGCTGCCACGCTGAAGTTCGAGCAGGTGCAACACGCCGCAACCGCACGGCGTGTCGAGGAGACCGCGGCTGCGCGGGCCGAGCAGCGCGCCCGCAGCGACCTTGACGCGCTCGACCAGCGGATCGAGCACCTCCTCGGCGCCGTGGAGTTCGCGCCTGCCGATGCCGAGGCACAGGCGGTGCTGCATCGGCTCGACGCGCTCGATGAGGCGGTCCGCCGGGCAGACGCCGAGCTCCGGGCGGCCCGCGGCGCCCGGTCGGCAGCCGATGCGCGGCTGGCCGAGGTGGGCCGCGCCGTCACCGCGCAGTGGGAGGTGCTGCATACCGCCCGGGACCCGCTGGTGGTGCTGGGGGCGCCGGCTGTTACCGGCGACGACCTGCTCGCTGCCTGGACTGTCCTGACCGGCTGGGCTACCGCCGCGATCACACATTGCGACGGTGAGCTTGCCCGGGCGCTGTCCGCAGCCGCCGCCGCGCGGGAGGACCGGGACACAGCCGGACGCCGGATCACCGACGACGTCGCCGCGCACGACGTGCCCATCCCCACCGATCGTCCAGTGGCGGCAGGTGTCTTAGCCGCAGTCGCCGAGGCGCTCGCCGTATCGCGCGGTGTGCGCGACCGGATCATGGAGCGTCGCGCCGAGGCCGAGCAGCTGCGTGCCGACCGCGCGGCGGCCGAGGAGGCGCAGCAGGTGGCCCGAATGCTCGGGGATCTGTTGCGCTCCAACCACTTTCCCCGCTGGCTGGTGGCCTCGGCGCTGGACATCCTCGTCGCCGACGCGTCAGCCAGCCTGTCGGAGCTCTCGGGCGGGCAGTTCGAGCTGACTCACGACGACGGCGAGTTCCTGGTCGTCGACCACGCCGATGCCGACGCCCACCGGCCGGTGAAGACGCTGTCCGGGGGAGAGACGTTCCAGGCCAGCCTGGCGCTCGCCCTGGCGCTATCGGCCCAGATATCCACCCTCGCCGCCCAGGGCGCCGCCCGCCTCGACTCGATTTTCCTCGATGAGGGGTTCGGCACCCTCGACGAGGCCACCCTTGACGTCGTTGCCGGCACCCTGGAGAACCTGGCTGTCCGGGGAGACCGGATGGTCGGCGTGATCACGCACGTGCCGGCGCTGGCCGAGCGGGTCCCCGTGCGGTTCTCGGTCACTCGCGACCAGCACACCGCCGCGGTCGTCCGGGAGGTCAGGTGACGCTGGAGCTGTCCCGTCCGGTGATGCGGTTCTCGGTCGATCCCTGGGATCCGGGCTACGGGGTCAGCCTGGATGTCGAGGAGCTCGGCGAGTCCAGCGCCCGGGTCGTCGCCGACGTCGAGCTGCCCGAGGATCGGTGGTGCCCGCTGGCTCCCGATCGGGACATCCAGCCGCCGGAGGCGACGCTGTTCGTCGACGGTGTGCGTCGCATCGACGCCCGGGTGTGGCTGGCCGAGCCCGCTGACGGCACGATCGCCTCCCCTGCGCTGTGCGCGTCATATGCGGCGGGGGTGGTCTGCTGCTGCGCCGGGCAGGGAGCGCACCTGCTGGCGTTCGACGTGCGCCGCGGGCTGTTCACTACGGCTGCGCACGCCGTCGACATCCCTACCACAGCGGGCATCTACGGCGTCAGTCGCGCGGAGCGCCGCCCGCACATCGCGCCGATCCAGGCGTTGAGCCTCGCACTGCAGGCCCGCCTCGGCGATGCTGAGATCAACACGGCCGTGACCGCTCGGGCCGCGCTCGCCGGGCACGGACTCCCTGACGGCGGCGACCTCCTCGTGATCGACGGTCCGCTGCGCGGCCGCCAGCACCTGCCGCGGGCACTCGGTTACATCAAGAGCCACCGCAGCGAGTACCTACCGCCGCACCTGCGTCGCCTGGTGGCCTCCCTGTCACCCGGTCAGCGCACCCCGGTTTTCCTGCTCGGCAGTTCGTGGGACCGCTACACCTGGTACCTGCGGTTACCGTGCATACCCGGTGCGCCCTGGGCGGGCATCGTGCGCCTGGAGTGCAGCGCCACCCTCAACGCCACGGACGCGATCGCGATGGCGTGGCTCAGCCAGGCGACGCTGTGTCGCTACGCCTCCGTCGAGTACAAGGACACCCGGGCACCCCAGAACCTGTACCCGATCGCCGGGCTCGAGTGGGCGCTCCGGCGGCGGCTCGGCGACGCCATGCTGCTCTACCGCGGGTTGCGGCGGGCCGGTACTCGTAACTGACACTGCGGACGCCAATCGAGGTTGCGGGTCAGGTTCCGGACCTATACGACGTGGATCTCGAAGATTCGGGACGGCAGCGGCACCGATGCCGGCCGGTCAGCTTGGCCAGGCGGCCGAGCCCCGTGATCTGGGTGCCAAATGCGGCAACCCCGCCCAGCGCCGTGCGTATCTGCGCAGCATCTCCGTGCCCACCTCTTCGGAGGTTTCGGTAACCGTGGCATCTCCACCGTAGGCGCCGTCGCCGCTGGGAGCGTGCTTCAGAAGCCGCAGGAACGGGTGGGGCACACTGAGACCGTCAGCGATGCGTTCCAGCGCGGTGGCGTCTCGCACCTGCCGGTCGCCGTGGATGATTTCTGAGACCTCGGACTGGCTCTGCCCGGTGCGCCGCGCGATCTCCCGCTGGGAGACACCGCCCTGATACAGGATCTGGTACACGGTGGTGATGTCGCGGGCGGCAAGCGCCTTGCGCACGTCGGGGTGCATGTACCACGGGGGCGTGACATCGGTGTGGGTGTTCTGCAATTGCCGGGCGATGTCGTCGGCGTGGCCGTAGCCCATAGCGCTCACCGTTTCCTCTTCAGATGTCCCGTGACGGATGCACAGGTGGCAAACGTCAACGGTGCCATGCAGGCGAATTAACCTGCTCATTCTGAGAACAGCTTTTCGTATGTTTCCGTTCCGCCACCCACTTCCTGGCCTGGTCCAGGCTGGTCTGCTGTCCCAGACTCTGGAACAACTGCCACCACACTACGTCCCAGGCTGCCTCATGGCGAAGTTGAAAGCCCGACACACCATGCACGGTGGCCGTGTAGTCCAGACCTGCCAGTTTCGCCATGTCCAACACGAAACCGATACTGCCCGCGCTTGTTCACCACATGCTGCCGTAGCAACATCACTGCCATTGCCATGAGCCGTACCGTCAGCTCTGTGAGTACTTCTGGCTCAACTGGCGTCTCACCACTGATTTCTTCACCCACTGCTCAAGCTGTTCAGTCCACAGCCGATGTTTCATCTCTCACACGCTTCTCACCGCCGCCGCAGCCACTGCTGACCGACCAGGCGAACCTCGGCCAGGTCAGTTCAACCAGACGGCGACACCGAGATGGTGTACAGTACTTCGGCCATCCCGTGACTTCCCACCTGCTGACCACTCAACACGTACGCTTTGGAACGAGCACGAAGCTTTGTCACGGTGTAACTGAGCAGGTGGCAGTGGTTTGTAGTCGGTGAGGATCAAAGTTCGTTCGGTTCTTCGCCCTTGCGGTTCACAAGCTCATCGGTACAGAGAAGATCGGCGATGCGGGAAGGACTAGGAGACCTTCAACCCGCCCCCACCAGTGTGCGCGAGGATCGTCTGACATACCGGATCCAGCACCGCCGCATTCAGGGCGTGACCCATGCCTGGCACCGTGACCAGCCGAGCCGTAGGGATGAGCCCGGTGAGATGCGCGGCATGCGGTGGGGGATTGATGGGATCCTCGGGTGCCTCGATGACCAACGTCGGTGTGCGCACATATGCGAGTTCGGTTGCGCGGTTCAAGCCGGTCGCTGCGGCGCGGGCGTGCGCGATCGGGTTGTCGTGGCGTCCGGCGTGATCCATGATCCGCTCTTCGAGCTGGCGGAACTCGTCGGCGTCAAAAGACAGCACGGAGCCGACGAGTATCCGCCAGTGCTCGACCCGCCAGGCCAGCTCCTCCTCGCGGCTGCGGGGATCGCCCATGTACCGCCACAGCCGCACCAATTCAGGATCAGGTCCCGGTAGCACCGGAGCATTCCCATTCCGGGGGTCTGCGGCGAGTCCGGCGCCCAGCGCCGAGGTGGCGAACACCGTGGCGCTCACCAGCCGATCCGGGTGATCGAGCAGCAGCAGCTGTATGAGCGTGCCGCCCATCGACATGCCGACGACATGGGCGCGCTCGATCTCCAGCGCATCCAGGATCGTGATCGCGTCCTCGGCCAGCTCGCTCACCGCATACGGGTGCTCGTCGAAGGCCCAGGACGAGCGGCCGGTGTCGCGGTGGTCATAGCGGATGACGCGGTGGTGCTCGGCCAGCGTGTGCACGAGTGTGTCGGGCCACGCCAGACCTGACGCGTTGGCTCCCATGATGCGCAGCAGCGGCGAGGCATCGACCTCACCAGTCTCGTGCACCCACAGACGCGTGCTGGGGAAACCGCTACGAAACGTTCCACCACTCCATGATCGCGACCAGGCTCACCGGTGTCGACCGATTTCCGGTCGTGCCCTCGCCGAGCGCGACGCGAACAACGCGGATCTGCTGAAACTCGGCATGTCCCGCGCCACGATCTACCGCAAGATTCCCGAGTACGGGATCAAGGCACCGCTTATACTGAAGCCCCCAGTCCGAACTGATCCGGCGGCGCAGACGTGCTACGAAGTGGTGGTCGGCGTCAGCTCGGCCATCTGCCCCCACCCGTCGCCGGGCAACTCGACGTTGACGATCTCAGGCTTCTTCACGATCACTTCGGGCATCCACGCCATGGCGTTCTTGAAGTGGTCGGAGTTCACGTGCACCCCGCCCGCTGCGCCGTCCGCGAATGCCTCGATCAGGACGAACTGGTTGGGCGTGTCGACACTTCTCGACCATTCAAAGAAGATGTTGCCCACTTCTGCCCTGGTGGCCTGGGTGAACTCATCGACGAGCGAAAGCCACTCATCGGACTTGTCGGGACGAATTGTGAACTTGACGACAATGAAGATCACCGAGGGCTCCTCTGCCTTCGTGTGTTGAACAAGTACCTTAGCTTCTCCCCTGTTTTTTCCGCTCGCGTACTGTGTCCGCTGCTGCCTCAGCGAGGATGTAGATCAGTTCCATGAGTTCGGCCGGTTCCATGTGGGTCTGCAGAGATCGTGCGGCTGCGGCAGGGTCGTCGAGGTGGACGGACAGGGTGCGGGGTCGATAGCCGTCCTCGACTGTCGCCGGAGGCACGGGCAGTGGTCCGACGAGCGCATCGGATGCGTCCTGGGCGAGCCTGCCGAACTTCGCCGGCGGAGCCAGGGAGCGGTTAGGCGATGCGCTAGCCAGAGATGGGGGAGCGGTTGGGATGATCATGGCGCTTCACCTGCCTGGGAGTGGGGGTTGGTGCACCAGGGGACATCGCTGTAATCGGGCCACTGCGGTGGGTCGTTACCGGAAAGAGCGACTGAGGCTGGCTGCGCAGGGCGCTGGAGCTCTCCGAACGGTCCGCGGGCAGAATGACAAACGTGCGATCAAGATCATTTGTTGAGTACCTGTCCGGTTTGGATGAAGCGGCGCTGACTGCGCTACTCCACGCGCGTCCGGACGTCCTGGCACAGCCGGTCCCGCGTGGTTTCAGCCAGCTCGCCCAGCGGCTCAGTGGCGCGGACTCGCTGGGTGCGGCGTTGCGCACGGTGAACCGGGACCTGGTCATGGTCGGGCGGGCCGTCGTCGTGCTCGGTGCGTCGGCGACGATTCCGGCGTTGTCGCGGCTGCTGGGCGCCTCGCCGCAGGCGGTGCGTGCCGCGGTGGCCGAGCTGTGCGGGCGGGGACTGGCTTGGGACAGCTCAGCAGTGTTGTGCCTACCGGAACGGCTCCAAGCGCACTGGTCGGAGGAGATCGGCGGTGGCCGGCCGGTGGCGAAGATCGCGTCATCGGTCCTCGTCGACGATCTGCGCGCGGCGGTCGGTGCATTGGGCGGGGCGTCCGATGGCCTGCGCAAGCCGGAGCTGGCGGTGCGGCTGGCTGAGCTGATGGCGGATCTGCCCCTGCTGGCCAAGGTGATCGTCGGGCTGCCAGAACCGGCCAAGCAACGCCTCAGTGAGTTCCGGCGTGGCTATCACGGCTACTACTCGGGATACTCGGGTTTTGGCCGCGACCGGTCGCGCGCTGCCGGTGATCGCGATCCGACCGAGTTGCTGATCGCCGCTGGCCTGCTGCTGCTCGTCAACCACCAGCCGGAACTGCCCAAGGAGGTAGCGGTCGCCGGTTGGTTGGCCGAAAGCGAGCTCACCCTGACCGGGCAGCCGGAGATCCCGCCAGCCGGCGCTGACGAGGCGGCGGTCCGTCGGGCCGCCCAGGCCGCTGCCCAGGACGCGCTTCGGGGGGTGACGACCCTGCTCGATGAGGCTCGCGCGACGCCGATCGCGGCGTTGAAGAAGGGTGGCGTCGGGCCGCGAGAACGGGCCCGGCTGACCAAGCGGCTGTCGGTCCCCGACGACATTCTCGTGTTGTGGATCGACCTGACGTACGCCGCAGGTCTGCTGGGTCGCACCGACGCCGGGTATGCACCGACGCACTCCTATGCGGCATGGCGCGACGCGGAACCAGGCCGTCGGTGGACGGTACTAGTCAATGCGTGGTTCTCGCTCGAGCACGCACCGACCAGCCGGGAAACCCAAGATGACAAGGAACATCCGCCGCCCTTGCCGCTGGCCTCGGCCGCCGGGATGTTGCGACGCGCGCTGCTGTCGGCCGCCCGTTCGGGTGCGTCGGCGCACGCGGCGGGCAAGGAAATCGACTGGTTCTGCCCTCTGCATGGCTACCGGGCTGCGCAACGTGGCGACAAAGTAGCCGCCGCCGTCCGCGAAGCCGAACTGCTCGGGGTGATCGCCACCGATATGGTGTCCGAACTCGGGGAGTATCTGCTGGCCGCGACCGGGTCTGCGGCCGGCGAGGTGGTGGACGAGCTGGCTCGCCTGTGCATCCCACTGCTTCCCGAAGTCTCGTGCAGCGTGATCCTGCAGTCGGATCTCACTGCTGTGGTCTCCGGCCAACCGAGTGCGGCTGTGTCGCGGCTGCTGAAGGACTCGGCCGCCACCGAGACCCATGGAGCTGCCATGACCTGGCGGTTCACCCCAGCCAGCATCCGGGCCGCACTCGACGCTGGGTGGACCGGTCCGGAGCTACTCACCGAGCTGGCCACCATCTCGGCCCACCCGGTTCCCCAGCCACTCGAATATCTGATCACCGACGCATCCCGCCGGCACGGCCGGGTTCGGGTGCGAGGCATGCGTTCCTGCGTCATCGCCGATGACGCCATGGTCACCGAGATCCTGCACACCCGATCTCTCGCCAAGCTGCATTTCAGTCGGCTCGCTCCTACCGTGCTGTCCAGTCCACGCGATCTCGACGAGGTCCTGGCGCGGCTGCGTGAGGTCGGCCTGTCCCCGATGGCTGAGGACGCGCAAGGCACGGTGATCGTCGAAGCCCGTCACGACCATGAGGCGCCGACTCACGATCACCCGATCATCACGAAACCCAGAGCTGTGCTCTCCGCCACTGAGCTGGCGCGGCGGCTGGCGGTCGACCCACACGGCGAAACCTTGTGGGCCACCGCCGACTCGGACACCTTCGAACTGCTGGCCCAGCTCAACCGTCACCTTAATGACGCCGAACTGGAGCTCCTGTCCGATGCCGTAGATCACCACAACGATGTGCTGATCGTCTACCGTGATAAGAATGGTAGTCGCAGTACCCGGGAAATCCGGCCACAACAGCTCTACGGTAAATGGCTCGACTCCTGGTGTCACCTCCGCAACGCGCAACGAGACTTCACCATCGCCAACATTGAGGCGGTCGCTCCCGCCCGTTGATCCGGCGCTTGGTTGGCCGCTGATGTGGTCTTGGTCGTACCCCTTTCAAGACGGCAACGGTCGGGTCGTGACCGGCGATGCGGACACCCTGGGATGGGCCTCACATAACGGTCGAGACGGCGCAATGTCGTCGGTGAATCGAACGGAACGGGGTACGCTCATGGCTATACTGTACTCCTTGAGTTACACAGAGTTATTGGTGGCGACTAGCCCAGCGGCAGGTTCAGGGGAGAATGTTCGATGTATGACGACATCATCGAGGTGCAGATTCCTAGCGACATCGCTGTGCTGCGCGAGGTCCTGATCGGCCTGGTCAAGCCTTTCACCTTGGACGACCTAGCAGTGGAAGCACAGGATGAGGTGGATCCGAAGCGGCAGACCAGACCCATGGCGGAGGTGCTCGCCCGGTACATGGTAGAGGCGCCCGACGCTGCACTCGCCACCATCCAGCATGAGCGGTTGGTAGCGGTTCTGGCGCAGCACGGCGTCACCCTGCACTGGGTCGAACCGACAGACGTCCGCATCCAGCTCTACACCCGTGACATGGGGTTCGGGATCGACGATATGTTCTTTCTTTCCCGACCGGCGACAGGGATCCGGCGCCGGGAACAGGCCGGCTTGGCCTGGCTGCTGCCGCGGTTGTCAAAGATGTGCGAACTGACCGGTGGTCACATCGAAGGCGGCGACGTCATCGTGACCGATGACGATGTGCTCGTCGGCATCGGTGACAGCACCAATGCCGAAGGCGTGGAATCTCTCCGCGAGGCATTGGCCGCGAAAGGCATCGACCGGCGTGTCGTGCCGATTGAGTTCGCGCACCCGGGCGTGGTTCACCTCGACGTCCACTTCACGCTGGCTGGACCACAGGTCGGCCTGTTCAACCCGAAGGCATTTGCCCCTGCTAGCCGTGCCTACTTCGAATCCCGCTTCGACCTCGTCGAGGTGACGGAAGACGAGGCCCGCAGCCTGGCCGTGAACACGCTTGCGCTAGCCCCCGACAAACTCATCCTGCACGCCACCGACGAGCGGATCGCAAGCGAGATCGAATCTCGCGGGACGACTCCGGTGCCGATCGATTACTCCGAGATCACCCGCTTCCCCGGCGGGCTGCACTGCTCGACCCTCCCGCTGGTGCGCGGCTGAATGGGAACGTTCACGTCCCGCTTTCGGAAATCGGGGCTCGATCATTTGTGTGATCCGGAGACCACCAGCCCCTCGTAGTTCTGCGCGCGGGTGGCTTGGGTTCGGCGGCGGTGTCGCGCGGCGGGTCGTGTGCGCGGGATCTCGTGGCGAATGCGGCAGACTGGCTGGTAAGCGTCGAGAGGAGCAACCCGTGACTCGGCCACAGGCTGACGTGCTGGTCGTCGCCCGCGAACAGGTACTCGGACGGGGCGAAGGACTGTCTGAGCAGCAGATCCTCGCGGTGCTGGAGCTGGCTGACGACCGGTTGGACGAGCTGCTTGCGCTGGCACATGAGGTACGGATGCGCTGGTGTGGCGCCGAAGTGGAAGTCGAGGGCATCGTCAGCGTCAAGACCGGCGGTTGCCCGGAGGACTGTCACTTCTGCTCGCAGTCCGGCCAGTTCACCTCACCGGTGCGTGCGGTGTGGCTGGACATCCCCGGTCTGGTCGAGGCCGCAAAGCAGACCGCCGGCACCGGGGCGACCGAGTTCTGCATCGTCGCTGCGGTGCGCGGGCCGGACCGGCGGCTGATGTCCCAAGTGCAGGCCGGCATCAAGGCGATCCGAGCCGAGCCGGAGATCGCGCACCTCAACATCGCCTGCTCGCTGGGCATGCTCAGCCAAGACCAGGTGGACGAGCTGGCCGCGATCGGCGTGCACCGCTACAACCACAACCTGGAGACCGCGCGCTCGTACTTCCCAGCCGTGGTGACCACGCACACCTGGGAGGAGCGTTTCGAGACGCTGCGGATGGTGCGTGAGGCCGGCATGGAAGTCTGCTGCGGTGGCATCATCGGAATGGGGGAAACAATGGCGCAGCGCGCCGAGTTCGCCGCGCAGCTCGCGTCGCTGACCCCCGATGAGGTACCAATGAATTTCCTCAACCCACGGCCGGGCACTCCCCTGGAACGCCAGACCGTGCTGGCCGGCTCCGAGGCGCTCAAGACCGTCGCAGCGTTCCGGCTCGCACTGCCGCGCACGATCCTGCGCTTCGCGGGCGGTCGGGAGATCACGCTCGGCGATCTCGGCGCCCGCCAGGGCATGCTGGGCGGCATCAACGCGATCATCGTCGGCAACTACCTCACCACACTGGGGCGGCCCACCGACCATGACCTTCAGATGCTCGACGAGCTGCAGATGCCGATCAAGGCGTTGGGTCGGACGCTGTGACCTTCTGCGACGCCTGCGGGCGCTCGGTCGGCGAGGGGGAGCACGTTGACTGTGCCCGCCGCCGCGAACTGGAGCCGCCGCGGTACTGCCCGCAGTGCGCGCGCCGGATGGTGGTGCAGGTGACGCCGACGGGTTGGTCGGCCCAGTGCAGCGCGCATGGCCGTCACTCCGGGTGGGGATGATCGTGATACAAGTGGAGGTTCAGCAGGCTGCCGTACCGGTCCGACCCTGGGGTCTGGTCCGCGCCGATCTGCTGCCCACCCTGGGCGTGCTGTGCGCGGTGGCGGTGCTCGGCCTGCCGCTGGGCTGGTTGTGGTCGCGGCTTGCGCCTCCGGAGATCGTCATAAGCTCGGGCCGCGCGGCCATAGCCGGGGGCGTGCTACCTCTTGCCGGGCAGAGCGAGCACCGCTTCGACGGCATGGCGATTTTCCTGTTGCTCGGGTTGGCCGCCGGTGTGCTCACCGGTGCAGTGCTGTGGCTGCTGCGGCGGCGGCGTGGCCCGCTGGTCCTGGTCACCGGGGTGCTCGGCGCGCTGGTCGCGGCGGGGCTGGCGATGCGCACCGGGCTGTGGCTGGCTGCTGTCCACTACCCCGATCTGGCCGGCACCGGCCTGGCGTTCCCGCGTGCCCCAGTGCTGGAGTCGAGCTGGGTGGTGCTCGCGCAGCCCTTCGGAGTGGCCGTCAGTTACTGCATCACGACTGCCTACAACGGCACTCACGACCTGCGCAGCTCGTGAGTGCCGTTGGGTTATATAACACTGTTACGCACTCGCGGGTCAGTTGCGGCTGGTCGGCAGAGCGAATTGGTTGAGTGGAACCGGCACTGCCCGAAGCGTCCGGAGAAACGCCTCCTCCCGGACCAGCAAGGTGCGTACGCGGCGCAGTCGAATGATCGGATCGCATTCCTCCAGCAGTGCCTGCCGGTCTTCCAGAGTGAGCAGGCAGTCCGTGGCAAGCAGGTGCGACAACGCCGCGGCGTCGACGTCTGCGTCGGGCTCGGCCCAGTCCCCCTGCTGCCATGCCGCGGAGCAGTAGTGCCGGTGGGCCTCCCGGGCCGAGTGGGCCAGCATCGGCAGCAGCATCAGCTCGTCGGTCTGCGGGTTGTCATCAGGCACCCACTCCACGCTGCCGACCAGGTAAGGTGCCAAAGTCTCATCGATGCCGAGTAGTCGGAACCGTTTGTCGCCACGGGTCACGATGTCGAAGCGGCCATCCGGCAGCCGGCGGGCCTCTCGCAGCACCGCAGTGCACCCGATGTCGTGCGTCTCGCTCGCAGCGTCCAGACCCTGCTTGACCGCGATCACGCCGAAGCTGCGGCCGGGGACCGCGCCGGTCACCAGGTCGACGGTCAACTGGCGGTAACGGGGCTCGAAGATGTGTAACGGCAGCGCTGCCCCGGGCAGCAGCACAGTGCTCAGCGGGAAGAGTGGAAGTGTCTCGGCCACGACATAACGTTACGGCGCTGCGTCCGGATCCGCTGGCTGGATAAGCACACCCGAGCCGGGCAGCTCCAGTGGGTGCCGCGATTCTGGTGGTCGGAGCACAGCGAAGGGATCGGTGACCCGCATGCCGCGCTCAGCGAAGCGGTACAGCGCCGCGGGCCGGCCGCCGGACGGTCCGGATGCGGCGGTGTTACCGGTGGAGATCAACACTCCGCGGCGGGCCAGTACCCGCTGCAGATTGGTCGCCGATACCCGGTGACCCAGTGCCGCCGAGTAGAGCTCGCGCAGCGCCGAGACGGTGAACTCCGGTGGTGCCAGCGCGAACCCGAGGTTCGTGTAGGAGAGTTTGGCGCGTAGCCGGTCGCGGGCGCGACGCACGATCGGGCCGTGGTCGAAGGCGGTGCTGGGCGAGCCTCGCAGGGCTTCCGCCACCGGATGCCATGCCGTGTCGGGTGGCAACGCCGGATCGGCCACGCAGGGCACCAGCCCGAGGAACGCGGTGGCCACGACGCGCCGTTGCGGCATCCGGTCCGGCGCGCTGAACACTTCCAACTGCTCCACATGCGCCACCTCGCGCACGTCCACCTTCTCGGCGAGCTGGCGCAGCACCGAGGTCTGCACGTCCTCGCCGTCGCCGAGCCGGCCACCCGGCAGCGCCCAGCGGCCGACGTCGGGCGCGATGCCGCGTTGCCACAGCAGTACCTGCAGCTGCCCGTCACGAACCTGCAGCACCGCAGCGAGGACTTCGTGCACCGCGAGCCCAACACTGTTATCATTCACAGTTTACGACTATAAGGCGAAAACCCGAGCAGAGGCCAGCGACGAAGGAGGCGATATGGCCGCTACCACCGCACCGGAGCGGACCCACGCAGAGCCGGTGTCGGATCGAGCCTGGTCGCAAGAGGTGCGCGAACTCGCCCGGCAGCGCGATGCGGTGTTGCTCGCGCACAACTATCAGGTGCCTGAGATTCAGGACATCGCCGACCACGTGGGGGACTCCCTGGCGTTGTCGCGCATCGCGGCGGACTCGGCAGCGCGCACCATCGTCTTCTGTGGCGTGCATTTCATGGCAGAGACCGCGAAGATCCTCGCCCCGGACAAGACGGTGCTCATCCCCGATGCGCGGGCGGGCTGCTCGCTGGCCGACTCCATCGACGCCGAGCAGCTGCGGGCCTGGAAGGGCGAGCATCCGGGTGCGGCAGTGGTGTCCTATGTGAATACCACCGCCGAGGTGAAGGCCGAGACCGACATCTGCTGCACCTCATCCAACGCCGTCGAGGTGGTCGACTCGATCTCGGCCGATCGTGCGGTGCTGTTCCTGCCCGATCAGTTCCTCGGCGCGCATGTCCAGCGCGTCACCGGTCGGCGCAACCTGCACATCTGGGCCGGGGAGTGCCACGTGCACGCCGGGATCAACGGCACCGAGCTGGCCGCCAAGGCCGCCGCCGCACCCGACGCCGAGCTTTACATCCACCCCGAGTGCGGCTGCGCCACCAGCGCGCTCTACCTGGCCGGCGTGGGTGCGGTACCCGCCGAGCGGATCCGGATCCTGTCCACCGGCGGGATGCTCGACGCTGCCCGGGCAACCGGCGCCCGCAAGGTGCTGGTCGCCACCGAGATCGGCATGCTGCACCAGCTGCGGCGGGCCGCTCCCGACGTCGACTTCCGCGCGGTCAACGACCGCGCCTCCTGCCGGTACATGAAGATGATCACCCCGGCGGCGCTGCTGCGCTCGCTGCGCGAGGGCACCGACGAGGTGCACGTTCCTGGTGAGATCGCCGAGCGGGCCCGGGACGCTGTGCAACGCATGATCTCCATTGGCCGGCCTGGCGGCGGCGAATGACCGCCGACGCACTCGGTCCCGTGGCGGCGGCATGATGACGCGCTGGGAACTCACCGCAGACCTCGCCGTGGTCGGCACCGGTGTCGCCGGGTTGACCGCCGCGCTGCGCGCCGCTGAGCTGGGTTTGCGGGTGGTGGTCGTGACCAAGACCACGGTCGAGGACGGCAACACCCGGTGGGCGCAGG
>DATEMN010000575.1:0-3430 GCA_035275565.1 Pseudonocardiaceae bacterium | reverse complement strand
TGTAGCCTTCACCTGAAAGGTGTCCCTTCCCCGGGTTCATGCAGATCTCGACAATCCGCATTCTCCCAGGCCAGGGGCACCTTTCCTCGTAGCAACACCCCCAAAATCCATGATCTGATCACTGCCGTGAATATCTGGGGTAGACAGCGCCGGTTGGGCCCACGGGCCCGTCACACCCACCCGAAGCCGAGCCGTCAGCGGCTTGACGTCCATAGGGGCATCAGAGCCCCGCGTCTTACGATCACCGGACCGCCAGCAGGATCACCTCCGCCGGAAAACCGGAACCCTGCCAAACCGGACGTGGGCGGCGGCACCTGAACCTGACAACGGCGCATCGGCCTACCCTGCCAGAGCTCGCCATCGGTCAACACAACAGACCCGTAGCGGGAGGGTAGGGGGCAACCCTGGCCGGAAACGGGCGAACCGGGCGAGGTCAGCGGGCGGAGCGGACCTGGGTCTTGATCCGGGCCAGCATGGCTACCATACCGCGCAACCGCAGCGGGCTGACCGCCTCACCCAACCCGAGGGCCAGGTAGAAGTCGTTCGGCACGCCGAGCACGGTGTCCGCGCTCTGCCCGTCCAGCCCGTTGTACATGATCGAGGCGAACCCCCGCGTGGTCGGTGCCTCTGGGGGCGCGTCGAAGAACAGGTGCACCGTCCGCTCAGGGTCCACCTCGACCGCCAGGAACAGCGGTGTCTGGCACTCGGGCACCTGCTCCATCGCGTCGCGGTGGCCGGCATAGCGCTCCGGCAGTGCGGGCAGCTCCTGGGACAGCTCGAGCAGCAGCTGCAGCCGGTCCTTGACGCCGAGCCCGGAGAAGTCGTTGACGAGCTCCGACAGCTTCGGGGGCAGTTCGACTGAGGCGGTCACGATGGGCTCACTCCCAGCGACATCGTCAGCTGACCGAGCCGCGCTCGGCACCTACCGCGATGGGTACCCGTACCGAGTTGCCCCACTCGGTCCAGCTGCCGTCGTAGTTGCGTACCTGGGGGAACCCGAGCAGATGGGTCAAGACGAACCAGGTGTGGCTGGACCGCTCGCCGATCCGGCAGTAGGCGATCACGTCATTGTCCGGGGAGAGTCCCTGCTCGCGCTGGTAGATGTCCTCCAGATCCTGCCGGGACTTGAAGGTGCCGTCCTCGGCGGCCGCCCGGGCCCACGGCACGCTGGCCGCGCCCGGGATGTGCCCGCCGCGCACCGCGCCCTCCTGTGGGTAGTCCGGCATGTGCAGCAGCTCGCCGGTGTACTCGCCGGGTGAGCGCACGTCCACCAGCGGCTTGCCCAGGTGCGCTCGCACCTGGTCCTTGAACGCCCGGATGGTGCTGTCGTCGCGCTCAATGACCGGGTACTCTACCCGCTCGGGTTTGGACTGCTCGGTGGTCATCTCCCGGCCCTCGGCGACCCACTTGGCCCGGCCGCCGTCCAGGATGCGCACGTCCGGGTGCCCGAACAGGCTAAACACCCACAGCGCATAGGTGGCCCACCAGTTGTTCCGGTCGCCGTAGAAGACGACTGTGCTGTCCCGGGAGATACCCCGCTCGCCGCAGATCTCGGCGAACCGCTGCCCGTCCACGTAGTCGCGGGTCACCGGGTCGTTCAGCTCGGTGTGCCAGTCGACCTTGACCGAGCCGGGGATGTGGCCGGTGTCGTAGAGCAGCACGTCCTCGTCGGACTCGACCACCACGAGCCCGGGTTCACCCAGGTGCTCGGCCAGCCACTGAGTGGTGACCAGGCGCTCCGGGTGGGCGTAGGCGGACAATTTCGGGTCTGTGTCGTTCGGTACCGGCATGGCACCGAGCCTAGTCCCGTTTCCACAGATCAGTGACCATGACGCCCACCTCGGTGAGCAGCCGGCGAACCAGCGGCAGGCTGATCCCCATCACGTTCGACGGGCCTCCTTCAATGCCGGTGATGAACCAGCCGCCGAGCCCATCCAGCGTGAACCCACCGGCCACCCCCGTCGGCTCCCCGGAACATGTTGGGGCATCGGTGTGCAGTACGCGGTATGGCAATCAACTTCTTGCTTGTGGCCGGAAGATCGACGGTTACCCACCTTCACGAGCTCCTCGTTCGCTTTGGGCGATGGCGGAGACCCGGGAGGTCCTATCATCTGTAAGGGATTCGTGTCGGCGGCGCTGGCGTTGGTCGGCGGGGACGGGCCGGGAAGCAGACCAGGCCACCAACGCACGCGGACGACAACCGAACACCAACAGCACCGTGCAATGCAGGGTTGCGGCGCAGAACGATCGTCAAAGGAAAGGTTACGTGCTTCTGGGACCACGCGGCTCCCGCCTTGGTCATCACACACGGCGCCGGGCTACCACCGTAATGGCCGCATGTCACCCGCAACGCAACGAGCAGCACCGCGCCGCACTCCAACACCAATCGGCGACCGCCGCATGCCCATGTCGAGCGATCCGATCAGGGACCCGCCTGCATCTTTGTTAATCGCAGCGTCGTTGCCTAGCTTGCAGCTGAGGAGTATGCACCGTGAAACGCGTAACAGGTATGAAATGACTACGAGTCTGACCGCCCACGAGCCAGGCAAAGTAGTAGGTTAATCGCTACGACTCACAAACCATTCCTAAACCGCGCGTCGCAGAAGCTCCTATTGGGGAACCCCCGAGGGTCTCCAGGAGGCGGCGGAACCCTGGTGGTCCCATCTTTGGTCTCCTCCACATACGTTCGTCAACGTTCAGCAGTGTTCGGATCAATGCAACGATGCAGTGACGGACGTGCACGGTCTTTGGTAAACTATTATTCTAACTCCTGAAAATTGAAAGATCGGCGGTTTGACCCCGCCCCTGGCCACCGCTCTTGATCGGCGTAAACGGCCACCCGTTATGAACATTGATCATCTTTGTCCAACTGACTGTCCAATTCTCCTGCTTCCACCCGCCCTCATAGACCGAGCAGGCTCCGAAGGATCTGACCGGCCTGCGGCAGGGGACGCCCGTGCCAGCTGCGGTCTTCGCGCCGCCGACCTGGGTAGGCGGCCGCCGCCAGGGGGCGGTTGAGAGGCTGGTGGACTATAATTCTGGTCCATGAGTACGATTCCGTTGTCCGAAGCGAAGGCTCGACTCTCCGAGATCGCTGACGAGGTCGGGCGCACTCACGAGCGCGTCCACATCACCCGCAATGGCCGTGAATACGTCGTGCTGCTCGCCGCAGAAGATCTGGAGTCAATCGAGGCGACCATGGAGTTGCTCGCCGACACACAGGCCCAGCAGCGCATCGCCGCTAGCGAGGCCGACTTCGATCGGGGTGACGTGCTCGACGAGCAGCAGGTGCGAGCCCTGATCGACGAGCGACACCAGGCCCAACCCGAGTGACCTACCGGGTACAAGTGGCCCGCACCGCGGCACGCCAACTCACCGAACAACTGCCGGAGGCCGTCGCCGCGGCATGCGTGGAGTTCCTCTACGGGCC
>DATEMN010000574.1:0-15305 GCA_035275565.1 Pseudonocardiaceae bacterium | reverse complement strand
GCCGATGCCAGCGATGGTGGTCGGCAGTACGACCTTGACAATGGTCCGCCATTTGGGGACACCCAAAGCGTAGGATGCCTCCCGCAGCTCGTTCGGCACGATCTTGAGCATTTCCTCGGTGGCCCGGACCACGACCGGGATCATGAGTACGGTCAGCGCGACCGCCCCCGCGATGCCCAGCCGGACACCGGGGCCAAAGAACAGCACGAACAGCGCGTAGGCGAACAAGCCGGCCACGATAGACGGGATGCCGGTCATCACGTCGACGAAGAACGTGATCGCGCGGGCCAACCTGCCCGTGCCGTACTCCACCAGGTAGATCGCGGCGAGCAGCCCGACCGGGATGGACATGACCGCGGCCAACCCGGTGATGATCAGAGTTCCGACGATGGCGTGGTAGGCGCCGCCGCCCACGCCGACGACACCGGACATCGAGTTGGTGAAGAAGAGGCTGTCGAACCGGGTCAGGCCGTTGACCAGGACCGTGAGCACCACCGAGACCAGCGGCGCCAGCGCGAGCAGGAACGCCGCGGACACGACGATCGTGACCAGCCGGTCGGTGGCCCGTCGCGAACCCTCGACCCCGCGCGACCAGAGATACATGGCGACGCTGAACACCACCGCTGTCACCATCACGAACAGCACGACGTTGAAGCCGATCAGCGCGAGTAGCCCGCCCACGACGACGACCGCAGCGATCAGTGCACCCGGCATCGACCCCCGAGGCAGCGAACCGCGGACGATCGGCATGGCCGCCAGCGCGGTGTCGATCTCCCGCTCCGGGTCGCGGGGCTGCGTGGAGAGGGACATCAGTTCGCTCCCGAGAACTCGCGACGCCGGTTGATGATCGCGCGGGCGAGCATGTTCACGGCCAGCGTCACGGCGAACAAGACAAGCCCGGAGGCGACCAGCGCGTTGACATCGAGCCCGGTGGACTCCGGGAAGGTCAGGGCGATGTTCGCCGCGATCGTCGACGGGTTGCCGTCGCTGATCAGGTTGACGGTGACGCCACCAGAGACCGACAGCACGATCGCCACCGCCATCGTCTCGCCTAGCGCACGGCCCAAGCCGAGCATGGCCCCACTGATGATGCCGGACCGGCCGAAGGGCAACACCGCCATCCGGATCATCTCCCAGCGGGTCGCGCCCAGTGCCAGCGATGCCTCCTCGTGCAACCTGGGGGTCTGCAGGAAGACCTCCCGGGTCACCGCGGTGATGATCGGTAGGATCATCACCGCCAGCACGAGCGCGGCGACCAGCATGGTACGGCCGATGTTCGAGGCCGGCCCAGCGAAGAACGGGATGAACCCAAGGTTGTCTGCCAGCCAGCGCGTCGAGGGCACGGTAGCTGGGGCGAGCACCGTGGCACCCCAGAGTCCGAAGATGATGCTCGGCACCGCGGCGAGCAGGTCAACCAGTAAACCCAGGCTCTGGGCCAGCCGCCGCGGTGCGTAATGGGTGATGAACAGGGCGATGCAGACCGCAAGCGGGGTGGCGACCAGCAGCGCGATCACGGCCGCGAGCAGGGTGCCGAAGACCAGCGGCCAGATATAGGCGACCAGTCCCTCGCCGCCAGGAATGGCCTCGGCCGGTGCGGTGATCGCCGGCCACGCTTGGGCTAGCAGGAAGGAGGCCACCCCGGCGAGCACGATGAGAATCAGGATCCCGGCCCCGGTCGCGGCGCCGGCGAAGATACGGTCCCCGGGCCGCTGGACCGGCTTGTGGGCCGGGGCGTCGGGTGCGGCGATGCTGGTGCTCACGTCACCGAGCTCCTCACTGGTCAGACGTCGCCGCTCAGCCTCCCGCGGTCCCGATGGCGTCGATCGCCGGCGTCAGCTTCGCGCGCAACGCATCCGAGATCGGTGCGGAGCCGGCGTTCTTGGCGGCGGCCTCCTGGCCTTCCTCGCTGGCGACGTAAGTGAAAAACGCCTTCACGAGTCTGCCATCGGCGGCGTTGGGGTAGCTGCCGCAGGCCAGGCTGTAGGACACCAGCACGATCGGGTAGGCGCCCGACTGGGTGGTGTCGCGGGCCAGGTCGTAGGCGAAGCTGTGGTCACCACGCCCAGCCACCCGGGTCGATGCCTCCAGGACGGTCGAGGCGGCCTCGGCGGTGGGTTTCACGAACTCCGGGCCGACCCCGACGCTGGCTACCTTCAAGTCCCCGACCTGGCTTTCGTCGGCATAGCCGATCGTGCCGTTGCCGGCCCCCACTGCGCCAACCACGCCCGAGGTGCCCTGCGCGGCCGCCCCACCCGGAACCGGCCAGTCACCGCTGACCGTGTAGGTCCACACCCCAGGGGCAACCGCCTTGAGGTACTCGGCGAAGTTCTCGGTGGTGCCGGACTTGTCCGACCGGTTCACCGCGGTGATCCGCAAATCAGGCAGCGTGGCACCGGGGTTGTCCGCTCTGATGGCCGGGTCGTTCCAGTTGGTGATCTTCTGGGCAAAGATCCCGGCGATCGTGGCCGGACGTAGCTTCAGGTCGGCGACACCCTCAAGCTTGTAGACGATCGCGATCGGCGAGATGTAGAGCGGAACCTCGACGAGGTCGCCGCCGCAGCGCTGCTTCGCCTTCGCGAACTCCTCCTCCTTGAGGTAGGCATCGGTGCCGGCAAACGCGGTGCCGCCCGCGATGAACTGCTCACGGCCCCCGCCCGAGCCGACCGGGTCGTAGGTCACGGTGACGTCGGGCGCCACTGCGGTGAAGCCGGCGATCCACGCCTGCATCGCCGCGGCCTGCGAGCTGGCGCCCGCGCCCGCGATCGTGCCGGACAAGTCCCCACCAGGGGGGGTGGACTGTTCGTTCGCCGCCCCGCAGGCCGATACTCCCAGTGCGCTGGCCGCCACGAGGGCGAGCACCGCACCGTGCCGCTGAAACTTCACGCATGTCCTCCGGTGGTGGTAGTCGATGTGCATGCGCGGTGCTGAGGATGACCGCTCGGCCGCTACGGTAGGTAAACCTGGTGGACAACTTCCCTCTTTTGGGTAAACGACTAGTGAACTCGTCAGCCGTATGCGGCAAACGCCGGACTAACCGTGATCTGCCCGCGTCTGACAGCATCAGCCCGCCACGCCACGCCTCCCTCCGGCGGACGAAGTTTGTCAGTATCTTGACCGGGCATCCCCGGCCTGCCAGGAAAGGACATCCAGAATGGGCTTACTCGACAGAATCTTCGGCCGCACGAGCTCGCCCGCCGGCCCCGACCGCGGCGATGCATCCACTGGCTGGCCTGTTGGTCAGCACACCAGCGCCGCCGGCCAGGATCCCGACGAGATCGCCATACAGCGCTACCGCTACATGCTGCGCACCGCGCCGCCAGAGACCGTTGAGCAGGCGCACGCCGAGGCTTTCGAGAAACTGACCCCCGAGCAGCGCCGCCGAGTCCTCGACGAGGTCGGCCACACCGTGCCCGAGTCCGAACGGGCAACCTCCGACGACCCGCGATCGCTCGCCCGGATGGCCACCCGCGCCGAGATGCGCCAGCCCGGAACTATGGAACGCGTCCTCGGCGGTGGCGGCCGGAGCGGTGGCATGGGCATGGGCGGGGTGATCGCCGGCTCCCTGCTCGCCAGCGTCGCCGGTGCGTTCATCGGTACCTCGATCGCCAGCGCGTTCCTAGACGACGGGATGGGCAGTGCGGACACGGCCAGCGGTGAAGACACGTCCGGCGCTGAGCCAGCGGTACAGGACATCGACGATCCAGGATTCAGCGATCCAGGAATGAACGATTTCGGCGGCGACTTCGGCGTCTAAAACCAAACCCGAGGTTCTCGCAGTCACGCCTGGTTCGCAGCACCGAAGACGATATCTCGCAGGCTCTGAGACCCGGACGCTGCCTTGCCCTCGCCTTCGAGCTTCGACTTCCAGGCAGCACGGAGATCATCGCTCACACCGGCGGACTGGGACAGCGGTGAACCCGGGTCCAATCCCTGGAAACCGCAGTTCACCTCGACGTTCATACAGTGCTGGTCGGTACACTCTCTGATGTCTGTTTTGGTATGCTCTTCTTCGCTCCAGGGAGTCCAGCCACCGAAGCCGCCCCGCATCGCCGGTGTGCCTTCGTCTGGCGTCTTCTCACGCTTTCGGTCCATAGTGAAGAGCCTATCTTCTCAGCACCAGGGTCGCAGGGCACGCGACGTGTGCCCTGCCGACGAGGTAGCAAACGCGGCGATTCGGAGTAAGTTCACTTCATGGCGGAGTTGCTGCGGACCGACCGGGTCCTGGTGCGAGACTGGTCAGTCACCGATGCCGAGGCAGCGCTGAAAATCTATGGCCACGATGACGTCAGCCGGTGGCTACCCGAGCTGGCTCGTATCCCCGACACAGCCGCGATGCGAGTGGTGCTGCAGGGGTGGGCCGCCGAGCAGAACGACATGGTGCCGGGAACCGGACGGTGGGCACTGGTGCTGATCGAGGGCGGCGCGCTCGTTGGCGGGATCACGTTGCTGCCGATGCCGGTGCCTGAGGCGGACGTCGAGATCGGGTACCAACTCGCGCCGGAGTACTGGGGCCGGGGTTACATCACCGAGGTCGCCCGGGAGTTGGCGCGCTGGGCGTTCCAGCATTCGCTGGTCGAGTTGTTCGCCTTGGTGGCCCCCCACAACACCCGGGCGGCGACCACCGCGCGGCGGGTCGGCATGGAATGGGTCGGCGAGAGTGACAAATACCACGGAAGACGCCTGCAGGTGTTCCGACTGCGACCCGACGACCTCGCCAGCGCGGGTCAGAAGTAAACCCGGGTAACCCAGTCCGCCACGCAACCCGGTTTCGTACCGCTCTCGATCTGCAGCGTGGCACGCAGCACGAGCTGCAGACCACCGGTCGCCTCAGTGACCTCGGCGAGTTCGACCTCGGCCCGCACCGTGGAACCGACCGGCACGGGGGCGGGGAAACGCACCTTGTTCAGCCCGTAGTTGATGACCATCGTGGCGCCCTCGACCCGGTAGGTCTGGTCGATCAGATACGGCAACAGCGACAGGGTGAGAAATCCGTGCGCGATGGTGGTGCCGAACGGGCCTGCCGCAGCACGCTGCGGGTCGACATGGATCCATTGGTGGTCCTCGGTCGCGTCCGCGAAGGCGTTCACGCGCTGCTGGTCGATGATCATCCAGGCACTCGCGCCGAGTTGCGCACCAGCCGCAGCGAGCAACTCGTCAGCTCCGGTGAACACCTTCATCGCCGATCGCCCTCCTGCCGCCGATCATTCGGGGCGGCCAACTCGACCCGGGACACCGGTTCCAGCCCGCCGCTACGACTGCTCTTCTCGATGACGAGCTCGGCGTTGCGCTCCGAGAACACCAGAGTGGCCACCGCGTTGCCGAAGACGGGACTACTGATCAGGCGCCAGGATAGTGCCGGGTCGGGCACCCCGTAGCGGCGCACCGCACGACGAACCAGCGCAGCCGGCGGACCGAACCAGGCGGCCCGCATCAGTGCTGTGATGTACCACGGAACGTGGTGATGCACTGGCGAGCACACCAATTGATAGACGGGTGATCCGTCGACATCGGCTCGTGCCACGTAACTGTGGTGCACATCGCCGGACAGCACGCTGATCGTCGCGGGCGCATGGGGGCCGACCGCGACCCGCCGCAGCAACGCGGCGAGCCGGTCGAAAGAGTCCCGGAACGCCGCCCAGTGCTCGAGGTCGAATGCCTGGCGGATGCGCTCACCGCGGGTGCTGTCCCGAGCGCAGGCCACCTCGTTGGCCGACTGCACGTCGTGGATCGCCGGTGCCAGCAGCCACGGCAACGAGCTGCCGACCAGCACGTGCTGGGCATCGTGGCCCTCGCTGACGGCATCCTCCACCCAGGAGAACTCCGCATCATCGAGCATCGCGCGCCGGCCTTCGATCAGGACACGCCCGCACCGGGTATCGATCACCACCAGCCGTACCCCGTCGATGTCCCAACGAAAACTCCACCGGATCGTTGCGGGGTCAGCGTCCGCAGCGTCGGCCATCTTTTTCAGCACCGGCCAGGCGTCCCCGTCGGTGTCCTGCACGGCGCGCCAGATCGGATCGGAGTGACGCTCCTTCGGAGACAGGTTGCCGATGTGTTGATAGATCCAGTAAGCGGCGAGCGCCCCCCGGATCCGGCTGGGCCACCACGAATAAGCGGTCATCTCGTCACGCCACGCTGCCGACGTGTTCCAGTCGTCCCGCACGTCGTGGTCATCGAAGATCATCGCGGTCGGCACGGTGGACATCAGCCAACGGGTCCCGTCATCGGACCAGCTGTCCCGGTACAACCGGGCGTACTCGACGAAGTTCGCCACTTCGTCCTCGGGTGGGGCAGTGGCGTGCCGGCGCGAGGGTAACCGGCGCCGGGTCTGCGGGGGCGGGTCGTCGGCGTAGACCTGGTCGCCGAGCAGCAGCAGCGCGTCCGGCCAGGTCTGCGGCGCCGTGTCGGCCATCCGGCTGGCCTGGACATCCAGCGCATCGATGCCTGTGACAGCTGCCGATCTGGGATTTTCGGGCTTGGCGCACCGGCAGGAGCCGAAAACCACTCGCACCACAGCGCCGCCACCCCGGGTGCGGATCCGGCTGGCCAGCCACGGCCAGCCGGGCCGGGGCCAGACGCGTTCCCCGTTCAGATGCACCTGGTAGGTGGTGGTCGAGCCCGGTTCCAGCCCACCGACTTCCACCAGTGCGTAGTGGTGGCCATGCACGGTGAACGTCGACGCCCGGCAGCCCAGCACCTCGACCTCCGCCGGACGGTCGGCCTGCACCCACACCGTCGCGGTCGTCGCACCCACATGCCGGAGCACCGGCCCGAGCAGCAACCGTGCGCCGGCGGGGTAAATGGTCACCGTTCCTGCCTACCGGAGCCGGCGCGGTGGCGCGACGCTAGGCGGACGATGGTGACAAATCCTCCTTTGGCGGCGGTCGCGCACTGTTATCACCACCATCATCAGGGTAATGACCAGCATCGGCACCAAAAACGGCACGGCAGCGACGATCGCGTGGTGGGCCAGCACTACCTCACCCGTCCTCACGGTGCACTCGCCACCTGCCGTACCGGCCCGGCGACCGGCTGCGACACCCGGGACACTCGGGACACGCCCCAGCCCAACGCCAACATCAACAGGAGTGCACAGATCAGCACGACTGCCGACGCGGTGCCCCACAGCGAGTCCGGCACGCCCTCCTTAAGCTCCCGCTGCATGATCTGCTTCTCGTTGACCGCGTCCCGGGTGACGTCGCGCAGCGCGGGTATCTCCGGCTCACCCAGCACCTCATCCGCAGGCAGGTAGAGAGGCACCGCGGTAAGGATGCGCCCGTCGTGCAACCGCACCAGTGCCTTCCAGTTACCCGACAGCGGAATCGGCTTGGTGGTCCGGTAGCTGCCGTCCCCGACCGGCACCAGATGGTTGACGTACAGGCCGCCGCCCTGCCAGGAGGTGATCGTCAACCAGGACGGTCGGTCGATGACCGCCGCCGGGTCGATCCGGACGACGGCCTGCGCAGTGCGGACAGGGCCAGGACTGGCCACGTCGGTGAGCGTGATCTCCGCGCGCACGCCGTTGGGAATGGTGCTCTGCAGCCCGTTGGCCATAGCGGCTATCAGCACGGCGACGATCCCGATGAACAGCGGCCGGGCGACAGCGGGACGGGGCAGCTTGCCCTGCAAGCCCAGCGCCAGCAGCGCCCCGGCGACGCCACCCGCGATCCCGCCGGTCACCGCCATCAGGGTGCCCTCGACGAGGATGTCGGGGGTCCAGGGCAATCGGTAGGCCACCTGCGTCCAGGCGTATTCGGCGGCGAAACCCACGGTCCCGATGAGCAGGCCACCGACGACCCCCAGCAGCAGCGATCGGCGGGCCAGCAGCAGGGCGGCAAGCTCCACACACAACGCCTCTACCAGGTAGAACGGGATGGTGGGGAAGGGCTCCTGGAGGAACGGTCCGACGATCAGCGCGACCCCGCCGCGCACGAAGACGTAGAAACCGACGGCGAACAGCGCGCCGCCCCGACCCATCCACAGCCGAGCGGCGACCAGCGCACACCCGGCGGCCATGGCGATGAGCAACGGCTGGTGCACCAGACGGAACTGGGGTATCCCGAAATCCCATTCGCCCTGGAAGACCGACAGTCCGGCGAGCAACCCTCCCATGATCATGCCACGGCGGACGAACAGGCCCAGCGACGTCACCTCCTGGTAGCCGCGAGCCAACCGCCCTTCTCGCTCCAGCACCGCGAGGCCGACCAGGGACAATCCGCCGCCACCGATCATCATCAGGTGAGTGGGGCCCCACAGGGTCACATCCTGGCCGAACAGGCGGTGCCAGACGTCATCGAACGGGAAACCCAGCAGCGCGAAGAACCCCGCACCGGCCATCAGCACCCCACCGACCGGCGCGTACCAGTCGCGGGTGATCCGTACCGCGGCCGGGCCGGGGCGCTCCCCCACCGGCAGCACCATGGCCAGCACGCCGGAGGCGAAGACACCGAACAACCCGAACATGATGAAGTAGTGCGCGGGGTTGGCCAGCGGACCGGTGTCCCGGCCGTCGGCGATGTGTAGCGAGATGTCCCAGTACATCCCCAGCAGTGCGGTGATCAGCGAGAACAGCGCGAGTGTGGAGGGCAGTTCGACCCAGCCGGGCTGCCCCGCGCTGAACGGCCAGCGCTCGGTCTCGGTGGCCAGCCGCCGCAGGATCGGGATCCGGCCAGTGCGGTGGCCCCAGCCGAGCAGCAACAAGCCCACGGTGAGCACGGTCGCCGCCGCGCTGGCGATGATGATCTGCTCGAGCTCGGCGCCACCGGCGGGCCGCGCTTCCTGAGCCGCGGCGACCAGCCCCTGGATCGATGTCATGGTGTTATGGAACACCATCCGCCGCTATGTTGTCACGTATCCATGTAACATTGAACGCCGTCACTCATCATCGGCCGGTGCGCTCGGCTAGTCGCTCGCACTCCTCACGGACGAACACCTCGATCGCCTCGGGCATGGTGGAGCGAAAGGCTGCCAGCAGCGCCTGCGCGGCGACCGGCTGCAGCGCCTCGACCACCCCGTGGACATCGGACAGCTCGTCTGAGGGCATCCCGCGCGCCACGTAGTCCTGCCACACGGTGTCTCGAAACAGCCCGACGAACAACTCGGAAATCGCCCGGGCCTGCTTCAACAGCTCAGGCCGCATCGCCATCACCGCATCGACCTGCATTCCCAGGCGCACCGCCTGGGCTCCGGCCCGCAGCAGTGCCGGGTTGGTGATCCGCACCCGATCTTGGGCTAACAGCTCCAGGGTGCCCTCGGCATGCAGCCGGTCCAGCGTCGCGGGCTGCGGCTCCACACCCAGCCATTCGGCGAGCTCGGCGTAGGACATCTCCAGCGGGTCCTCGGGCTGCCAAGGAGCGAGGATGCCCCGGTAGAAGGCGAGCGCCTGCTCGGCCGATCCGGCCGGGGTCTGCCGCACCACCGCCTCGATCGCGGCCAGCGAGAAGCCCTGCTGCTGCAACCCGGCGATGAGCTGAAGCCGAGCGACGTGGTCGGCGCCGTAGTAGGCGGTCCGGCCACGCAGCTGCGGTGGCGGCAACAGCCCACGGCTGGCATGCGAGCGGACGTTGCGCACCGTCATTCCGGTGCGCGCCGCGAGCTGATCGATAGTCAGGTCAGTGTCGGGAGCAGCCACCTGCCCGATATTACCGCTTCGCATGTAACATCAAACACCGTAAAGATCGTGCCGCCCCGGCACAGGTTATGACGCCTACGTGGCCGCCGCTGAGCCACGGCTCCACCGTCGTGCCATACCCCAACGTGCCCGCAGTTCCTCGGGAATCGACCTCGGCAACCACCGACAGCATCTCCGCCCACGTCGAATGCAAGCGGGTCTCGAGCGCGCAGCCGCTCGTGATCCTCGATCATCGGCCGGTGGTGGCGGTGAGGTAGCGGAGTAGGACGACGTTCCCGATCTGCCGGATCTCAGCAAGCGTCATCGGATGATCGGGGTCCTGTGGGAATCGACCGGGATACACGAAGCGGAGAGCACCGACATCACCGACGAAGAACGGCGCGATCACAAGGTGGATCTCGTCGACGAGGCCGGCACTGAGGAACTGGGTATGGATGGTGGCGCCACCTTCCACCATCAGACGCTCGATCTTGCGCTCGCCGAGATCGTCCAGCATGACGCCTAGGTCGACCGGCTCTCCGGCTGCCACCACGGTCGCGACGTCTCCAAGCCGCTCGCGAAGGACCGCAACCTCCGGATCGCGCGTGTAGACCAGCTTCCTGCTGTTACCGCAGGTGAAGAACTTTGCTGTGGCATCCAGATCGCCGCGACCGGTCAGCGTCACCTTCAAGGGGTGCGGAGCCAGACCCCGCCGGACCCGCTCCTCCTGGCGCGCCACGGAGCGCACGAGCAAGCGGGGGTTGTCACGCCGGATCGTGTTCGCTCCGACCAGGATGGCATCGACGCCGGCGCGTACCTCGTCGACCCGGTCGAAGTCCTCCTGGTTGGACAGCAGCAAACGGGCATCCCGCAGGTCATCGATACAGCCGTCGAGGGACATCGCCACCGAGACCAGGACGTACGGGCGGGGCGTCACGGGAAAGATCAGCGAGTGACGGCGATGGCTTGCACCGGGCAGGCCAGGGCGCCGTCCCCGGCGCGGAACTCCAGCTCGGGCGCGACCTCCGGGTTGCGGATCAGGCAGTATCCGCCGTCGTCGAGTTCGTAGACCTCCGGCGCGACCGCGTTGCACTGACCGTGGGCCTCGCAGATGTTCGGGTCCACCTCGACGCGCATGGCGTCCTCCTCGGCTTCGATCTCAGCGCCCCTGGCGATGGGTCAGACGGCGTGGTGGGAGCGTGCGGGTTACGACCTTCAGGGGGAGTTTAGGTCCACGAGCCGAGTTGGGTAGAACAATGCCTTGAGGCGTGACGACATGTGGGCCGAGTCGTTATGCATGATGGGTACGTCCTCGGGGTGGTCGGGGGGTGCCGAGGAGGTGTACTGATGGACCGTCGGTTGCGGCGTGCGGTATTGCAGCAGTTGGCAGCAGTCGAGGAGATGGCCGCCCGAGCTAGTGCGGTGCTACCGGTACCGGTAGCACGCAAGCACATCCGAACCATCACCGACGGGTGGCGGGAACTTCTTATCCAGCACCAGCCGGACGCCACGGGTCGTTGCCCAATGTGCTCGGGTTGGTTACGCCGTCGTCGCTGGCCTTGCGAGGTGTGGGCGACCGCACATCGGCATCTTATCGGTGATGGGACGGAGTCGGTCACGCGCCGCGCCGGGAAATCCCATCCGTTCCGCCGTCCGCGCCAGGTACTGGTGGTCCCCCGTCAGCTCGACGCTCCGGCCGCTGATCGCGCTGCGGCGCGGAATCTCTCTCGCAGCGCGATCGACCACCCCCCCGTCATGCCCCAACTGCGGCGAGGTGGGCACCTCCGAGACTGAGTCATTCGTCGCGCAGGCGACGGATTGTCGGGGTGACCCCCTAGCCTGGCGGTCGTGCCCAAGCAGACCACAACGAACCGACCGGGCTGGATCCGCCGGCTCGCGACGGCATGCTGGCGCCACCCCTATCTCAGCGTGGCCGCGTTACTCGCGTCCGGAGTCGGGGTCGGTATGGAGGCCACCACCCCACTGCTGACCCGGCTCGCGGTGGACGATGCGGTAGCAGGCAGCACCCAGCGGCTGGGCTGGCTGGTCGCCACCCTGGCAGGGGTTGCCCTACTACGATTCGGAGCCGCCTTCGTGCGCCGCTACCTCGGCGGACGGCTGTCCCTGGACGTGCAGCACGACCTGCGCCGTGCCGTCTTCCGCGCGGTGCAAAAGCTCGACGGCGCCAAGCAGGACAGCCTGCGCACCGGTCAGGTCGTGTCCCGGGCGATCTCCGATCTGCAGCTGGTGCAGGGCCTGCTGTCCATGGTGCCGCTGGTACTGGGCATGCTGGTGCTCTTCGCGGTCGCGCTGGTCTCGATGCTCTGGCTGTCTCCGTTACTCACGGTGATCGCGCTGGTGGTGGTACCGGCTGCGGGGCTGCTCACTGCCCGAACTCGACGTACGCTGTTCTCGGCGACCTGGTCGGCCCAGCAGCGCGCCGGCGAGATCGCCGAGCACGTCGAGGAGACCGTCACCGGGGTGCGGGTGGTGAAGGGTTTCGGCCAGGAAGCCCGCGCGGTGGCCCGGCTGGAGGAGCGGGCCCGGCGACTGTTCGCCGAACGGATGCGCTCGGCGCGTCTGACCGCCACGTTCGCCCCCACCCTGACCGCATTGCCCTCGCTGGGCCAGGTCGCGGTGTTCGGTGTGGGCGGCATGCTCGCCCTGAACGGGACGATCAGTCTGGGAACCTTCGTGGCGTTCGCGGCGTATCTAACGATGCTCATCAGCCCAGCCCGAATGATCGCGAGCCTGGTAGTCAGCGCGCAGCTTGCCCGAGCGAGTGTGGAGCGGGTCTACGAACTGATCGACTCCCAGCCCGAGGTGGCGGACGCGCTGGACGCGATCGATGTCCCGGACGGGCCGCTGGCGGTACGACTGGACGAAGTGCGCTTCGGTTACGCGCGCAGCGAGCCGGTGCTCGACGGAATGTCCCTGCTCGTCAAGCCGGGCGAGACGATGGCGCTGGTGGGCACCGCCGGATCGGGCAAGTCCACGGTCTCGCTGCTGCTGCCCCGCTTCTACGACGTACAGCAGGGTGCGATTCGAATCGGCCCACCCGGCGACACTATCGACGTGCGGCGGCTGCGCTTGGCGTCGCTGCGCCGAGCCGTGGGGATGGTGTTCGAGGAGGCATTCCTGTTCTCCGACACGGTACGGGCCAACATCGCCTACGGATGCCCGGACGCCACCGACGAGGAGGTGCACCGAGCAGCCCAAGCCGCAGCAGCACACAACTTCATCTCCGCGCTGCCGCAGGGTTACGACACCCGTGTCGGCGAGCGGGGACTGACCCTGTCCGGTGGGCAACGTCAGCGGATCGCGCTGGCCAGGGCACTGCTGTCGAACCCGCGGGTACTGGTGCTCGATGACGCGACCTCCGCGGTCGATGCGGCCACCGAGGCGACCATCCACACCACGCTACGCACGGTGACCGCGCAACGCACCACCCTGCTCATCGCGCACCGCCGCTCTTCGCTGGCGCTGGCGGACCGGATCGCGGTGCTCGATGGCGGCCGGGTGGTCGACGTCGGCACCCAGGCCGAGCTGACCACTCGATGCACGCTGTTTCGCGCCCTGCTCGCCGGCCCTGGCGAGGTGATCGAAGACGTCACCGCCGACACCTCGGGTGCGTTGCAACCAGGACCGGATGGCATCACCGCGCAGCTCTGGCCGCCCGACGGGTTGACCGAGCCGCCGGACGGCTCCAGCCGCAGTTCCCCGTCCACGCAGCCCGCCGCCCAGTCCGTTCGATCTGCAGCGGGCGACGTGCGGGGCGGAATGAGCAACATGATGGGCAATGTCGGACCGACCCCGGAATTGCTCGCGGCGGTAGCAGCGCTGCCCCCGGCAACCGCACAGGTCCGGATCACAGGGACGGACCCGACCGCACCCGACCCGAATTTCCGGCTTGGACGACTACTGAGACCGATGCGGGGATGGCTGTCCGTCACGGCCGTCCTGGTCGGGCTCGACGCGCTGGCGACCGTGGCGTTCCCGGCGCTAGGCGGGCTGGCCGTCGACGCGATCACCCACCGAACGCCGAGCCTGCTGGCCATCGCGGTCCTCATCGGGCTCGGGGTGATCGTCGCTGACTGGCTCGTGATGGCCGCCCAGACGGTGGTCGCCGCCCGGGCCGGTGAGACGCTGCTCTACCTGCTGCGGGTACGAAGCTTCGCACACCTGCAGCGGCTCGGGCTGGACTATTTCGAGCGCGAGATGGCCGGTCGGATCATGACCCGGATGACCACCGACGTGGACGCGCTGTCTACCTTCCTGCAGACCGGCCTGTCCACGGCGCTGATCAGCGTTCTCACCGTGGTCGGGGTGGCCACCGCGCTGCTGCTCACCGACACCGGTCTGGCCCTGGTGGCGATGCTCAGCCTACCCGTACTGATCGTGGCCACTGTGGTGTTCCGGCACCGGTCATCGGCGGCCTACGCGCAGGCCCGGGAGCAGATCAGCGAGGTCAACGCCGACCTGCAGGAGAATGTCTCCGGTATCCGGGTGGCGCAGGCGTTCACCCGGGAGCGACGCTCGGCCCGGGATTTCGCCGCTCGCAGCGACGCCTACCGGCGCACCCGGCTGCGCGCGCAGCGCTACATCGCCACCTACTTCCCCTTTGTCTCGATGCTCTCCGACCTGGCACAGGCCGCGGTGCTGGGTGTGGCCGCATCCCAAGTCGCCGGGGGCACCGTGACTCCCGGTGTGCTCACCGCATTCCTGCTCTACCTAGGGTTGTTCTTCGCGCCCGTGCAGCAGCTGTCCCAGGTCTTCGACAATTACCAGCAGGCCGCGGTCGGATTGCGTCGCATCCGGGACCTGCTGAACACACCGACCACGGTGCCGCCCCCGGCCTCCGACGCCGTGCCGGTGCCCGCCCGGTTACGCGGCGAGGTGGAGCTACGGGACGTCACCTTCTGCTACCCCGGTGCGGCGCAACCCGCGCTGGACAGGGTGTCGTTGCGGATCGCACCAGGTGAGACCGTCGCACTGGTGGGAGCCACTGGGGCGGGCAAGTCCACCCTGGTCAAGTTGCTGGCCCGCTTCTACGACCCGATCGACGGGACGGTGCTGGTCGACGGCGTGGATCTGCGCCGGTACGATCCAGCGGCGTTTCACCACCGGCTGGGCGTGGTGCCGCAGGAAGCACACCTGTTCCGCGGCAACGTCGCGGACAACATCGGCTACGGCGCGCCGTGGGCGAGTCCCGCCGAGGTGGAAGCCGCAGCGCGGCGGGTCGGTGCGCTGGCGGCCGTCGCCGCGCTGCCGCACGGATTCCGCCAACCGGTCGGCGAGCGGGGGCAGGGCCTGTCCGCCGGGCAGCGGCAGCTACTCGCGCTGGCCCGCGCCGAACTGATCGAGCCCGATCTGCTGCTGCTCGACGAGGCCACCGCCGCGCTGGATCCGGCCACCGAGTCGGTGGTGCTGGCATCCGCGGACCGGCTCACCGCGCGCCGCACCACCGTCGTCATCGCGCACCGGCTGGCCACTGCGGCCAAGGCCGACCGGATCGTCGTGCTCGACAGCGGGCGGGTCGTGGAACAGGGTCGCCATCCCGAGCTACTCGCGGCAGGCGGACCCTATGCCCGCCTATGGACCGCAGGCTCCCCAGACGGCACGGTCGCAGCCTGATCCCACCGCCCCCGCGATTCGGAGCCGAATGGCGGTTCCCAACGCCCCCCACCTGCCA